>NZ_CP014691.1:2382500-2697500 GCF_002005465.1 Neoasaia chiangmaiensis | reverse complement strand
CCAAAATCAAGCGGGGTATGCAGAAATGGGATTATCCCCGTAGTCCACAACCCCACCCCCTGCGATTTTTTTTCATTTTTATGACTTTTTCCGCGCCTCGGCGCCTGACAGCACCGCGTCCTCATGCCTCAGGATGCGGCGCGCAAGACGCAATGCCTCATAGCCCGCACCACGCTGCGCGGCATCCAGTGCACTCGCGAGGAGAACCCGCGCATGCTCGGACGTCGTCTCTTCTATGAAGGTCTGAATGAAATACCGGGCGCTTTTCAACGCCGCCTCACGCTCTTCGGCCGTGCCGATATGTGCGGTCTGCAACGCGAAGTAGATGCGACGCGCCGGCGTCGTGACGTCATCAGGCGCCATGATCTGACGCCCGAATAGAAAATTCACCTGATTGGCGAGTTTGATCTGCGCATCCGTTTCGAACTGGATCGCAGCACCGTTAACTATCAATTTTTCGCCTGCCGCCAGGCGAATGCCCAAACCTGCCATGACCGTCACCCTCGATTACGCGTTTTCGCAACACGCATTGAACGGTCAAATCCTGAAGGTTTCGTTAACAGCCTTGCCTAGAAATCCGGCCATTGAGCAGACAGCAGGCCGCCGACACGGATCGGCGCCATCTTCTGCGCCAGGCCCGTTGCGTCATCCGTTTGCACCATGACGCCACATACCGTGGCCTCGCCTTCCGCAGGCTGCGGCCGCTCACCGGGCATCTTTCGGATGAAACGACTGATCGACGCATCCTTCCCCATGCCGATAACGCTGTCATAGTCGCCGCACATGCCCGCATCGGTCTGATAGGCCGTGCCTTTTGGCAAAATCCGGCAATCCGCCGTCGGCACATGCGTGTGGGTGCCGACCACGAGCGAAACCCGGCCATCCATGACGTTACCGAAGGCGATCTTCTCGCTGGTCGCCTCGCCATGGAAATCAATCACGGCCGCCTGTATCGTCATGCCCAGACGATGTCTGGACAACAGGTCGCCAACCGTCCGGAAAGGATCGTCCATTGCGTCCATGAACAGACGTCCCATGACATTGACCACAAGAGCACGACGCCCATCCGCCAGGGACACGATATGGCTCCCCTGCCCCGGCGTATTCGGCGGATAGTTCAGGGGACGGATGATTCGCGGCGTCCGCTCGATATGCCCGATCATATCGCGCCGATCCCAGGCATGATTGCCCAGCGTAATCACATCCACACCGGCCCGGAACAGATCGTCGGCAATTCCCGGTGACAGGCCGTAGCCGTGCGATGCGTTTTCCCCATTCACCACGACCAGATCGAGCTTCAGCGACTCACGCCACACCGGCACGTGACGCTGCACGGCCTCACGACCCGCGCGCCCCACGATATCACCCAGGAAAATCAGTCTCACCGCGCGTCCTTCTCCATCGTCGGCAGGGCAAGAACCTCGTGTTCCGTCACCACCTTGTCCAACGGCCAGTCATACGCCCCGACGGGCACATGCGCGACCTCCTGCCAGGAAAAAGCGAAACCGATGCCATGGCATTTCAACGCGGCCAACGTACGGTCGTAATACCCGCCACCATAGCCGAGCCGATGCAGCCGACGATCGAACGCCAGAAGCGGCACCAGTATGATGTCGGGATGTCCAACCGCCCCATCGGGATGAAAAGTGCCGAACCGCCCGGACAACATTGCACTGTGAGGATGCCAGAGACGAAAGAGCAGCGCTTCTCCCCGCACCGTCGTTTCAGGTAGCAGCACGTCCCGCCCCTGACGGACCAGTTCATGACATAAGGGCCGTAAGTCGGCTTCGCCCGGCAACGGCCAGACACAACCGACGCGTCCATGCGGATAGGCATGGATTGCCCGAAGAAGATTGGCGCGAAGTCCTTCCGCCGCCTCGGCGCCAACGTCGCGCTGAAGGCGCGCCTCACGCATCTGCTTGCGTAGAAGACGCTTCCGTTGATCGATATCGTGTGGAACCACCATGGCCGTCGGTCTTTCAGCCCTCCCGGACCTGCTCACGCAGGTGGGCGCCGGGTAACGTGACCAGGGCCACGACAGAGCCAGCTCCCTAAGGAAGTGCTTATCGGCCCAGGGGTTGAGTTGCCTAAACGCACCGGGCAGTTCCACAATGCTACTTAGGACGCCTCAAGCTCATTCGCAATGCCCTCGGCACGCTCAACCAGCAAGGCAAGTTGATCGCGGCGGCGATCGTTCTCACGAACCGCCTGCTCCGCACGCGCCAGGGTCTCGGTCGCACCGGAGGGCAGTTTGGCGTCGGAAAGATCGTGTATCTCATCCGCCATCAGCAACGCCGCCAACACCAGCATACGGGACTCACCGCTCTGCGATCCCAACGCGCGCACACGTTCGATACGACGCTCCACCTGCGCGGCCATGGCGAGCAGATGCTGCTCCTCGCCATCGCGGCAACCGACGGAATAAACATAGCCATTCAACCGGACGGAAACCTGCGCCATGTTCAATCCTCCTCGGCCGTCGATTCGTCGGCAGCCAGCGCATCGCGAACCCGCGCGCGCAGCGCATCGATATTGGCGGCCAGCGTTTGCAGATCCGGCTGCTCCGTTTCCGCCGCACGACGATCCAGGGCATACGCGATGCGGTTCAACGCACTTTCAAGCCGGTCGGCCGGATCGCTGGACGTCGCCGTCGCCTCGTTCTGCTGGTCCAATGACCGCCCCTTCAATACAATAGATCGATAACGCGCTCAGGAAGCCCCGTTCCCCATCCGACGTCAAGCATGATCCCGATCGACAGTCCACAGCCCATCACCCGGCTTCCGGCACATATCGTCGAAGTCATGACGCCAGAGGCACTCTCGCTTCTGAAAGGCATGGCGACCGCGCAGCCCTATGCCATCATCTCCGCGCCCGGCGCCGCCAGCGCGCTTGGCGCTCCCTGGTGGCGCGCCTTCACGGCGGACACGTCCGCACCTTCCATTCTCGATTGCGGACCGGCAGCGGGCATCGCAGCACTTGCCTTGCGCCAGGGCCAGCGCTTCGTCGTCTTCACAGGCCTTCCGTCCCAGGCGCGCGGCCTGCGTGCACTGGCGGGAACATGCCATGGGATCGTCCTGGACCATCGGCCACGCGCTTTCGTGCTTGGTCTGGCGCCTTATGACGCGTATCAGCGTCAACGCCTTGAAACCTATCTTCGGACGCCCGCGTCCAACATCTGACGAGACACCTCATGCCCGCCTGCGATATCTATCTGGTCCTGTCCCCGGATTTCGATCCGCATACGGACCTTCCGTTCATGACGCAGGCACTCGACAACGCCGCTCCGGTCGCCCTGCGGATTGCCGCCACCGATCCGGCACGCGTGCGAGACTGCATCGCGGCCATTCGTCCCCTCACGCGCCAGCGCGATATTGCCCTGATGCTGACCGATCTGCCGGAACTGGCGCGGCGAGAGGATTGCGACGGCGTGCATATTTCAGTGGGTTCGTCGCTACGAGATACGGCACGCGCCGCACTTGGACCCGATCTGCAACTCGGCATTGCCTGCGGTGCAAGCCGGGACGAGGCGATGCAGGCCGGAGAAGCCGGTGCGGACTATATTGCACTTTCACCCGATGCGGCAGAGATCGCCCAGTGGTGGTCGCAGGTCATGGAGTTGCCGATCGTCGCCGAAAACCTGAAGAACATCGACGATGCGACACGCATGCAGGCCGCCGGCGTGGATTTCCTGGCCTTCGAGATCGATCCACGACATGGCCCGGCAGCCCTGACCATGGCGACGGACGCCAGTCACTGACGTCCGCTTCGGTCAGCCGGGGCCAGCCGGCGGCAATGCACCCTGTGTGAAGTAGAGCACACCGTTGGATTGCGGCACGCCGGTCAACCAGAGCCGGTTCACCTGTCCCGCACCGTTGTTGAGGACCAGTTGTCCGCTGCCGGGCTCGATCCGCACGGTCAGCGTCGCACCGCCCACCGTCTTGAGACCAATGGAGTCGGCATGATGCCGCGCCATGACGCGCCGCAGGCGACGTTGATCCCAGGCCCCCTTCACGATCGTATAGGCGAGCAGCTGCCTCACGCGCGGTGTCTGCACAGCAGCCTCGATGCCGCCTGTCGTCTGACCCACATATTGTTCCAGCGGAGCATTCGGGATGGCGAAAACGGTATACGGCCCGGCACGACGCAGAGGCGCCATCAGCTTGGTGAGGTTCAGGGCGCGGGTGTAATCCGCAACTTCCAGCGAACCCGCGAGATTTTCACTGAGCGGACGATCCGCATAGGACATCGCCGTCGGTGACTGATAGGCGACCGGCGAGGTCACGATCCCATTGGCAACCGTTGCATTACTGTGCTGGACGCCAACGACCGGCATGATGTCCGAATGCGTGCCCGGATGAATCAGAAACGGATCCTGGCGCGCACCACTCTCGCAAGCCGTGAGTCCCAGAAGCGAAACGGCAATACAGCCAAAGCGTCGGTGGCCACGCCGCGCCGTTCCAATCCGTCTCGTCATCCCGGTCCCTTTTGCGTTGGTCATGGCGAATCCAGCGACGGAATCGTCGGACCGCACATGACCCTAGCGCAAATCGAGACGATCAGCACCCGTCTCCGCGCATGGTCCAGCCGATCACGCGCGTATTTACGAGTTCGAAGGTCGTCTGGCAGGTGGTGTTATAGTAGGTCGACGGAAAGCCGCCGCCCCAGCCACCACCCCAGCCGCCCCAACCGCCGCCTCCCCAGCCACCCCAGCCGCCACCCCAGCCGCCGCCCCATGGGCCACCGCCCCAGCCCCAGCCCCAGCCACCGCCGCCCGGCGAGTACTGGGTCTCGTTGTCGATATAGGCGAGGAAGTTATGGCCGCTGGCCTGATAGCTGCGTGAAGGCACGCCAAACTTGCGGATCACGTCGACATCGGTCTGGCCGATCATGGAATTCAGCACCTGTTTCTGCTGGACCGTCGGTACGTCGCAGGCCGTAAGCGCCAGGAGCGCCGCGAAGGGAAGAAAGGCTACCCGTTTCATGTTCTTATTTATCCTTCCCGGATAAGGCCCGCCTGCCGGGCCCGACACCAAGTTCCTGCCAATTTTACGCGGCTTCGACGCGTTACAAGTCTAAAACCTGCGCTTGTTACCAAAGCTTTAACTCAGCCACATTATGTCATACAACCGAGAGGCGCCAACGGCGAGCATTGCCACCCGATCGAAGCCCATCGCAATACCGCTACAGGGAGGCATATTCGCCAGTTCCTCAAGGAACGTTTCATCCATCAACCAGTTCTGATCCGGATATAACGCGATGCGGCGCGCACGATCGGCCTCGAAGCGCGCGCGCTGTTCGACCGGGTCGGTCAACTCCTCGAACGCATTGACCAGTTCGATTCCGCCGGCATACAGTTCGAACCGCAGCGCCACGCGCGGATCGGCCGGATCGCGTCGCGCCAGGGCGGCCTGCGCCGCCGGCCAATGCGTCAGGAACGTCGGTCGTGTCCGCCCGATCGCTGGCTCCACCCGTTCGAGCAGCAGCCGAAAGAACAGGTCCTCCCATGTCTCGTCACAGCGCAACGTCGTGCCCGCGGCTTCCGCCAGCGCCCCCGCATCGTCGCCGATTGCCAGAAGATCCACGCCCACATAGCGCGTGAACGCCTCCGCTACCGTCAGGCGCTCGAACGGTCCATCCAGCGCGATCCCGCCATCGGCCCGCAACAGCGTCGGCGGCAGGATGGCGCGCAGCAGCGCTTCCGTCTCGTCCATCAGTCCGGTCAGGTCTGCTCCCGGCCGATACCATTCCAGCATGGTGAATTCCGGCGCATGCAATGCGCTTCTTTCGCCGTTGCGCCAGACGCGCGCCAACTGGAACACCGGCAAACCCGTCGCCGCCACGATCCGCTTCATCGCGAATTCCGGACTGGTATGCAGAAAACGAGCCTCTTGCGTGCCGTCCGGCTGCTCCAGCGTTGTCCTGAAACAGCGGAGATGCACCTCCTCCCCGGGCGTGGGCACCGCATAGGGCGTTTCAACCTCCACGTAACCACGCGCATCGAAGAAGCCACGCACGCCGCGCAGCAATTCGGCACGACGGCGCAGGAGCGGCAGGCGCTCGGCAATGCGGGCGATATCGGTCATCTGGAAGCTCATCGGTTGCGAAAGGCGTTCGGCTTGCAGTAGAGCCAGCGCATGACGGCCATGGTCAACCCCCTGAAGACAGGCGCCACGTTGCGCCACGTGCGCGAACTCATCGCCGCGGGCCTCGCACGCCCGGAAGAAGGCCCGGCGCTCGAAGCCGTGGCCGAACGATACGCGACGGCCATTCCCCCCGCCTTCCAGGCCCTGATCGAGTCCCCGGATGATCCGATCGGCCGTCAGGTGATCCCGGCCCTGTCGGAACTCGATATCGCTCCTCATGAGCAAGCCGACCCGATCGGCGACGATGCCCTGTCGCCCGTGCCCGGCATCGTCCATCGCTACGCTGACCGTGCCCTGCTCAAACCACTGCTGATCTGTCCGCTCTATTGTCGCTTCTGTTTCCGGCGCGAACATGTCGGCCCCGACGGCGGCCTCCTGACCGACGATCAGCTTGAGACGGCCTATGCCTGGCTGCGCGACAATCCCGCCATCCGCGAAGTCATCCTGACCGGCGGCGACCCGCTGATGCTCAGCCCCCGTCGCCTCGGCGCGATCATGCGCGCGTTGTCCGACATCGCGCATATCGAGACGATCCGCATCCATACGCGCGTTCCCGTCGCCGCCCCGGAGCGCATGACGCCGGCACTCCTGGACGCCATGGAAACCGATCGCGCGATGTGGCTCGTCATGCACGCCAACCACGCTCGCGAATTTTCCCCCGAAGCCCGCCACGCCATCCGTGCCGTGCAGGCAAGGGCCATCCCGGTGCTCGGCCAATCCGTGTTGCTGCGCGGCGTCAACGACACGCCCGATGCGCTGGAGGCACTCCTGCGCGCCATGGTGAGCGCGCGCGTCAAACCTTACTACCTGCATCAACTCGACCCGGCGCCGGGGACCGCATCCTTTCACGTTCCCATCGCGGAAGGGCGCGCCCTGCTGGCCAACCTGCGCGGGCGCGTCACCGGCCTCGCCTGGCCGACCTACGTGCTCGACATCCCCGGCGGCCACGGCAAGGTGCCGCTAGGCCCGGATTATCTGGATGAAACAGCGGCGACCGTCCGCGATCCTGCGGGAACCAGACGGCATCTGAACGGCCAGCCGGCATGAATGCCTGACAGGGATGCGGGCGTTTCGACGGCTGCCATTCCCCTCGAGCCGCAAGCTAACCCCACAGATGGAAGGCCCAGCCGCGTCGTGTGGACACCGCCACCGGCCGCGTCATCGCCAGCAATCCCTCGCGTCCCCGCGTCACGCCATAGCCGCTCCGTCGCGCACCGCCGAAGGGCAGACGCGGATCCGCCGTCGGCACGATGACGTCGTTGATGCAGATGGAGCCCACGGGCAGCCGCGACGCCAATGCTCGCGCCGCTGCCTCGGGCCCGAACACGCTGGCGCCCAGCGCATAAGGGCACCCGGCATTCAGCCGTAACGCCTCTTCCATCGAATCCACCGCAATCAGAGCCATCCACGGCGCGAAAATGTCCTCGTCGAGCGCCCGCACGCTTTCTGGCGGCACGTCGAATAGTGTCACGCCGCCGATGGTCTCCACCATCCCCATATCCGGCAGGCCCTGAAGGAACGCCTCGCGCGCCGCGAGGGCGCGACCGTGCACCCTCCGTCCCCGCCCCTTGCGCAAAGCACGTTGCAGATGAGCCCGCAGTTGCGACACGTCGCCTCGAAGAACGAAAACGCGATGCGGCCCGATGCACGTCGCGCCCGCATTCAGCCGCGCGCCGAAGGCAAGCGATCGCGCAATATGGGCCAGATCCGCATCCGCCATCACGAATACCGCGTCGGACCCCGACAATTCCATGATCGTGGGTGTCAGCGTCGCCGCGGCCGCCCTGGCCACCGCACGACCGGTCGACGCCGAGCCTGTCAGGACGATCAGGTCATATCCGGCGGCGATCGCCGCCTCGCCGGCATCGACCGGCAGAATATCCACCAGCCCTTCCGGCAACCCCGCTTCCCGCAGCAGCGCGACCAGAAAGGACGCTACCGCCTCCCCACCCGGCGCGGGCTTGAACGCCACCGCGTTGCCTGCGACCAATGCCTGCAGAATCTGTACGCCGGGCAACATCAGCGGATAATTTCCCGGCCCCAGAACGAGCACGGCCCCGTAAGGCCGACGCTCGACAACGGCCGATGTCCCCATCAGCCAGAGCGGCCTGCCACGCCACCCGATCGAGCGGGACATCAGGACCTTCGCGGCTTCACGCACCAGAAAGGCGCACGCCGCCGATAGCGGCAATAATTCCGCCGTCACCGTCTCCACAGCGGGACGGCTCGGATACAACCGCGCGACCTGGTACAGGCGCGCGTGCAACAGGCGCCGGAAACGCCGCAGCACAGCAATACGATTGACCATCGCCGTCGAGGCCCAGTCGCTCGACGCCGCTCGCAGTTTTCCAACGGAAAAATGCAGTACCTCATCAATATCCGTCATGCCGTCCGTACGCCTGCCCTGTTTTTTTTGTGAAGAAAACTTTTAACAGGGCAAATCGTTCGATCCGCATGAAGAGCGAAAAAATCGCTCCAATAAAATCAAGAAGAATAAAGCATGCGGATCTCGCTCACCATGATGCTGCCAGGCGACTATCGGTATTTCCAGCAATGAGGGCATGGGCATGAGGCCGCTGGCATCGCGTCGTATCGCCATCGTCGGTGCCGGACCAGGTGGCCTCGCCGCCGCCATGATGCTCGGTCATGCCGGCGCGGATGTCACGGTCTATGAACGGCACGGCGATGTCGGGGGGCGTTCCAGTGCCATCGAGGCCGACGGCTATCGTTTCGATATCGGCCCTACCTTCTTCCTCTACCCACAGATCCTGCGCGCGCTGTTCGAACGGTGCGGCCTTGATCTGGATCGGGAAGTGACATTCAGGCGTCTGGACGACCTCTATGATCTGTCATTCGAGGACGGTCCCAGCCTGCGGCTGAGTCGCGATCCCGAAAGCCTGCATTGCGAGATCAGCAAGATCGATCCCGTCGATGCCAGCGCCGTACCCGATTTCCTTGCGGAGAACCGCCGGAAATTCGCTGCTTTTTCCCCGGTCCTGCAACGACCGTTCAACGGTCTGCGCGATGTCTTCCGGGGCGACATGCTGAAGGCCCTGCCGCTTCTGCGTCCGCGCCGGTCCGTCGATCGCGATCTCGCGCGCCACTTTCGCAATCCCCGCACGCGTCTGGCTTTCTCCTTCCAGAGCAAATATCTCGGGATGTCGCCCTATCGTTGTCCCAGCCTGTTCACGATCCTGAGCTTCATGGAGCATGAATTCGGCATATTTCATCCGATCGGCGGCACGAAAGCCGTCATGGACGCCATGATGCGGGCGGCAAGGCGCTTCGGCGTGACGTTTCAGTTCGACACGCCCATCCGCTCCCTGCATCTCGAGCGCGGCCGGGCCCGGGGCGTTGTCACGGATCGCGGCATGGAGCCGGCGGATGCTGTCGTCATGAACGCGGACTTCGCACGCGCCATGACGAAACTGACACCCGACAGCGCCCGCAAACGCTGGACAGACCGCAACCTGGCCCGCAAGAAATATTCCTGCTCGACATTCATGATGTATCTGGGGCTGGAGGGGCCACCCCCGGATCGTGGCCATCACACGATCTTCCTGTCCAGTGATTACGACCGCAATTTCGCCGATATCGAAGCCGGTCGCATCCTCTCGGACCGCGCATCGCTCTATGTGCAGAACGCCTGCGTGACCGACCCGACCCAGGCACCGCCCGGCCATTCCACGCTGTATGTGCTTATGCCCGTCGGCAACCTGCGCGAAGGCGGTCTTGCGTGGAACGACGCCACCCGTGACGCGGCCCGACGTATCGCCCTCGCCCGCCTGAAGGATGCGGGTTTCGGCGATGTGGAGTCCCGTATCCGCTTCGAGAAGATCGTCACCCCCGCGGATTGGGAGTCGGATTTCGACGTTCACCGTGGCGCGGTGTTCAACCTCGCCCACAACCTCGGCCAGATGCTGCATTATCGGCCCCATAACCGCTTCGAG
The DNA here is from genome assembly GCF_002005465.1 of Neoasaia chiangmaiensis. Lineage (NCBI taxonomy): Bacteria > Pseudomonadati > Pseudomonadota > Alphaproteobacteria > Acetobacterales > Acetobacteraceae > Neoasaia > Neoasaia chiangmaiensis. The sequence goes on along the minus strand of NZ_CP014691.1, from coordinate 2,687,407 downwards.
GACATTCCCGGCGTCTATCTCGTGGGCGGCGGCACGCATCCCGGCAGCGGCTTGCCCGTCATCTTCGAAGGCGCGCGGATCAGCAGCGATCTGCTGATCGACGACCTCTCGCCAAGACCGGTCCGTCAGGACAGACCTTCTTTCTCACCGAAAAGATATCCCGCTCATGACATCGCCTGACGCCGCCTCACCCATCGTCGTGATCGGCGCGGGACTCGGCGGTCTCGCCGCCGCCTGCACACTGGCCGCGCGCGGTCACGCCGTCACGGTTTGCGAGGCCAATGACTGGCTGGGCGGCAAGGCTGCGGAATGGCGATCTAGCGGGTATCGGTTCGACATGGGACCGACAATCCTGACTGTCCCGCGCGTGCTCGAACGCATCTTCGGCGAGGCGGACGTGAAAATGGCGGATCGGCTCGACCTGCGACGCCTCGACCCGCAATGGCGCTGCTTCTTCGAGGACGGCACCCGGATCGACCTCTGCGACGACATCGACGCGATGGTACGACGCCTTGACGAACTATGCACGGGAGACGGCGACGGATACCGCAATCTCATCGCCGCAAGCCAGAAACTCCATGAGATTTCCGAGCGGTTCTTCTTCTGGAAATCCGTGGGCGGCGTGATGGATACGCTCGATCTCGGCACCACCTTCAACGCCGCCACGCTGCGCGACGTGCTGGCATTGCGCATGGATTCAACATTGGGTCGGGAAATTCGCCGCCGCATTCGCGACAGGCGCACGGTGCAAATGCTCGATCATTTCACGCAATACGTCGGGTCCAACCCGCTACAGGCCCCGGCCGTGCTGACGGGCATCGCGCATATGCAGGTCAACGACGGCGTCTGGTATCCGATGGGCGGCACCCGCGCCGTTCCGAAAGCTCTTGTCGATCTCGCCCGTGAACTCGGCGTCGTCTTCCGTCCCGGCACGCGCATCAAACGTATCCTGCAACAGCACGGTCGCGCCACCGGTATCGAAACCACCCATGGGGAGATCATCCCCGCCAGGGCCGTCGTCTCGAACATGGACAGCGTGCGCACCATGCGTGAACTGGTCGAGGGCGTCGACACCCGGCGTTTCGAACGGCAATGGGGCCGCCGTCGCCCCGCCTGTTCCGGCGTCGTGCTTTATCTCGGCCTCGATCGTGCCTACGACCATCTGGCGCATCACGATTTCGTCTTCTCCGGAAATCCGGAGGAGGAATTCGACGCGATCTACAAACGCGGCGTCCCGGCGGAGGACCCGACATGCTATCTCGCCGCCCCCGCACGGACCGACCCCGCCGTCGCGCCCCCCGGTGGCGAGGCGCTGTATGTGCTGGTCCACACGCCCTATATCCGGCGCGGCCAGAACTGGCACGAGATGTTCCCCCATTATCGACAGGTCATACTCGACAAGCTGAAGCGCTGCGCCGGCCTCACCGATATCGAGGCGCGTATCCGCGTCGAACATCATCTGACGCCGCTGGACATCCACAACCGTTACTCACCCCTTCGCGGGGCGATCTACGGCCTCGCCAGTCACGGTCGCCTTAACGGTGCGTTCAAGCCCGCCAATCGCGCGCGTGAACTCGACGGCCTGTATCTCGCCGGCGGTGCGGCGCATCCCGGTGCCGGCATGCCGATGGCGCTGATGTCCGGCTGGATCGCCGCGGATTGCGCGGACCATGATCTCCCGGCCGTCAACGCAGGCAAGCGCATCCAGGCATGACGGACCGGCATCCCATCGTCGCGGCCCTTGTGGGCCGCGCCATGCGCCATGGCATCGCACGACAGTTCAATGCCATCCGTCTTTCCGGCGCCCTGCCCCGTGCCGTTGAAAACGGACCTCTGATCGTCTGCGCCAATCATTCCTCGTGGTGGGACCCCGCTGTTTTCGCCGCCCTGCAACATCGTCTGTTCCACCCTCGGCATGGATACGGTCCGATCGACGCGCAGGCGTTGAAGCGTTACCCACTTCTCGAACGCGCGGGCCTCATTCCGCTCGACGCCACGGACCCCGCAACGCTTCGCGTCTTTCTGCGCCGCGCGCGTCGGCTTCTGGCGAACGGGCACGTCCTCTGGATCACGGCGCAAGGCCGGTTCGTCGATCCGCGTCTCCGGCCCATCGTCTTGCAGAGCGGGGTTGCACATCTCGCCCGTCAGCATCCGGGCGTCCGGATTCTTCCCCTTGCCATCGAATATCCGTTCTGGACGGAAAGCCGCCCGGAAATCCTGCTGCGTTTCGGTGATGCCTTCACAACGGCGCCAGACGCACGTCCCGCCATCACTCTTGCAACGCTGAGCAATGCCTTGACCGACACCATGGACCGCCTCGCCACTGACGCGCAGACACGCGATCCGGCGCGTTTCACGACCCTCGCGACCGGGCGCGCCGGCGTGGGCGGCGTTTACGACACGATCCGCCGTGTGCATGCCTGGGGGCACGGACGGCGTTTCAACGCCCGTCACGAAGCATGAGACGCTTCCTCGAAAAACTGACACTGGCATCGGCGCTGCTGCCACTGGCCATGTCCGCCATCAACCTGCGTCTCCTGCGCGCGCCGCCCCTGCCGCGCACCAACACGACATGTCGTGTCTCGCTCCTCATCCCGGCGCGCAACGAAGCCGCGAATATCACCGGCGCCCTGGGCGCCGCGCTCGCCACGCGTGACATCCCGTTCGAAATCGTCGTGCTGGACGACCATTCGACCGATGGAACCGGCGCGATCGCCCGCGCGATCGCCGATCCCCGCCTGCGTGTCATCGACTCGGCACCCCTGCCGACCGGCTGGACCGGCAAGAACCACGCCAGCGCCCAACTCGCCGCTGCCGCCCGCTACGAACTCCTTCTGTTCCTGGACGCCGATGTGCGCATCCAGCCGGACGGCGTGGCACGGCTGGCCGAGCGAGTGCGCCGCGAACCTTCCCTCGCCATGCTCAGCGGCGTGCCGCGCCAGATCACGGTGGGTGCGCTGGAATGGCTCCTGCTGCCACTCATTAACGTTCTCCTGCTTGGCTATCTGCCACTTATCCTCGACCGCAAGACAGTACCCGGCTTCGCCACCGCCTGCGGCCAACTGGTGATGGTCCGGGCCGACGCCTATCAGGCCATCGGTGGCCATGGAGCAATCCGCAGCCGTCTGCATGATGGCATCGCCCTGGCCCGCGCTTTCCGCCGGAACGGCTTTCGCACAGCCCTCACCGACGCAACGCCCGTCGCCTCCTGTCGCATGTATCGCCGCAACCGCGACGTCTGGTCCGGCCTGACCAAAAACGCGACCGAAGGCATGGCGACACCGCGCGGCCTGCCGGTCTGGACGATATTGCTCGGGGCTGGCCACGTCCTGCCGTTTCTGCTTCCCGCATCCAGGCCGGTCACGCTGGCACGGCTCGCCAGCATCCTCTTTCGCTCCCTCATCGCCCTGCGCTTTCGCCAGGGCTTCGCCACTGTCCTGGCCAGCCCGCTCGGCGTCGGGCTGCTGCTGATCGTGCAATGGCAGAGTTTCATCGGGAAACTGCTCGGGCGGCCGGTGGAATGGCGCGGGCGTGCCTATTCGGAAGGACCTTCACCATGAAACGCATCCTCGGTCTCGCACTGATCGCCATCGCCGGCACAGCCGGAGCTGCAACACTGAACGTGACGATCGACAACATCCCCGATGCGCAGGGCAATATCCGGATCGCATTGTGCTCGCACGCCGACTTCCTGCGTCCGACATGCCAATACACGGCGCAGACACCCGCGCGTTCAGGCTCGGTCCAGCTCGCCCTGAACGATGTGGCGCCCGGCACCTACGCCCTCCAGGCTTTTCAGGATCGCAACGGCAACCGAAAACTCGACCGCAGCTTCATCGGCATGCCACAGGAGCCGCTTGGCTTCTCACGCGACCCGAAGCTGCGTTTCGGGCCGCCGGATTTCGATCAGGCCGATATCGCCGTCACCCCCGCCGGCGGGGCGATCACGGTTCATCTCATCACGCACTGATCGCCTCGCAGGCGTCAGATTCCCAGCATCAGACGCAGGTTCTGGATCGCCGCCCCGGAGGCTCCCTTGCCGAGATTATCCAGCCGCGCCGTCAACAACACATGCGGATGGGCGTCCGTGCCATGCACGCTGATCTCCATCGCATCCGAACCGGCCAAGCCCGCCGTATCGAGACGCGGACCATCCTGCGCCACGACCTGTATACGATCGCGGCCGACATACGCAGTGCGCAGGGCATCCGTGACATCGCCGATCGTCGGCCGCCCCGGCAGTTCATCAAGGTGCAACGGGATGGACACGATCATGCCCTGCGCGAAATGCCCGATCGACGGCACGAAGATCGGTCGACGTGACAGGCCGCCATACTGCTGGATCTCCGGCACATGCTTATGCTTGAGCGTCAGCCCATACAGCTCGAATGCCGGCCCGCCCTCGGCCTCATGCGCCTCGATCTCCTGACGACCGCCGCCGCTGTAGCCGCTGACCGCGTTGATCGAAACAGGATGATCTGACGGAAGGAGACCCGCCATCACCAGCGGACGCAACAGCGCGATCGCGCCGGTCGGATAGCATCCGGGATTGGCCACGAAACGCGCGCGCGCAATCCGCGCGTCCTGCCCTTCCTCTAGTTCCGGCAGGCCATAGACCCACCCTTCCGTCAGGCGGTGCGCCGTACTGGCATCCAGCAGACGCACATCCGCCATATCCGCCGCCAGGGCCGCAACCTCGCGCGCGGCATCGTCAGGCAGGCACAGCACCGCTACATCCGCTTCCGCCATGAGGGCGGCCCGTGCCGCTGGATCCTTGCGACGCGCCGGATCGATCGACAGCACCTCGACCGGCAAATCGCGCAGGCGCTCGCGAATGCCGAGGCCCGTGGTTCCCGCTTCACCGTCGATAAAGATGCGTGCCATGACGCGTCGTTTCCCTTTTTAAACGTTCCACACTGGACGAAAACGCCGTCGGCGTGTCTGATCCCGTGCTCATGGACACATATACGACACCCCGGACAACGTCCAAGACGGCAACCGTCGATTCACCGCTCATCGTCGGCGGCAAGCTCAAGGACCGCCATATCGCGATGATCGCCCTTGGCGGCGTGATCGGCGCCGGGCTGTTCGTCGGCAGTTCCGCCGCCATCGCCAGCGCCGGTCCCGCCGTTCTGCTGACCTATGTCGCGACGGGCCTGCTCGTCGTGCTGGTCATGCGCATGCTCGGCGAGATGCTGCTGTTCCGCCCCGGCATCGGCACGTTCGTGGACTGCATACGCGCAGCCCATGGCGGCGGCGCGGCCTTTCTTGCCGGATGGCTCTATTGCCTGTTCTGGGTCGTCGCGGTCGGCGCGGAAGCGATCGCCGGCGCGGTCATCGTGCAGGACTGGATCGCACTGCCCGTCTGGCTGCTCGCACCCCTGCTGATCGTCGCCGTCAATCTGGTCAACGTCATCTCCGTCGATCTGTTCGGCGAATGCGAATTCTGGCTGTCCTCCATCAAGGTGTTCAGCCTCCTCGCCTTCGCCGCACTCGGCGTGACAGCCCTGACACACCTGATCGGACCTGCATTCTCTCCAATCGCCAACCTCACCGCCGCCCATGGCCCGTTACCGCATGGATGGGGTGCCGCGATCGCCGCCGTGCCCACCGTCCTGTTCTCGATGATCGGCTCCGAATCCGCCACAGTCGCCGCGGCCGAGTCCGAGAACGCGCGCGATAACCTTGCCAGGATCACGCGGCGCATCGGGCTACGGCTGACCCTCTTCTACCTTCTCGCGATCGCGTTCATTCTCACCATCGTCCCATGGACGACCGTTCGGCCTGGCCTGTCTCCCTTCGTGACCGTCATGCAGGCACTCGGCGTGCCGGGCGCGACGCTCGCCGTCAGCATCGTCGTGTTCAGCGCCGTCGTGTCCTGCCTGAACTCCAGCCTCTACATCACGTCACGCACCCTGTTCGGACTGGCGGAAAAGGGGGATGCGCCGCGCGCTTTCACCGTCACGAACCGCCGCGCCGTGCCGCAGCGCGCCGTTCTGGCGGCCAGCGCGATCGGTCTCGCGGTGGCCTTCAGTTCCATCCTGTCGCCGGGGATCATCTTCGCCTTCCTGTTGAGCGCGACCGGCGCGGTCATCCTTCTGGTCTATGCGCTCATCGTCTCCGCCCACTGGACCATGCGGCGCAGCGATCCCTCGAACCCCGCTTTCACCCTGCCATTCGGGCCGCTCCCGAACATTCTGATCGTTCTGGCCATCGCCGCCATCATCGTCACGATGGCGTTCCAGCCAAGCCAGCGCAGCACGGTTTTTTCGAGCCTTGGGAGCGTTGTGCTATTCGTCGCGCTCTACGTCCTGCGGCGTCAACGCGTGAAGAAAGATCTTCCATGACCGATTCCAACTCCAGCGCCGCCCGGGAACTCGATCGTCTTCTCGATGTTATGGCGCGCCTGCGCGACCCCGAAACAGGCTGCCCCTGGGACAAGGTCCAGACACACGCGACCATCGCCCCCTATGCGATCGAAGAAGCCTATGAGGTCATGGACGCCATCGCGCAGCAGGACTGGGTCGCCCTGCCCGACGAACTGGGTGATCTGCTCCTGCAGGTCGTCTATCAGGCACGCATCGGCGAGGAAGACGGGCGCTTCGATTTCGCCACGGTCGCGAAATCCATCGCCGACAAGATGATCCGTCGCCATCCGCATGTCTTCGGCGATGCCACACTGGACGCCGATCTTTGGGAACGCAACAAGGCGCAGGAGCGCGCCGGACGTGCCGAATATGGCGCCCTGGCCGGCATCCCCCGTCATCTCCCCGCGCTCACCAGAGCCGGAAAGCTGAGCGCACGCGCGGCACGCGTCGGTTTCGACTGGGGCACGGCGGTCGAGGCGCTGGACAAGATCGGCGAGGAACTGGCGGAGGTCAAAGCCGAACTCGATGTCGCGGACGCCGACCGGCTGGAGGACGAAATCGGCGATGTCCTGTTCACCGTGGCCAATCTCGCACGCAAGCTCAAGCTCGATCCGGAAGCCTGCCTGCGCCGCGCCAATGACAAGTTCGCCCGCCGCTTCAACGATATGGAGGCACTTCTGGCGCAACGCGGGGAAGCACTGGCCGATCAGGACCTGAATACGCTCGAAAACCTGTGGCAGGACGTCAAGCGCCGTCACCGGACGGCGGATTCCCGCTGATCGCCGCGCATTATGGAGAACGCGGACAATCCCTGTCAGGCAACCCCGATGCCCGAGGTTGAGCGGGATGAAAGCAGCGCCCTGACCTCCGGCCTGACATTGATGATCGCCGCGGCCTGCGGGATGATCGTGGCCAATCTTTATTACGCCCAGCCCCTGGTCGGGCCGATCGGCCGCGCGCTGGCATTGCCGCCCAGCCTCTCGGGCCTCATCGTCACCGTCACGCAACTCGGCTACTGCCTCGGCCTGTTGCTGATCGTGCCACTGGCGGACCTGCTCGAAAACCGCCGGCTGATCGTGACGCTGACCGTTCTGGCGGCTGCGGCCTCCCTGATGATCGGCCTGTCATACCACGCGGCACCGTTCATGCTGGCCATCAGCGGGATCGGCCTGTTTTCCGTCGCCGTGCAGATACTGGTGCCCTTCGCCGCGCATCTCGCCCCGCCGGCGCAACGTGGCCGCGCAGTGGGCAACGTGATGAGCGGCCTGATGTTCGGCATCATGATGGCCCGGCCCGTCGCCAGTCTCGTCGCGGAACTGGCGTCCTGGCGCACGATCTTCTTCCTGTCGGCTGCCGTCATGGCCGCGACCGCCGCAATGCTTTACCGCGTCCTGCCGCAACGTCGTCCGCAGACGCATCATCATTACGGCAGCCTGCTGCTATCGATGGCCCATCTTCTGGCGCATACGCGCGTCCTGCAACGGCGCGCATTCTACCATGCCTGCCTGTTCGGCGCGTTCAGCCTGTTCTGGACCGTCTCCCCCCTTCTGCTTGCCCAGCACTTCGGCCTGTCGCAAGGCGGCATCGCACTGTTCGCGCTCGTCGGCGTCGCGGGGGCGATCTCAGCCCCTATCGCCGGGCGCGTCGCCGATCGTGGCTGGACACGCATCGCCACGCTGGTGGCCATGGCGATCGTCGCCCTCGCCTTCGCCGTCACCTGGTTCGCGCCGGACAGCATCTTCGTATTCGTGCTGGGACTGGTCGGCGTTGCGATCGACTTCGGCGTCACCGCCAATCTCGTTCTGGGGCAGCGCGCCCTGTTCATCCTGCCGCCGGAAAACCGCGCACGCCTGAACGGCCTTTATATGGCGATTTTCTTCCTCGGCGGCGCGGCTGGCTCCGCCATCGGCGGCTGGGCCTATGCGCGCCGCGGCTGGGCCATGGCCTCAGTCGCGGGATGCGCCGCGCCGGTCATCGCCTTTCTCGTCTGCCTGACGGAGCGCCGGACCTAAGCGCCCTCGGTTGGCGGAACATCCACCAGCCTGGCCGCCAGATTGCCCGAGTCACCCACCAGTCCGCGCGCAAATTCCTGCGCCGAGAATGCCCGCAGGTCCTCCGCCTTTTCACCGACCCCGACCATGTGCACCGGCAGCTTGAACGCTTCCGCCAGCGCCACGACAATGCCACCCCGCGCCGAGCCGTCGAGCTTGGTGACGATCAGCCCGGTGACGTTCACCAGTTCGCGGAAAACGCGCACCTGCTCCATGGCGTTCTGGCCCGTCGTGGCATCCAGCACCAGCAGCACCGAATGCGGCGCCGTCTCGTCGAACTTGCGCATGACGCGGATGATCTTGGCCAGCTCCTCCATCAGCGCACCCTTGTTATGCAGGCGGCCGGCCGTATCGACGAAGAGCAGATCCGTTCCCGCCTCTTTCGCCCGCTTGATGCCCTCGAAGGCCAGACCGGCCGCATCGCCGCCCGGCTTGCCGGAAATAACCGGCGCGCCGGTGCGCTCGCCCCAGACCTGTAACTGCTCGACGGCGGCGGCGCGGAACGTATCGCCTGCCACCATCATCACGGACTTGCCCTGATCGCGAAACCACTTGGACATCTTGCCGATGGTCGTTGTCTTGCCCACGCCATTGACGCCGACAACGAGCACCACGTGCGGCTTGTGCTGCCCGTCCGGCTCGAACGGTACCGCCACCGGCTGCAACACGCGTGAGATCTCGGTGGCCAGCGCCTCCTGAATCTCCTCGGTCGTCACATTCTTGCCAAAACGCGATTCGCGAAAGCCCTCGATCACCCGCTGGGCGACAACCGGACCGAGATCCGCGCCGATCAGCGCATCTTCGAGATCCTCCAGCGCCGCCTCGTCGAGCTGGCGATGATTGAGGGCGGCATTGAGCTTCTGCGTCGAACGCGTCAGCCCCTGTTTCAGACGTGAGAAAAATCCGGACATTCAAGCGATCTCGGCCACAAGCGCGTCCGGGTCAAGAGCCACGGCGCGCAAGGTCAGGCGTTCGCCACGCCGCGCCTGCCCGTTCGCCAGACGTATGGCGGCGAATTGCGCGGAATGGCCCCGCTCGGCACCCTCCATCAGAACATCCAGTTCCTGCCCGACAAGCCCCTGCCAGAACGCCGCACGATTGGCCTGCCCCGCCGCGCGCAGGGCCGCCGCGCGCGCCTGCCGCCGGGCATTCGGCACCGCCGGCATCCTTGCCGCCGGCGTACCGGGGCGTTCGCTGTAAGGAAACACGTGCAGGTAGGGAATGCGGTGTTCGCGCACGAAATCCAGCGTCTCCATCGCCTGCTCGTCCGTCTCGGTCGGGAATCCGGCAATCAGATCCGCGCCGATGCCGATATCCGGGCGCAGGCGACGCGCACGTTCGATCAGCTCGCCCGCCTGCGCCCGACTGTGGCGGCGCTTCATGCGCTTGAGCACCAGATCGCTTGCCGCCTGCAAGGACAGATGCAGATGCGGCGCGAAACGCGGCTCGTCCGCCAGCACGGCCCAGAGTTCCGCGTCGAAAGCCGCCGGATCGACGGATGACAGGCGAAGGCGCGGCAGTTCCGGCACCGCGCGCAACAAGGCACGACACAATGCGCCGAGCTGCGGCCGCCCCGCCAGATCCGTTCCCCAGGAGGCGATATCGACGCCCGTCAGCACGATTTCCCGATGCCCCGCCGCCACCAGCGCCTGAGCGCGCGCAATCGCCTCGCCCACCGGCACCGAGCGCGAAGGACCGCGCCCGAAGGGGATGATGCAGAACGTGCAGCGATGATCGCAGCCCTGCTGCACCTGAAGCAGGGCGCGCGTATGGCCGCTGCTTTCCACGACCGGCGTCGCCGGCATGGGCGCGGTCATGATATCGGCAACTGGCATGGGCGGCGCCCGCAAGGCGGCCTCCTGCCAACTGGCCGCCGCCATTTTCTCCGCATTGCCCATCACGCGCGCCACGCCGGGCAGCGCCGTCCACTTCTCCGGCGCGACCTGCGCCGCACATCCCGTCACGACGATCCGCGCCTCGGGCCGGTCCCGGTGCACCCGCCGGATCGCCTGCCGGGCCTGCCGCTCGGCGCTGCCGGTCACGGCGCAGGTGTTGACCACCACGACATCCTTCAGATGCCGCGCGTGGTTCTCGATCGCCTCGCTCTCATGCAGGTTGAGCCGACAGCCGAAGGTCAGGACATCTGCGCCGCTCATGTCGGCCACATGCCTTCGAAAACATGCGTCGCCGGTCCGGTCATCAGCACGTGGCCATCCGCTTCGCGCCATTCGATGAACAGGCTGCCGCCATCCATCTCCACCGCGCATCGCCGCGCCAGCAAGCCCTTGCGCACACCGTTGACGACAGCAGCACAGGCGCCCGACCCGCATGCGGGCGTCAACCCCGCGCCGCGCTCCCAGACGCGCAGCCGGATGGCATCACGCGACCGACGCTCCACAAAGCCGATATTGGCGCGCTCGGGAAAGAGCGCATCATGCTCCAGCAGCGGACCCAGACGCTCGATATCTGTCACGCCATCGAAGAACGTCGCATGCGGATTGCCCATCGAACACGCGGCGGGCGCACCCGGCAGGGGGAGCGAAAGCGTATCCGTCGCACCGGCCAGCGGCACATCGCGCCAGTCCAGCTTCGGTGCGCCCATATCCACGCCGATCGCGCCATCCGGGGTCACGAAACTTGGCAGAAGCCCCGCAGCCGTCTGAAGGACCGGCGCATTGCCAAGCAAGGCCGCCACGCAGCGCGAGGCATTGCCGCAGGCCCCGGCCTCGGACCCATCGGGGTTGAAAAAACGCACTCGCACATCCGCGCCCGGCAGCGTCGGCGCCTCCAGCAGCACGAACTGATCGCACCCGACCCCGAGACGACGATCGCAGACGCTGACAACAAAATTTAATAGAGCGAAAAAAGCCTGATTCCGCGCGTCTATGACGACGAAATCATTCCCCAGCCCTTGCATCTTATGAAACCGAATGCTCATGGCGCTTCTTATAGAGCCCTCACCCGGGTTCGGCACGGAAGAAATCCGCGCGAACACCGCTTGTCACACACGCGACGTCACGAAAACGACGGCGTAGAAAGTTGAAGACCATGTTCATTGCGCCTTTCGAACCCTTTTCCAGCAGCAAGAATCTTCATCTGATCTGGTCGATGACCGGCATGAGCCATGCCGAACTGAATGCCCGTATCGCAGCGCTGCCACCGGGCAGCAGCGTGTTGGTCGACGCCGAACATACGCATGCCCTGCGCAGCGCCTATCCCGCCATTCGTCTCTACATCCAGGATGACGCCTGCCTGACGCGCCTGTCCTGCGACGGCAGCATGGCCGAAACCCTGCGCCGGCTCGACAACCAGTTACCGTCGCAGATCGTCGATCGGCAGGAAACCGCAGCGGTGGCGCTGGATATCGTGATGGCGGAGGACACGCAGGACGCCTGGGCCATCATGGACACGCTCGTCAACAGCGGGCTGTCCGCAGCCGATGCAGCCGCTGCACTGGTCGGCACGCCAGCCGAAATCGCGCGCCGTCTCGACGATTATCGCGCCTGCGGCATCCGCCATATCGTGCTGACCGCACCGCCGACGCGCGCACCTTACGGCCCGGTGGCACGCGACCTCGCGCCGCTCCTGTCGAATGGCCCCGCCAGACTGACAGCGCCGCTACGCCCGTCGGTCGAGACGATCGACTGGCACGGCGCACCGCTCTAGGAACCGTCCGGGCCGGGCGATCCATGATGCCCGGCCTGTAAAATCCCTGCCTCTGGCTCGTCCTGCGCGATCCGTTTCCCGAAGGCCAGGATATCGGTGACGATCTGAAGCGGCGTCGTATCGAGGTCGGATACCCCGTCCGCGACGAGTGAGGCAAAACGCCGATAGATCGCCGGATATTCCGTATCGAGCGTCGATGCCTGACCGGATGGCGGGGATACCATGCAGTGCCCGTCATGATGGACGCAGGCCCCGCCATCCGTGATCGCCAGCACGGTGTCGTCACCCAGCAGGCACGAAATCGCCCATGTCTCGTCCTGGCCCTGATAGCCGCAATCGAACATCCCGGTCGCCACGACGTCGGTGCCGCTCAATCCAAGCCTGACGTTCGCCCTGACCGGCGCGAACTGCCGTGGACGCACAAACAGTTCGGCATCACGGAACATGATCCGCTGGGCCAGAATGGCCTGAAGCAGGGAAATGCCATTAATTCCGGCATCGAACGCACCATACCCGCCAGCCTCCCAGAACCATGCGGTCCCGGGATGCCATTTCTCGCTGTTCTCGCGCCATACGATCTGGATGTCACGGATACCGCGCCGCTCAATCAGTTCGCGCGCGACCGGAATGCCCGCGCTGAAATACGCATGCCACGCGCCGAACACCGTCCTGTTCCGCATCGCTGCAAAGGCCGCGAGGTCGATGGCTTCGCCGACCGTCTGCGCCGGCGGCTTTTCCAGCAGCACATGCAGGCCGTGCTGTAGGGCCGTGCGCGCAATGGCATAACGCACCCGGGGTGGCGTGCAGATCGCCACGGCATCGACGCCGATACCACTCTCCAGCATGGCGCCGAATGTCGGAAAGGACCGCACCCCGGTGTCCTGCACCGTCCCCGCGCCTGGATCGACGACGGCAACCAGCGCAAAATCCGGATTCTGCAAGATGGCCGGGACATGATGCGTTCGGGCAATCTGTCCCATGCCGACAATCGCCGTGCGTATCATGTCGCGCGGCTGTCTCTGGCGGCGGTCCGGCTCATCGGCGCTGGTTATAGACATCGATACACACGGCTCCGAGGAGCACGAGCCCCTTGAGAACCTGCTGGTAGTCGATACCGATGCCGAGGATCGACATGCCGTTGTTCATCACGCCCATAATCAGCGCGCCGATCACCGCGCCGCTGACCTTGCCGACACCGCCATAGGCCGAGGCGCCGCCGATGAAGCAGGCGGCGATCACGTCCAGTTCGAAGCCCTGTCCCGCTTTCGGGCTGGCCGTGTTCAACCGAGCCGCGAAGACCAGACCGCCGAGAGCGGCCAGAACACCCATATTGACGAAAGTCAGGAAGGTCAGCCGTTCCGTCTTGACGCCGGACAGCTTCGCCGCTCGCGCATTGCCGCCAACGGCATAGATCTGACGGCCGATCGTCGTCCGCTCGGTGACGAAACCATACAGCGCGATCAGGACAGCCATGATAATCAGGACATTCGGCAGCCCACGATAGGACGACATCAGGAAGGCAAGATACACCATGATCCCGAAAATCGCCGCGTTCTTGGCGATGAACAGCGGCAGGGGCTCCACTTCCATATCGTTGCGCCACTGGTTGTGACGCCGACGATATCCCGTGAAAACCAGGGTCGCCGCCACAAGCGTCGCCAGCGCCAGGGAGGTCGGGTAATACTGTGCCGAATGCGGCAGGAATTCCGGGATAAACCCCGATGATAGCTGCCGGAACGTCGGCGAGAACGGCCCCAGGGACTGGCCGCCGAGCAAGGCCAGGGCGAGGCCCTTGAAAACCAGCATGCCCGCCAGCGTCACGATGAAGGACGGTATCTTGAAATACGCGATCCAGTAGCCCTGCGCCGCGCCGATGGCCCCACCGATCAACAGGCAGACAATGGTCGCCTCAACGAAGTTGAGATGATACGTCACCATCGCAACAGCGGCCACCGCGCCGATGAACCCTGCCGCCGAGCCGATCGACAGATCGATATGCCCGGAGACGATCACCAGCAGCATGCCCAGCGCCATCACGACAATATAGCTGTTCTGCAGAACCAGATTGGTCAGGTTCAGCGGTCGCAGCAGCGTGCCATGCGTAACGATCTGGAAGAAAGCCATGATCGCGATCAGCGACAGGAACATCCCGTAACTGCGCAGGTTGCTCTTCAGGAAATCGGCAATCGAGCGCGTCTTATCGGGAAGGCCGCCTTTCGGCTCCTGCAGCATCCCGTTCACGGTGGGCGATATTTGAGTGCTCATGATGACAGTCCTGCCGTATTGACGGCCTCTTCCGTGCTGCTGGGCTGCGCCGGCACGTCATAGGCATCGCCACGCGTCGTGCTCTGCATGATCGCGCGCATGATTTTTTCCTGCGACGCATCGGCCTGCGGGAATTCGCCGACGAAACGCCCTTCGTTCATGACGCAGATGCGGTCACAGATCCCGAGCAGCTCGGGCATCTCCGATGAAATGACCACGACACCGTGACCGCTATCCGCCAGTTCCTGGATAATGCAGTAGATCTCGTATTTCGCCCCTACATCGATCCCCCGTGTGGGCTCGTCCAGAATGAGGACCTCGGGCGAGGTGAACAGCCATTTCGACAGAACCACCTTCTGCTGGTTGCCGCCCGAAAGCTTGGACGCCTCCTGATCGACGCCGGAGCAGCGTATGCGCATCTTGCGCCGGTAATCCGACGCCACGACCCGCTCCCTGATGCTGTCGATCACCTGCGAAACCGATACACCGCGAAGGTTGGAAAGCGTGATGTTCCTCTTGATGTCCTCGCCCAGATGGAGGCCGAGTTCCTTGCGATCCTCCGTCACATAGGCAAGTCCAGCATCGATAGCCCTCCGGACGGTGGAAACATCCACCTTCCTGCCCTTGATCCAGACATCGCCCGTTATTTTCCGGCCATAGGATCGACCGAAAAGACTCATGGCGAACTCCGTCCGCCCCGCCCCCATCAATCCGGCGATCCCCACGATCTCTCCGGCGCGTACCTGGAAGTCGACATGATGAATGACCTGCCGGTCGTGATGGATCGGATGGAAGACGGACCAGTTCTCAACCTTGAGCAGCACGTCGCCGATCTTCGGCGCGTGGCTCGGGTACCGGTGCTCCAGATCGCGATCGACCATCTTACGGATGATGTAATCCTCGGAAACCGGCTGATGCCGACAATCGATCGTCTCGATGGAGCGCCCATCCCGCAGGACGGTCACCCGATCCGCCACGCGGGCAAGCTCGTTCAGCTTGTGCGAAATCAGGATCGAGGAAAGACCCTGCCGCTTAAACTCCAGCAAAAGGTCGAGCAGGACGCCGCTGTCATGCTCGTTCAGGCTGGCAGTCGGCTCATCAAGGATCAGAAGCTTGACATCCTTGGCAATCGCCTTGGCGATTTCGACCAGTTGCTGCTTGCCGACCCCCATATTGGTGATCAGCGTCTCCGGTGGGTCGTTCAATCCGACTTTCTTCAGCAACTGCTCGGCCTGCTGGCGCGCGGTGTAACGGTCGATTACCCCAAGCCGCCCCGGCGGATGCGCGAGGAAAATGTTTTCCGTCGCCGAGAGCAACGGAATGAGCGCAAGTTCCTGATGGATGATGATGATGCCGAGGGCTTCGGAATCATTGATCTCCCGGAATTTACGCTCCTCACCTTCGTAGATGATCTTCCCTTCATAACTGCCATGCGGATAGACCCCGCTCAGCACCTTCATCAGCGTGGATTTACCCGCGCCGTTCTCACCGCATAACGCGTGGATCTCCCCACGCTCGACGGTGAACGTCACGTCGCTCAGCGCCTGCACGGGACCGAAGCGTTTGCCGATCCCCTGCATTTCGAGAATGCTATCCATGTTCGACCGCTCTCGCTTTTTTGGGATCCGGGTCCGGGCTCGCCGCTACTCGATCTGACTTTGCGTGTAGTAATTGCTGTCGATCAGCGTCTTCTCGACATTGCCCTTGGTGACCACCACCGGATCGAGCAGAAAAGCGGGAACAACCTTGACGCCATTGTTGTAGCTCTTCGTGTCATTGACCTGAACGGATTTGCCGCTCAGGACGGCATCCACCATGTCGGCCGCGACACTTGCCAGCTTGCGTGTATCCTTGAAGATCGATGAATATTGATCGCCCGCCAGAATGGCTTTGACGGACGGAATCTCGCAGTCCTGACCGCTGACGAAAGCCATCTTGGTGTCGCCGCTGCCGTAGCCGACACCTTTGAGGGAAGAGATAATACCGATCGAGATGCCGTCATAAGGCGAGAGCACGGCATCCAGATGCTTGTCCGAATAATAGGCGCTCAGGATATTATCCATTCGAGCCTGCGCCGCCGCCCCGTCCCAACGCAACGTGGAAATCTTGTCCATCGTCGTCTGGTGCGACTGCACCACGAGCTTTCCACTATCGATATACGGCTTCAGAACCGACATTGCGCCGTTATAGAAGAAATAGGCATTGTTATCGTCCGGCGACCCGCCGAAGAGTTCGATGTTGAACGGTCCCTTGGCATGGGGCAGACCCAGCGCCTGAACCAGGGATGACGCCTGCAGCACCCCGACCTTGAAATTGTCGAAGGTCGCGTAATAGGCGACATCCGGTGAATTCCGGATCAGACGATCATAGGCGATGATCTTGACGCCGTGGGCTGCCGCCTGCTTCAGCGTATCGGAAAGCGTCGTGCCGTCGATCGAGGCGATCACGAGCACCTTGTCGCCCTTCGTCACCATGTTTTCGATCTGCGAAAGCTGGTTGGGTATGTCATCCTCCGCATATTGCAGATCGGTCTGATACCCTCGCTGGTGCAGCGTCTTGACGATATTGTTGCCGTCCGCGATCCACCGCGCCGACGACTTCGTCGGCATGGCAATGCCGACCGTCGGCTTTTCCTGCGCCTGCGCCATGCCGCCGGCGCCCCCGAGAGATAATGCCAAAATCGCGGCAACTGCCGTAGCTTTTCTCATTTTCAGGTCCGTCTGTCTGACGACCCCAATCGTCGGAGTGCCACCGGACACGCTGAAAAAGCCGGAAGAACCCGGGCCATCTCACCGGACCAAAGCAGCGCTTGCTCCTCACAAGAGGCCGTTTCCAATCTGGTCCCTTACCTGCTTTCCACGTCCGGCAAGCGTCGAAGAGACAGTTCGCGTTCATGCACGCATGACCGGGAACTTTCCATAGCATTTCTTTCTGATTACGCTAACGTGAACTTTGTGATAAATAACAGTTGAAATGATATATTTTTTGGTATGTTCAGACGGCGCCCTTCAATGCAGGGCATCAGATCTGCCACGAGCACCGACAGCACAGTCGTCGCGATCGGGGACGTCACGCTTTCCGGGACGATAACGAGCCTGCAAACGATCGATCAGAGTTCGCACCATTGCCGCATCAGGTTATGATACGTGTTGACCAGGCCGAGAACAGCCTCATCATCATCCGCCAGACGCTGACGCAGGTTCATGATACCTTGATCCAGATCGAAAAGTATCTGTCGGCGGCTGCTCTCGCGAACCATGGACTGCGTCCAGAAAAACGACGCCCACCGGCTGCCGCTGGTCACTGGCGCGACACTGTGCAGCAGCGTCGTATCGTAGACGATCATATCGCCCGCCGGCAGCCTGATCTCCTGCGTTCCGGATGCGTCGTGCAGCAGCAATTCGCCGCCCTCGTATTCATCCGGCCCCGTCAGAAACAACGTGGACGAGACATCCGTGCGGACGCGCATGCCGCCAGCGCCCGGAATGGGCCGAATGGCGTTGTCGACATGCGCATCGAAGCGCATGCCGACATCGTAGCGATTGAACAGGGGCGGCACCACGCGTAACGGCAGCACGGCGCTGTTGAAAAGCACGTTGCGTCCCAACGCGCGCAAGACAAGGTCACCTAAGGCGCGGTGCGCCGGATGATCCAGCGGCACCTGCAGGTTCTGTTTCGCCTTGGCCGATTGCTGCCCCGCCGTCGCCTTGCCATCGGACCAGTCCGCTTCCGAAAGGGTCTTCCGGCAGAGGGCGAGCTCTTCAGGCGTCAGCACGTCGGGAATATGCAGCAGCATGGTCGGCCCTCAGTAGCTGTAGCTCAACTGCCCCAGAAAAGTCCGGCCCGCCGAGGGCGTTGCACGATTGGAGAACAGGCTCTGGTAATTCAGGCGGTTGGCCAGGTTGTAGCCGTTCATCGCCACTTTCCAATGGCTGTTGAAACGATGCGAGATCACCGCGCTGAAATCCAGATTGGCCGGAACACGCGCCGTGTTGGCCGCATCCAGCCAGACATGCTGCCGCCACGTCACCCCGCCGCCGAAGGCGATGTTATACGGCTTGCCCGAAAATGCATCGTAGACCGACCACAACGTCGCCTGGTTATGCGGAACATACTGAACGTTCTTTCCGACATTGGCCTTGGTCAACGATGCCGTCGTGTCGCTATCGTAAAGGGCGTACGTCGCGCTGATATTCCATCCCCGCGTGATCAGACCGCCGACGGAGACTTCCAGCCCCTGGTTGCGCTGCGTATCACCCGTGCTCACGATCTGCCCGGTGACCGGATCGGAATTGGTCGCATTGTTCTTTTCCAGCCGGAACAACGACGCCGAGAAGCCAAGCCGATCATGGAATGCGCTGTACTTGGCGCCCAGTTCGTAGAGACGTGCCTTTTCAGGATCCGCAATGGTGTTGCCCGGCGGCCGGATCGGCACCGAACCGTTCGTGACATACATGCCCGTGGGCGTCGTGGACGTCGCCCAAGTGAAATAATAGGTCTGATGGCTGTCGGGTGTGATAAGCAGGCTCGCATTCGGATTGAAGACACTGCTGACATTATGAAAATGCACGTCCGGATTGGTCGCCGTATCCCCACCCGTGGCATTATAGCTTGTCTGCCACCGGTCCCAGCGGAAGCCGCCCTTGATCGACAGCCAGGGCGTAAACCAGATCTGGTCATAAAGAAACAGTCCCGTATCGAATGCATAGCCGTTCGTATGATCTTTCGCCCCGATTCCGGCGAGACTGACCAGTCCGCCGGGATTCAGATCACCGGGAATAAGGTTCAGGTTGCCGACATAGGGATTGGGATTGACGAGACTGGCGTAAGGCTTGGCACGCGTATAGGTGGACTGCGAACGCACGTCGTTGACCCGTTCCAGATCGAATCCCGCCACGACCTGATGCTTCAGGAAGCCCGTATCGAAATCAGCCACCATGGAGCCGACATTCTGAACCGACCAGCTCGTCTGCTGGTAAGGTAAAGGCGCCATATATGTGCCCGGCCCCACACCCTTGCCGGCACCGACCGGGCCGGACCGTGCAACGAGCGCCGATGCCGGATTGCCGAGGAAGTAGTTGTTGACGCAGGTCTGGTCGCACGTGGCCTTCGATGCTGCGAAGGTTCGATAGAATTCACCGCCGCGCAGATCATCATAGAACGTGATGTGCCTGTTCAGTTTATACGAGAAACGCGCGGTCTCCATATTGTCGTTCGTCGCGTTCTGGTCGTTGTTCGTTCCATACCAGTTCGTGCGCGGAATGCCGTACTGCGTGATCGGCAAGGCATAGGCCGTGCCGGGCTTTTTCACGACTGGCACGCCGAAATCCGGTACGGAATTTTCCTGCTGGTGCATGTACTGCAACACCAGCGTCGCGCGCTCGCCGAGCCCGAAAGCGATGGAGGGCGCAATGCCCCAGCGATGCGAATAGATGAAGTCGCGACCGACGATATTGTTCTCGTTCCCCATGCCTTCAATGCGGAAGGCCGTCGTGGCATTCAGCCGCTGGTTGACGTCGAGCGTGCCGCGATAATACCCGCCCGAACCGCCGCTGAAGTCTGCCGCATAGCGATTGGCAAGCCCCGGCGTCTTGGTCACCATATTGATGGCGCCACCGGTCGTCCCGTTGCCAAAAACCTCCGACGATGGCCCCTTGATGACCGAAATCGTCTCCATGTTGAATGCGTCACGGCTATAGACGCCGAAATCACGCAAGCCATCCTCATAGATGTCATTCTGTGCCTGAAAGCCACGGATCAGGAACTGGTCGCCGTTCATGCCGCCGGCACCTTCGCCGATGGAGGACGTAACGCCCGGCACGTCGCGCAGGGCTTCATCCAAAGACTTGACGTTCTGCTGCTTCATCAACGCCTGCGGCACCACGTTGATGTTCTGCGGCGTGTGCAGGACATCCTGCGGCATGCGTGACAGCCCGATCGGCTGGTTCAGCGTATTGAAGCCGTGCCCGATAACCGTCAGATGCTCGTCATTATCCGACAATGACGGCGACGCAGCGTTATCGCGACGCCGATAACGCTCGTCTTCCCCTTCGTGCCGGTGGCGATGCCGATGACCCTGGTCGGCTTTCTCCTTGCCATCCGCCGCAAGACCGGACGCCCCGGAAAGCGCCAGTCCCGTCACAACGGGGAGCGGCGTAAGACAGCAACGAATGAAACGATTCATGACATCCTGCAACAAAAAGAGGTTTCAATATGGGTCCACCTATCGCAATCGAGAACAATTCTCAATTGCAAAAAAGACAAAAAAGCGCTTTCCTCGGAACATGCTTCCCGTCACCGATTGAAATTTCCGATGATCGCTTCCGCCGTGTCACGTCTCCTGCGCCGCACCCGCGCGCAAACGCCGAATACCCCCGCCTTGCCAGAGGAGATCGACACGATCCGTCTCCGCGCGGAGCAGGGCCATGTGCTGGCCCAGGTGCAGTGGGGCGATATCCTGCTCAACAGCGTCTATCTTCCACGTGATCCCGTTCGCGCGCGCCAATGGTTTCTGATCGCCGCGAAGGCGGGCTATGCACCGGCGCACAATATGATCGGGCGTTGCCATCACTTCGGTTGGGGCTGCCCGGTCGATCTCACGCAGGCTGCCCGGCGTTACGAAATCGCCGGCCAACTCGGCGACCCGTGGGGCCATTATAATTTTGGCATCCTGCTGATGCGCGGTCTGGGTGTCACAACCGACCTGCGCCGCGCCCTGTCGCTCTTTCGCGTGGCGGCGGATGCGGGCCATGCCAAATCCATGAATCTCGTCGCGCGCTTCACGGAAGAAGGCTGGGAGACGGCCAGGGACCCGATCGCCGCGCGCGACTGGTATCGCCGATCGGCGGAAGGCGGGGATTATCGCGGGCAACACAACTATGCCACGGCATTACTGGAACAGGGCGATAAGGAAGCCGCGCTGCGATGGTGGCGCCGTGCCGCAGACAACGCGACGTCGGACATCCTTCAGGCGATGGACAGACGCCTTGCATCGCTCGGCCCTGAAGGCGATCCGGTCCTGCTCGCGCAGGTCAGGCGACGGCTCGAAGCCGAATATCAATTATGATCCGAATGCCCTGACAGGGCGCCCCGGCCCGGCCGCCGCAACTCAGGTGAGGGACGTCGCCATATGCGGGTCCGTCCGGCTGGGGAAACCGGTTTCCATATGCCCGGCGACATGCGCGATCGGCCGGGTATCCTGAGGGCGATAAATCGCCAGATCGTACCAATGATCCGACGCCGCAACGGGCCACACAAGCACCGATGTCTCTCCCGGATGCAGGACGAGCGACTGTTCCGACTGACCGTAAGCATCCGCGACACGCAACGGGCCAGAGTCGTCGCCATGGCTGGACAGGACAAGTTCGACAGCATGGTCCCCGGGGTTTTCCCGCAACGCCACGGCAAGCTGTGCTGCCTCCCGGGCAAACTCGCGGAAAAACCCGTTCGGACCATGCACGACAACCGGCAATGTCACTGCCACGTCCATCTGGCGATCGGCGCCAAGCGTGACATGGCGGATACCCTGCGCGTCGATGATGCGAAACACCGCACCCTGCCGCCCCGAATTGGCGAGGTGCAACGCCTCGGCCCCCTCAAGCGACGCATGCAGCACATAGGGCAGCGCACGTGCCGGACGCTGTCCCTTTTCCTGACGCGGCAACTGCGGCTGAGCCGGCAGAACCGGTTTGGGTAACCGGCATGAGCGGCGCGTCTCCGCAAGGTAGTCATCGGTATTCGGCAAATCCGCCTGCCAGGACCGGTCGGTCTGGGCAAAATCGAAAACCGATGTCAGATCGCCTGAAACGGCGCGACGCCATGGCGTGATGTTCGGTGCCGCCACGCCGAACCGCGCTTCGAGGAAACGCAGGACAGAGGTATGGTCGAACACCTGCGAGTTGACCCAGCCGCCCTTGGTCCACGGCGAAACGACGATCGCCGGAACACGCGGCCCCAGCCCGACGGGCACGCCATGATAGACCTCACCCGCGGTCGAGACCGTACTTGCGCCTTGCGTATGGTCCAGTGCCGGAACCGGAGGCGGCATGTGATCGAAAAAACCGTCGTTCTCATCGTAATTGAGAATGAAGACCGTCCTGACCCAGATATCGGGGTGCCGGACGAAAACATCCATCAGGCGCGAAATCAGGTGTTCCCCATAGCCGGGCGGCGCATCGGGATGCTCCGACAACGCCGACGACGGCACGATCCATGAAACTTCCGGCAGCGTATCGTTCGCGACATCATGCTCGAAAGCATCGAGAAGATAGCGCCCTTCCGAACTCTGCATATTCTGCGCGTTCGATCCGGGAACGACCTGCCGCGCATTCCGATAGGCCCAGGAATCATGCGGGACGTTGCGGAACGGCGCGAAGGACGCCAGCGGATTATCGCCGAAATTGTCGTATTCCTGATAAACGCGCCAGGAAACGCCCGCCGCCTGAAGCTTCTCCGGGTAGGTCGTCCAGTCGAAAGGCGTGAAATCGGCCCGATCATGCGCCATGTCGGCGGACCAGTTGCCGTCATCCACATTCTGCACGACCTGCTGGCCGTCATTCCCGACCGCAAGGCCACTCGTCCCGCTAAAAAGAAACAGGCGGTTCGGATTGGTCGGACCGAAGATGGACGCATGATAGGCGTCGCAGATCGTGAAGGCATCGGCCAGGGCATAGTAATAGGGAATTTCCCGACGCGTGAAATGTCCCATCGTCATCGCGGTCTTGCGCGGAACCCAGATATTCCATGCGTCCCACGCCGTCTGCGATTTTTTCCAGCTATGATCGAGGCTGGCCAGACACGCGCTCGACGTGTGAACCGTATCGAAACGAAACGGCATGACGAAGCCACCATGCCCATCGGGTTGCGCAAAAACCGAATGGCCGTCCGCCTGCCGCTCCGCACGGGGATCGCCATAACCGCGAACTCCCTGAAGACAACCGAAATAGTGATCGAAAGAGCGGTTCTCCTGCATCAGGATCACCACATGCGCCACATCCTGTATCGTGCCCGTCACCCGGCGCGGCGCAATGGCCAGCGCACGGCGCAGGTTTTCCGGCAATACGGCACCGATTGCTCCGGCAGCGCCGGCTTTCAGGAACTGACGACGATTGGGACGAACGGGCACGGCGCAATGATCCGGAATGTGGGGTTTCCAGCCTTAGAAGAAGTGCTTGCGCAGTGTAAAGAACACCATGCGCGGGGCACCTGCCTGCAGGGTCTGTAAGCTGCCGGTGGGATCGCTGACCGCGAAGCCGGTGCTGCCCACCGTCGCGACATAGCGCTTGTCGAAGAGGTTGGTGACGTTGATCTGCGCATCCAGCCCGTTGAGCACCCAGTTATGCGCGTGAAAACGGTAGCCGAGATTGAGGTTGAAGATATCGTTCGGCTTGACCCACTGGTCATTGGTGTAGGTGTAGGTTCGCCGACCCTGATACTGCATGCCGACATTGCCCCAGATCGTGCCGTCGTCGTAGGCAAGCTCGACGTTGGCCAGATTGTGCGGCATGGCGACCACGCTCTTGCCCTTCGTGCCGTAGGGGACGCCGCCCGTCGTCAGGTTGTCGTTATAGACGGAGTCGTTATATGCGTAGGAGGCGTAGATCGACCAGTCGCCGGCGAAACGATAGTTAAAAGCCGTATCGATACCACGCGCGGTCACGCCACCCACATTGGTCAGGATACTCGGATAACCCTGAACGTTGGTGCCGCTGGAAACCGGCGTGATGGACGCCAGACGGTCCTCGAACTCGATATAATAGCCCGTGACGGACGCCTGGATGTGCCTGTTATGGAAGCGGTAGCCGACCTCCTCGCTATACGACATTTCCGGATGCAGCGTGTTTTTCGCCGCGGCGTAGGCGGCGCTCGTCATCGCGAACGGGCTTGTCGCACCCGTGGTGGAATTGTCGAACGCGGCCATGTTACGGGCGAAATCGCCGAAGATCTCGTTATGGCTGTTGATGCGATAATTGGCGGCCAACTGCGGCAGAAAACCGTTCGCCGAAACGATGGCGCCGGACGCATACGGGTTCGCCGTCGGCACGCCCTGAATATTGCCTTCCAACTGGCGTCCGTGATTGTCCACCACCAGCGATTTGAAGCCGTAATTAAACTTCAGCGCAGGCGTGATCTGCCACGTATCCTGAATATGGAACTGATATGTCTTGGTATTGAACGCGCTCTGCCACTGGGTCTCAAAAGCATTGCCCCTGAACCAGTGAACCGAGCTGCCGGTATATTTATCGATGCTCAGCGGATAGAAACGCCTGGCCTGTTCGAAATTATTGTCCTCGAACCAGAATCCGCCTTCGATCGTATGGTGGCCGATATCATAGGACAGGCTGCCGATGAACCCCTCGCGATGGATATCGTATTCCGTTGTGCGTACCGAGATTGGCGAGCCACCCAGTGCCGCCGGGGTCGGCGTGTAGGGCGTCGCATAAATGCCTTCACCCGTGTTGGTATGGCCGTAAACGGTAGCGAAGCCTTTCAGGCGATCGGTGATATGGAAATCGAGCTTGCTGTAGCCGAGCACGTCCTGCCGCAATCCTGCGGAATTGTAATAGGACTGGTCCTGATTGGCGATGCCTGCCGGGAAGGGTGTGCCGTTCTGATAGGCCGTCGCGATCTGCTTGGCTAACCCGTAATTATCCGTGATGTTATCGACGTTGTAGCCTTTGGTGGCGATCAGCTGCTTCGAAAGATCCTGATAATCGTTTTCCGCGCGCTGGCTGTAATCGCCGAAGAGCGTCAGTTTCACCTTGTCGCCCAGGGGCTGCACAAACTTGGCGTTCGCCTGCTGCTGCTGCTGGATGCCATCGCCCTTCCATTTATTGGCATCCTGATAATCGTAAGACACGTAGAGGCGACCGCCCCCCTTCATCGTGCCGGAATTCACCCGCGCGAACGTGCGCCAGGTGCCATAAGACCCGACGGTTCCGGCAACATCGACACCAAATTTCTCGCTTGGATCGATGGACGTGAATTCCAGCGCGCCACCCAGATCGTTGGAGGCGGCAACGCCGACGGCACCCGCGCCCTGCACCAGGGTCGCCGTACCGTTGTTCTCGGTCTGCAACGCACGCCCGATCGACAGGCCGTTGTCGTTGCCATAGGCCAGATTACCGAGCGGAATGCCGTCCATGGTGAACCCAAGACGGCTCTGGTCGAAGCCGCGGATAATGATCTGTTGCGACCATTCATACGATCCCAGCGGATCGGAAGACGTGAACATCACGCCGGGCAATCTGGACAGGGTCTTGAGCGGGCTGGTCCCCGGTGCCACTTCCTGAAGCGCGAGATGCGACAGCGATTGCGTTTCACGCGCAGCACCTGCTCCCAGGACGACGATTGACTCAGCCTGCGCACTACGCGTGCTGCGGCCCGACGTCATGGTGTCCGCAGAATCCTTCTTGCTCTGAACGCCCTGTTTGGCCCCCTTTGCGGCAACCCGCTTGGGCTGCGCTGCAACGCTTCGTGTTATGGCGTCATGGAGAAACAGGGAACCGACGCAGGTTGCAAGAAGAAGAAACTTGGTTTTTTTCATACAGCGTGATGCCCCATGACGAGGCCCTCGGGTTCGGGAGGGAGATAACGCTGCGGAACCTAGTTTTCATGTCTGACTGTGTCTCGTTATGATTCCGTGACAGAAAAAAGTCGTTACTGTGAACGCGATTAGTTTCAATAAATAATACCCAAATACCTGCCCCGAACCAAAGCAAATCCTTGCTTGTGTTGATTATTTTTTCTTCCACGAAGTATTTATACCCAGCAGTAGCCTTGTGCGCCACATGCCACGTTGCTTAACCGCAAGAAAAACCTGAACAGAAAAATGCTCCCGCACCGACAGGTCGGGAGCATTTTCGTCAGTTCTTATTTCGGCAGGATACGACGCAGATATTCGCGATTGGTGGCACTGACGCTCAAACCGTCGCCACCGTAGTGCTCGACGAGAAACGCACTGTTGAAGCCATGCTCCAGCGCCATGCGGATGGCCGCACGATAGCTGATAACCCCGAACTCCAGCGGCGCGGGGGCCGTCACGACCAGACCGCTCGTCTCGTCCTCGGTGCGGAAGTAATTCTTGACGTGCCAGTAGCGTGCATAAGGCGCCACTTTTCGCATCATCGACGACCAATGTTCCATCGGACGATGCAGCCGCACGAGATTACCCAGATCGGCGTTGATGCCGACATTCGGCAAATCCACATCCTCGACGAACCGCACGGAACTCTCGGCAGAGCCGAGATAGGTATCCTCGTACATCTCAAGCGAAATGCCGATTCCCACCTCCCGCGCATGCCGCCCCAGTTCGCGAATACGCTCGACCGCCAGACGCCATACCGAAGGGTCGTCCGGGCTCACCTGCCCCTGCGCCGTCCAGAACCACAAGGCACGTTTCTGCGCTTCGGTCAGCGGATAGAACAGTCCAAACGAAACCTCCTTCGCCCCTACGCGCGCCGCCGTATCGATCACCCGGTGATTATAGGCCAGAAACTCGTCGCCACGTTCCGGATCGATGACGGACCGGCGTGCCGTGGAGATCGCCGGAACCGTCAGCCCGGCGTCCCGAACCAGCCCCATGAACGTCTCCAGCCGCGATGCGGACAGATCGGCCAGGCGTACCCACGAATCCGTCGGGTCGAGTTCGGTAAATCCGGCATCGGTCACATCGGCCAGCGTCGCCGCCCACCCTTCGGGCGCCTGATCCTGCACGGACGATCCATCGGGCAGGATATTCGGATACTGGATCATCGCCGCTGCTATGGGCCAGTTGGTGCGATTGAAAGATGTCGTGCGGTCGGACATGCTTGTGTCTCCTCAGATGAAAAAATCAGACGGCAGGCTGCGTTGCCTGCCCGCGACGCGGCAGAAAGGCCGCGAGGCTCAAGGCCAGCACGCCGGCCGCCGCGACGGCGTAAAGCCCGGCCGACGGCGTGCGCCACAGATGATCGGCAAGGGAGCGGATGTTCGGTGCCGCGAAGCCCCCCAGATTGCCGACGGAATTGATGAGCGCGATCGCTCCGGCGGCCTCCAGCCCGGAAAAAGCTGCCAGCGGGAAATTCCAGAAAATAGCCTGCACCGTCACGACGGATGCCGCCGCAAGGCAGAGCCCCAGTAGCGCGGGTGCCGCCATGCCGGAGCCGGACACCACCAGTGCTACGGCGGATGTCACGAGACAGACGATCAGCCCTGCGCGCGGCGCGTTCAGCTTCTGCACGAGGCGTGGCACCAGAATGGTGGAAATGACGGCGCAAGCCCAGGGAACGGCACTGACAGTGCTCACCCAGAACCCGATCTTCTGATGCAGGATGCCCGACACCTGTTCCGGCAGATAGAACACGACGCCATAGCTGCCGACCTGCATCAAGGCATAGAGCGCCAGGAACTGAAGCAGTTTGGGCGAACGCAGCAATTTCCAGATATCGCCATGGCCATGGGCGGTCTTGGTCTTCTCCTCGGCCGACAATACCCGCGACAGCGTGGCCTTCTCCTCGTCGTCGAGCCACGTGACATCGGCGGGGCCATTCGGCAGCACGAACAATGTCATGATGCCCACGATGACGGCCAGG
Organism: Neoasaia chiangmaiensis; assembly: GCF_002005465.1. Taxonomy (NCBI): domain Bacteria; kingdom Pseudomonadati; phylum Pseudomonadota; class Alphaproteobacteria; order Acetobacterales; family Acetobacteraceae; genus Neoasaia; species Neoasaia chiangmaiensis. The sequence goes on along the minus strand of NZ_CP014691.1, from coordinate 2,659,486 downwards.
CCACCCTCGATCAGGAACATCCATTGCCAACCCCGCAGGCCCATGACCCCGTCCAGCGCGAACAATGCCCCGGAGAGCGGACTGCCGAGCGTCATGGCGAGCGGATAGCCGAAATAGTAGAGCCCCAGCACGCGCATGCGTTCCTTCTGGGGAAACCAGAATGTCAGATAGAGCATGACGCCGGGAAAGAACCCGGCCTCCGCCAGACCCAGAAGGCACCGCAGCGCAATGAAGGAATGATCGCCCCGGACGAACATCGTGGCCGCGGAAACCAGCCCCCATGTCACCATGATCCTCGCCATCCAGCGGCGCGCGCCCACGCGATAGAGGATCAGGTTGCTCGGCACCTCGAAAAGGGCGTAGCCCACGAAAAACACCCCGGCGCCGAACGCGAAAACCGCATCCGAAATCCCGAGATCGGCGTGCAGCGCCTGCTTCGCCAGCCCGACATTCGAGCGATCGAGAAACGCGATCATGTACATCAGGATCAGGAACGGCAGCAGATGCTTCGCTGCCTTCTCCGTGGCGCGCACCCGCACGGGATCGTCCTCGGCCGGCGGCCTCTGATCGGCTTTCTGCATGGTGAATATCTCCGACAACGGGCCTTAGGCCGCGTGCCTCTCGGGAATGCGGCCACCCAGTTCACCCTCGATATGCGCGAGAATGATGTCCTCGAACCGCGTCTCGGTCGTGAAGCCGAGCGACAGCGCGCGCTGCGGATCGAAAGCCCGCGCCCAGCCGTTCACGATCCGCGCGATCAGCGGGTCAGGCTCACGCCGGATATGCGCCACCACCCGATCGCCCGCGATCCTGCGCAGGGCCTCGATCTGTTCACCGACAGTCACCGACAGCGCCGGCATGGTCAGATTGGGACGATCACCGACCTGCGCCGGATCTAGGGTCGCGGCATGACGCAGGAACCCGATGGCCGAGCGCGGGCTGGTCATCCAGTGGCGGACGGTATCCGGCACCGGCAGGACCGCATCGAGCCCCACGAGCGGCTCTCGGATGATGCCGGAGAAAAACCCCGATGCCGCCCGGTTCGGCTTGCCCGGCCGCACGCAGATGGTGGGCAGGCGCAGGCCGATACCCTGAAAGATGCCGCGCCGCGTGTAATCCGCCAGCAGCAGTTCACCGATCGCTTTCTGCGTGCCGTAACTCGTCTGCGGGGTCAGAATGTAATCATCGGGAATCACATCCGGGAAATCGCCGCCATAGACTGCATTGGATGACGCATAGACAACGCGCGGCTTCCACCCTTCCTCGCCGCCGGCCTTTCGGATCGCTTCGAAGAGATTCCGCGTGCCATCCAGATTGATGCGATAACCCTTCTCGAAATCCGCCTCGGCCTCGCCGGAGACGATCGCCGCCAGATGATAGATGACATCCGGTCGGCCGGAGATCAGTTGTTCCGCAGCCCCGGGTGAGGACAGGTCGGCGGTCAGACATGAAACGTCGCCACGGAAACCGGCCGGCTCCTGCGGCGACACGACATCGGCAAGCGTCAGACGATCGACCGTCTTCCCGCCCAGGATGGCATCGGAAGCCAGACTTTCGGCAAATTTGCGACCGATCATGCCAGCCGCGCCAATGATGAGAAAATGCATGAACCACGCTCCAGACACCCATTCATCACATGATAACGTTATGTTCGTATCATGTAACCGTTAGGCCGGACGTTTCCCGAATAAGTCCGCCTTGCCTAGGAGCAGATTGGAAACGGGCGATCAGGATTTCCGATCACCTGCGCCAGAATTGCCCCGCGCACATGCAATGCCGCCGGTGTCAGCGGGCGTTCATCCATCGTAATGAGGAAGAAATGCCCGAGCAGATCCGGCATGGGGACGGACAGTTTTTTGATAATGCCGGAATTTTCATAATGCTCGGCAACGTCGCACGGCATGACCGACAGCAACGGCGCATGTCGCAACAGGTCGGCTGTCGCGAACATCGACGACACCTCGACCGGACAGAGCGGCGCCGGCAGCAAGGCCATGGTGAAAGCCGCCTCCACCGCGCGCCGCATCGGGCTGGGCGCCGTTTGCAGCACCCAGTTCCACGTCACCAGATCGGCAAGCGTCAGATTGCCCGCATCCTCCGGCGCATGATCGCGACCGACGACGACGCAGAGCGGCTCCGCGCCCAGTTCAAGGCAGGTCAGACCCGGATTACGGTCGAGCCCCAGCGTTCGCCCGATGACGAAATCATATCGCCCCGAACGCAACCCGACCATCAGCGCGTCGCTGGTGTCCATATGCAACGACATGGCGATATGCGGTGCCGTCACCGCGACCTGCGCCATGGCGGGTGACACGATGCGCGGCAACCCGGCCACGATGGCCCCCAGCCGCACGCTGCCCGCGACGCCATTGCGCATGTGATCGATATCGCGCTGCATCCGATCGAGGTCGTTCAGGATCAGGCGCGCATAACGTGCCGCCAGCACGCCGCTCGCCGTCGGATGAACCCCATGCGGCGTGCGATCGAACAGCGGCGTTTCCAGCGCATGTTCCACGTCCTGCAACATCTTCGACAGCGACGGCTGCGAAAGATTCATGCGCTCGGCCGCCTTGTGCAGGCTGTGCGATTCATCCAGCGCGATCAGCAGCGTCAAATGGCGCAGTTTCAGCCGATTCTGGATTTTAAGGGAATCAAGCACGGTCGTTCGACGACATCGCCGACAAGGCGGGTGGCACCAGCTTGCGGCTTGCATCGCGCAGCACGGCCATGACCGTGACGGCAGCCGGGCTCGGAAGAGCTTCTCGCGATAGCAGAAAGCCATACGGATCGAGACGCAGGTCGAGGCTGTTGGGAATTTCCACGATCTGCCCCGTCGCCATCTGCTGCCGCGCCACAGGTCCGGATAACACGGTCAGCGCATCGGACCGCATCAGATAGGCCAGAGTCACCACGAGCGAATCGCTACCGACGACCCGCGCGGGCAAGGAAACCCCCGCATCCCGAAAGATCGCGTCGAAACGCTGTCGCGAACGGCTGCCACGGCTTTGCAGAATCCAGGGGAATCGCGTCAGTTCGGCCAGCGACGACGCTTGCGCCTCCGCCAGCGGATGCCCGGGACGCGCCATGACCATCAGAGGTTCATGGCCGATCTCCTCATATCGGAACTGCCGGTCGGACATGTCTCCGGCAGGGCGACCGATCATGATCTCGATATGCCCCAGGCCGAGATCCTGTTGCAGGCTGGCGCTCGACCCCGTGCGGATATCCAGATCGATCTGCGGATAATCGGTCTGAAGCACCGATATCGCACGCGTCAGGATATCGACCGCCGGTCCATCGATCGCCCCAATACAGACCCGACCCGCATGGCCGTCGAGCAGCGCGTTGAGTTCCTCCCGCGTGCGGTCGAGTTCGTTCAGGATCGTGATGGCGCGGCGGGTGAGCACCTCACCGAAATAATTCGGCACCAGCCGCCGCCCTTCGTGCCGGAACAGGACGATGCCGATCAATGCTTCCAGATCGTTCAGTAATTTCGATGCGGCTGGCTGGGACATGCCGAGATGCGCAGCGGCATCATGCAATGTCGAATGACGCGAAAACGCCGCGAGCAGCTGAAGATGACGCAGTTTGAGACGCGCGCCCACGAACCACGACGTGGAAAGATGAGGCGGCTTCATGAGCAATGCATATCGAAACCCATAACGATCGCTCTCATAACGCGATTGGACGCGCTGGCGATCACGAAACTAGCGTGCCGCCGGACAAGGTTGCGTGACCGGATTTCGAACAGAAGAAAGCGCCGCAACCGACCATGGAGGTATTTGTCGTGGCGATCAGAACAATCGAGACCGTGGCCGTCGTCGGCGCGGGATATATGGGCGGCGGCATTGCGCAAAGCCTCGCGGATGCGGGCATCCGCGTCACGCTGGTGGACGCATCGCCGGATGCAACCGTCGCGGCCCATGCCCGCCTGCTGCACGAAGCGGCCACATACGAAAAACAGGGCCTCTTCCGCGAAGGCGCGGCAGCGCGTATCGAGGCCAATCTCGCCATCGCGGAAACGATCGAGGATGCGGTCCGGAACGTGGACTTCATCGAAGAGGCCGTTCCGGAAATCCCGGACCTCAAACGCGAACTGCTCACGCGCATCAGTACCACCGCGTGTACGGACGCCATCATCGGGACCAACACCTCGACATTGCCGGTGCACACGCTCGCGCCGGCCGTCTCGAATCCCGCCCGCTTCCTGACGGTGCATTTCAGCAATCCCGCGCCCTTCATCCCCGGCATCGAACTGGTCTGCGGCGAGAAGACCGATCCGGCGATCCTTCCGGTCGTCAAGGACATGATCCATCGCGCCGGCCATCAGGCCGCCGAAGTAGCGGACACGCCCGGCTTCGTGCTCAATCGTCTGCAATATGTGCTGTTCAAGGAAGCCTGCGCCATCGTCGAGGAAGGCATCGCCACGACAGAAGGCGTCGATACGATCGTGCGTTCCACTTTCGGCTTTCGCCTGCCCTTCTTCGGCCCGTTCGCCATCGCCGACATGGCCGGGCTGGATGTCTATCTGAACTGCTTCAGGACGTTCGAGCAGGCCTTCGGCGAGCGGCTGGCCGCGCCCGACAGTCTGCGTGCCCTGGTCGAAGCCGGAAAATTCGGCACCAAGAGCGGCGAAGGCTTCCGCGGCCAGATGACGCCGGAACAGGCGCAGGCGCTGGTGGCCTATCGCAACAATGCCTACGGCCAGATGGCAAAACTGCTGCACGAACTCGGCCCGGCTCCCTTGCCGGTTCCGACGGAGGAGGCGCGGCCACAATAAACCCCGGCCTCCTCACCAGTGTCCTGAAGCTCCCAGAGAGACAGACGGCAAGGGAAAAGCGATGGCACAGAGATCGTCGTGAACGGCGAGCCAGTAAAATTCTGCTGACCCGGTCGAGTATGTGCCCGATCGGGTCTCGCGCGCGGCAATGACATTGCGGGTCACCATATGAATCTTAGTTCCACGCCCGACAGCCAGCCGATTACGACGCGGTTATTGCAACCTTACGAACCGTTCGCCGAAAAAAGAGGCAGCCCTCCCGGCTCTCATCACCACAAAGCATACGAAACGCATGCACCTTGCGACTGAGCACCAGTGCATGCCCTAATTCAGAAACCGCTCAACCATTTCGGCAGCGACAAGCGCGGCAATGCTCTCCGGTCGCTTGTCGCGCACCCCGCGATCGCCGATCGGACAGACCAGCGCCGCAACCCGTTCCGCCGGAATGCCGATCTCCCGAAACCCTTGCACAAACCGGCGGCGCTTGGTTGTCGAGCCGATCAGCCCGACATAACGCAGGTCCCCGCGCGACAGCGCCGCCGCCACAATCAGCGCATCCAGCGTATGACTCTGCGTCATCACGATCACGCCGCTGCCGGCCGGCGCCCGCGCCAGTTCGCGCTCCCAGTCCGTGGTCACAAACGTGGCCACGCCTTTCGGAACATCGCCAAATTCCTCCTCCCGCGCATCGATCCAGTTCAGGCGTAGCGGCAGGAGGGACAAGGCGCGGGCCAATGCCCGCCCGACATGCCCCGCACCGAACAGAAACAATTGCGGCAGTGCAGCCACCAGCTGTGCCATGTCGGTTTCCAGCGCCGCCAGATCATGAAGCCGCTCGATCCTCACCCGCACCGCGCCGCCACAACATTGGTTGATCCGCGGGCCCAGAACGATATCGCGCTCGACAGCATCGCCGCCCGATACCAGCAACGACCGCGCCGCCGCCACGCAATCCCATTCAAGCCGCCCGCCCCCGATCGTGCCGCTCTGTTCCCGCGCCGTCACAAGCATGAATGCCCCACACTCGCGCGGGGTCGAACCACGTGCCGCGACGATCGTGACCCGCGCCACGGCCTGCCCGCCGCTGCGCCAGCGACGAACAGCCTCAAGCGCCGTCAGACGGGCTCTCCCTTCATCCGTGCCGCCGTGCGCAAAATCGTCTCGGGCGTCGCCGGCGCATCCAGACGCGGGCATGTGCGATAGTCGTCCAGGCTGGCCAGCGCATCCGAGATTGCCTGCAAGACCGCAACACCATGCACGAACGGCGGCTCCCCAACGGCTTTGGAACGGAAGATCGTCGCCTCCCGATTGGGCGCATTCTCCAGCAGGGATACGTTGAAAATGCGCGGTCGGTCGGAACAGGCCGGTATCTTGTAGGTGCTCGGCGCATGCGTGCGAAGCCGCCCGAACGAATCCCAGACCAGCTCCTCCGTCGTCAGCCAACCCGCGCCTTGCACGAACCCGCCTTCGATCTGCCCGATATCGATGGCCGGATTCAGCGATTGCCCGGCATCGTGCAGGATGTCGACGCGCTCGATCGCCATCTCCCCCGTCAACAGGTCAATGGCGACTTCCGCACAGGCGGCACCATAGGCGAAATAAAAGAAGGGCCTTCCCCGGCCCGTGGCCGGGTCCCAGGAGATTTTCGGTGTCTTGTAAAATCCGGTGGCCGAGAGCGAAATCCGCGCGAAATAGGCTTCCCAGGCCAGCTTCGCGAAGGGAAGCACCGTTTCGCCAATATGCACCCCATCGGCCTCGAAACTGATCTCGTCTTCCGCGACCGCCCATTTCTCCGCCGCGAAGGCGATCATGCGTCCCTTGATACGGCGGATTGCATCCAGCACCGCCATTCCGTTCAGATCCGCGCCGGAAGACGCTGCCGTGGCGGACGTATTCGGCACCTTGCCGGTGGTCGTGGCCGTGATGCGCACGCGGTCCTCGCCAAGCCCGAATTCGCGCATGGCGATCTGCACCATCTTCGTATGCAGCCCCTGCCCCATCTCCGTCCCGCCGTGGTTCACCTGCACGGAACCGTCGGTATAGACATGCACAAGCGCGCCGGCCTGATTGTAATGGGTGGCCGTGAACGAAATACCGAATTTCACCGGCATCAGCGCAATACCGCGACGGATATAGGGGCTGTCCGCGTTCGACGCCCGAATAGCGCGGCGGCGGGCACGATAATCGGCGCGCCCGGCCAGATCGCTCATGATCTCCGCGGCAATCGAGTCCTCGACCGTCATGTGATACGGCGTCACATCACGCGACCCCATGCCGTAGACGTTGTGCAACCGCACGTCCAGCGGGTCGAGGCCCGTCGCGAAAGCGACCTCCTCGATCACACGCTCGGCCGCGACGATGCCCTGCGGGCCACCGAAACCGCGAAACGCCGTATTGGACTGCGTATTAGTCTTCAGCGCTTCGGACCGGAAACGCACATCGGGGTAGAAATAGGCGTTATCCGCATGAAACAACGCCCGGTCGATCACCGGGCCCGAGAGGTCCGCCGACCAGCCGCAGCGTGCCGCCAACACCATGTCCACGGCCAGCAGCATGCCGTCATCCGTGAAGCCGACATCGTAATCCACGACGAAATCATGCCGCTTGCCGGTCATCATCATATCGTCGTCGCGATCCAGCCGTAGCTTCGCGGCGCGTCCCGTCACCGCCGCGGCCAATGCCGCAAGACAGGCGACGGTATTCGCCTGCGTCTCCTTGCCGCCGAAACCGCCACCCATGCGCCGCACTTCGGTCGTCACCAGATGATGCGGCCGGCCCAGCATCGCCGCCACCAGATGCTGCGTCTCGGATGGGTGCTGCGTCGAGGACCATACGCGCATCTCCCCGGCTTCGCCCGGCTGCGCGAGCGCCGCCTGCCCTTCGAGATAAAAATGTTCCTGCCCGCCGATGGTGATCCGCCCGGACAGCCGGCGCGGCGCCGCGACCAGCCCTGCATCCACATCGCCACGCGTCATGGTCAGCGGACGCCATACCGTCACGCCGCCATTCTTCCGCGCCTGCGCCACGTCCAGGATCGCGGGCATGTCCTCATATTCGACCCTCGCCAGCCGCGCTGCCCGGCGCGCCACCGCGCGGGAAGTCGCCACGACCGCGAACAGCGGCTGCCCCCAGTAAAACACGCGATCCTCGGCCAGGATCGGCTCATCCAGCGCATGCACGGGACTGACCTGATTATCGCCCGGCACGTCCGCCGCCGTCAGCACGCGCACCACCCCGGGCACGGCGCGCACGGCGTCCAGATCCATCGAGACAAGCCTGGCATGGGCGCGCGTGCTCAGGCCCGGCACGACATGCAGCGTGCCGCGCGGTTCCGGGATGTCATCCAGATACGCCGCCGTTCCGGAGACATGCAGTTCGGCGCTTTCATGCTTCAGGCTGCGCGAGGCGCCACCTTCGATGACGGCAGATTCCGGTAGCCGCTCAAGCATCCGTCCACTCCCCTGTCCGGTCGATCCTTACTGCCGCCCCGCCTGCCGTTTCCTCGAAAAAACGAACCAGAAGATTGCCGGCAACGGTTCGGCGGTACCAGTCGCTGGCCCGCATGTCCGATAGCGGCGTGAAGTCACTGGCCAGCGCGGCACGCGCCGCGTCGAGCGCCGCACGATCCCAATGCCGCCCCAATAAAGCGGCTTCCGCATTCGCCGCACGACGGGGCGTGGCGGCCATGCCGCCGAAGGCCAGCCGCGCCGTGGCAATCGCGCCTTCCTTGTCGAACGTCAGCGCGAAAGCGCCCAGAACGGCCGAGATATCCTGATCGATGCGTTTGGAGACTTTATAGGCGCGCAGCACCGCGCCTTCGGGAAGCGGCGGGATCGAAACGCCTTCGACGAATTCGCCCGCCGCGCGATCCTGCCTGCCATAGGCAAGGAAAAACGCCTCCAGCGGTATCGCGCGACGGCTGTCACCCCGGCGCAGATGCAGCGTCGCATTCGCCGCGATCAATACCGGCGGCCCGTCCCCGATCGGTGAGCCGTTGGCGATGTTGCCGCCGATGGTCGCGGCATTGCGCACCTGCACCGCGCCGATCCGCCCGATCACCGCATCGGCCCCCGGCAGCCAGTCCGCCAGCACCTCCCGCGCCTCGGCATACGTCACCCCCGCACCGATCCTCAGCTCTCCGGCCCTCACCCCGATATGCCGCAAATCGTCGATCCGGCCGATCGCCACGATATGCGGCAGGTCACGCAACCCCTTGGTGATCCAGAGCCCGACATCCGTACCCCCCGCAACAAGCGTCGCACCGGGATCCTCCGCCATTATGTGCGCCAGCATGTCCACATCGGCCGGAATGCTGAAACGCCCCAGCGCATGATCGACCTGCACGCCTTGCCCATCGGCCAAAGAGGCCAGACGTTGCGTGATATCGTCAACCATACCGTCGAAGCGATCCGGACCGGTCGCCATGGCCTGCCGCATCGCACGCACGATCGGCGCATAGCCGGTGCAGCGGCACAGATTTCCGGCCAGTGCCTCATCGATTCGTGCTTCATCGTCCATCGCCCCCGGCGCCTTGCGATAGGCGACCATGGACATCACGAATCCCGGCGTGCAGAAACCGCACTGCGCACCGTGCTGCTCGACCATCGCCGTCTGCACAGGATGCAACCGCCCGTCTGCCGACCGCAGATCTTCCACCGTGAAGATCTGCGCGCCATCCATCATTCCGACAAGCTGGATGCAGGCATTCAGCGCCCGCCAGACCGGCTTTCCGCTGTCCAGACGCACCACCAGCACCGTGCAGGCGCCGCAATCGCCCTCGTTGCAGCCCTCCTTCGTCCCGGTACGGCTCCGCCATTCCCGCAGCCAGTCCAGCAGCGTCAGCCCCGGCGGGAAGTCGGTCAGGTCGCATCGTTCGTCACCCAGATAGAAGCGGACGCTCCGGCGCATCGATCCTCCTCGTCCTGCTGTATTGCCCTGCAGTTCTTAACATGATGTTCATGATAATGGCGCAATGCACGCGTTTATCGAGATATATCGGCGGCCAGAGCCAATTTTGCGCCTTGTTCTGGCCCCGATCTCCGCTTATGGCTCTCGGCCACGTTACATGTGAAGAGGAACGACATGAAGTCCACCGACCTGATCGATCGTATCGCCACGGCGACCGGCGGCACGAAGGCCGATGCCAAGACCGCGCTGGACACGGTCTTCACCAGCATCGTCGAAGCCGCTGCCAAGGGCGACGACGTCTCCATCCCAGGTTTCGGCAAGTTCCAGGTTCGCGAGACTGCCGCGCGCCAGGGCCGCAACCCGAAGACCGGTGAAACCATCGAGATCGCCGCTTCCAAGAAGCTCGCCTTCTCTCCGGCGAAGAACGTCAAGGACAGCCTTTCAGCCAAGTAAGGCGTCCCGGAAAAGCCGCGCGAAACGGGCGCGGCTTTTTCCTTCTCCATTTTGTTTCGATAAAGAAACATGCTTCCTGACGTTTGCGTGAACACATGCCTTTATTCTTCAACCGGAGACAAACCACCTCGGACAGCCTTACGTTAGCGCACCACCAATCGGAAAATCGTCAAGGTGGCCGCAATGTCCATGAATGTCAGCGAGTTCCTCTGGAAACGCCTTCAGGAGTGGGGTCTCAAGCGGGCCTATGGCTACCCGGGAGACGGCGCCGGTGGCATTGACGTTGCGCTGCAACGCGAAGTCGATGCCGGGCGCGTCGAATATATCCAGGTGCGGCATGAGGAGATGGCCGCGTTCATGGCCACCGCCCATGCGAAATTCACCGGCCAGGTCGGGTTGTGCTTCGCCACCTCCGGCCCGGGCGCGATCCATCTGCTGAATGGTCTCTATGACGCGAAGCTCGACCATGTCGGCGTCGTGGCCATCATGGGACAGCAGGCCCGCACCGCGATCGGCGCAAGTTACCAGCAGGAAGTTGACCTGCAATCGCTGTGCAAGGACGTTGCCAGCGAATACATCGTCACCGTCACCGAACCGTCCCAGATGCGTCACGCCATTGACCGCGCTGTGCGAATCGCACGCGACCGGCGGGCGCCGACCGTGGTGATCGTGCCGAACGACCTGCAGGAAATGCCGTATAGCGACCCGCCGATGACACACGGTGCCACCCATACCGGCATCGGCATCACCATCGGCAGCAAGGTGCCGGATGACGCCGGACTGCGCGCCGCGGCCGAAATTCTCAATGCCGGCAAAAAGGTCGCCATCCTGGCCGGCGCAGGCGCGCTCGATGCCACCGACGGTCTGCTGGAAGTCGCGGAAATTCTCGGCGCAGGGATCGCCAAGGCCCTGCTCGGCAAGGCGGCGGTGCCGGACGAACTGCCCTTCGTCACCGGCTCGATCGGCCTGCTCGGCACCAAACCATCCTGGGACCTGATGAAGGAATGCGACACCTTCCTGATGGTCGGCTCCGCCTTCCCCTACAGCGAGTTCCTGCCCAAGCCCGGCAACGCCCGTGGGGTGCAGATCGACATCAATCCCGCCAACCTGTCCCTGCGCTACCCGATGGACGTCAATCTCCAGGGCGACAGCGCGGCGACGCTGCGCGCGCTGATCCCGCTGCTCAAACGTAACAACGATCGCTCGTGGCGCACACGGATCGAGAAGGAAGTCGCCGACTGGTGGAAGGTGCTCGAAGCCCGCGCCATGACCACCGCGGAGCCGCTCAACCCGCAGCGCGTTTTCTGGGAACTGTCACCCCGACTGCCGGAAAACGCCATCATCACCGCCGATTCCGGCTCCGTCGCCAACTGGTATGCCCGCGATCTCAAGATGCGGCGCGGCATGAAAGCATCTCTCTCCGGCGGTCTGGCATCGCTCGGTGCCGGAACACCGTATGCCATGGCAGGCAAGATGGCCTATCCGGAACGCACCGTCATCGCCTGCATGGGCGACGGCGCGATGCAGATGAACGGCCTGAACGTCATGATTACCATCTCCAAATACTGGAAGCTGTGGTCTAACCCCAGACTGATCGTGCTGGTGCTGAACAACCAGGATCTCAACCAGGTGACATGGGAGGAACGCGTCCAGCTTGGTGAAGGCAAAACGGAATCGACACAGGCGATCCCCGATTTCCCTTATCATAAATATGCGGAACTGCTGGGCCTGAAAGGCATCTACGTCGACAATCCCGATCAGGTCGGCGCCGCTTGGGAGGAAGCCCTGAGCGCCGATCGGCCGGTCATTCTGGAAGCACGGACAGACCCCAACGTGCCGCCCCTGCCGCCGCATATCACGCTCAAGCAGGCCAAGGCTTTCCTCTCCTCCCTGCCCACCGAACCGGAACTGGCCAGCGTGATCCTCGGCTCTGCCAAGGAAATGCTCGCCTCCGTGCTTCCAGGAAAAAAGAAGTCCTGAGCGACAGGAATGCGGGGCATGGCCGACACACGCAGCCCGACAGGTGCGGCACGCACCATGCTGGCTTTCATCGGGTCGCTGACGCTTGCCGCCATGATGGCGGCAGCGCGCAGAGGCAAACATCCCCCGCCGCGACGGCCAGGCGCCTGCGCCCCGGTGCCCGATCCGGCTTCAGCCAACCGGTCGGCGCGTCGCCTGAACGAAGCCGCCGGGACACTGGCGGCCTCGGTCCTGTTCGATAGCGCCATCGAACATTATCGCGGTCAGTTCGAGAACAGGGCCATGTATACGCCCATCGTCACGGCGGCGCTGGCATTGGCCGTCAGCGCGCACGGCACGGCGGATCGTCGACAGGCGTCGCACGTCCTGCGTGACACGGTATATGCCATAACATCTGTCGTCGGTCTCATTGGAACCGGATTCCATCTGTTCAATATACGCAAGAAGCCGGGCAGATGGTCGTGGCAGAACCTGTTCTACAGTGCGCCGATCGGCGCACCGATGGCCATCGGCCTGTCAGGCCTGCTGGGTTTTCTGTCCGAACGCGTGCGTGATACGCCAAGCGGTCGCGTGCCACGGATCGCGGGGCTCCCCGCCGGACGGGTGGTCGGCGCGGCGGCAGGTCTCGGTCTGGCCGGAACCACGTCCGAAGCCGGGCTGCTCCATTTTCGCGGCAGCTTCCACGACCCGTTCATGTATCTACCCGTCACCATCCCGCCCATCGCGGCAGCGTGTCTGACAGACGCAGCATTCGGCCGAGCACGCGCACGCCGCGACGCGACGCGCTGGTGGCTACGCGCCACTGCCCTGCTTGGCATTTCCGGCACGGCGTTCCACGCCACCGGCGTCGGGCGTGACATGGGCGGCTGGCGCAACTGGCAGCAGAATATCCTCAATGGCCCACCGATCCCGGCGCCGCCCGCCTTCACCGGTCTGGCGCTCGCGGGCCTCGCGGCACTCGATTTGCTGGAAGACGACCCCGATGCCTGAACGCGAACGCTATCCAGGCTACGACGTACTGAACAAGCGCCACACACCGTCGTGGAACGATGCAACACGCAAGGTCATCGACGCGCGCCTCGCCGTCTCACGCGACCCTGATCTCTTCACGCAGGAAGAATGGCGCATCCTCGCGGCTGTCTGCGACCGCATCATGCCACAACCTGCCGACCGCCCTCCTGTCCCACTGGCTGGTTATATCGACCAGCGCATGCGTGATGACATCCGGGTCGGCTTCCGCAACGCGGCACTGCCGCCGCAGGGTGAGGCCTGGAAGCGCGGCCTGCACGCGCTGAACGCCGAAGCCCTCGACGCATACGACACAGCTTTCGATCGACTCGCGGCCGATCAACAGGACGACCTCCTCCATCGCGCCGAGGATGGTCGGCTGCACCATCCGGCGTGGCGCGGCATGGACTGCCAACTGTTCTTCAATGAGCGGATCATGGCCGATATCATCGCGACCTATTACGCACACCCGACAAGCTGGAACGAGATCGGCTTCGGCGGCCCCGCCAGCCCACGAGGCTACGTGCGGATGCAAAACAATCGCCGCGATCCGTGGGAGCCCGTCGAGGCTGGCCCCGGCGACGAGGAAAAGATCCGGCGAAAGAACCAGCATGTCCGATAGTCCGCTCAGCGCACCCCGGGCAACGGACGGACGCGCGCCGGACGTGTTCCACGCTGGCGGCTGGGTGCCGATGAAGCAGTTCGCGGAGCACGACGCTGTGGATTTCGTGGTGATCGGCACAGGCGCGGGCGGCGGCCCGCTGATCGCGCGACTTGCGGAAATGGGATATTCCGTCATCGGTTTCGACGCGGGTGCCTATTTCCGGCCGCTGGAGGATTTCGCATCTGACGAAACGAGCCAGAGCCAATTGTTCTGGACTGACGAGCGACTGGTGGACGGCGCCAATCCGCTGAAGATGGGCAGCAATAACAGCGGCAAGGCCGTGGGCGGCTCCACCGTGCACTTCGCCATGGTCTCACTGCGATTCCGTCCGGAATGGTTCAAATCGCGCAGCAAGCTCGGCTACGGCGCCGACTGGCCTCTCGACTGGCGGGAGATGTGGCAATATTATTCGCGTGCCGAGCGCGATCTCGCGATCGCTGGTCCCGTCTCCTATCCGTGGGGCCCACGACGCCCCCGCTATCCCTATCGCGCTCATGAGATCAACGGCGCGGCGGCCCTGCTGGCACGCGGCGCGGAGGCGATGGGCTATCGCTGGACGGAAACGCCGCTCGCCACCGTGTCCGCCCCACGCGGCAACTCGCCATCCTGTGTCTATCGCGGCTTCTGCCGCGTCGGCTGCTCGACCAACGCCAAGCAGAGCCAGCTCGTCACCTATATTCCCCGCGCCCTGAAAGCCGGCGCCGAAATCCGCGACCTTGCCATGGTCGGTCGTATCGAGGTCGATGTCGAGGGACGCGCCACCGGCGTTCATTATCATCGCAACGGCCACTGGCATTTCCAGCGTGCGAAAAACGTCATCGTCGCGGGTTATGCCATTGAGACGCCGCGCCTCCTGCTCAGTTCCGCGACGGATCGCTTTCGGGACGGGCTGGCCAACAGTTCCGGACTGGTTGGCCGCTACCTCATGACGCAGTCCAATCAGGCTGCCTATGGCGTCATGGACGACATGGTCCGCTGAAACCAGGGACCGCCTTCGCTCACCATCACCGAGCACTGGAATTACGAGGACAAAAAGGACTTCCACGGCGGATATTGCTGGATGGCGCAGGGACCGTTGCCCGTTGAATGGTCCACCGCCGTATCCGGGTCGCGAAAACTCTGGGGCGCAAGATTGCGCGAGAAGATGGGCGACTACAACCATCAGGTTGGATTAAAGATGGTCGGCGAGATGCTCCCGAGCCTCGATAACCGCGTTACACTCGCCGACGAGACCGACCAGTATGGACTTCGCATTGCCCGTGTCACATATAGCTGGCAGGAAAACGATAAAACCATGATCCAGCATGCGCTCGGCGAAATGCAGCGCAGCCTGGAACTGGTCGGCGCACGCGATATCTGGCGCCAGGAGAACGACACCAATCATCTCGCCGGCACCGCGCGCATGGGTTTCAAACGCGAGACAAGCGTTGTCGATGCGGATTGCCGAAGCTGGGACATTCCCAACCTCTGGATTTGCGACGGCTCGGTTTTCCCGACGACAGGCGGCGTCAATCCATCATTGACCATCACCGCCATCGCCCTGCGCACAGCCGACCGTATTCAGGCGCTCGATCGGAGCGGCGCACTGTCCCACGAACGCTGATCCGGCGCGCATCTAGACAACGAGATCGATATGCCGCCCCCGCACGATGAAATCGGGTATGTCCGCGGAAGGTGTGGACACACTTTTCTCGATGGCTGGCGCGGTGACCGGTGGGCTTGCCGTCCCCGCCGTCATACCCGCTTTCGAACCGGCGGAGAGGAATGTCGTGAAAAAACGGTCGATAAACGATAGCGGTGCTGATGTAAGGCTGAACATCGAAATCCTTCCATCGATCAGTCCGGCTGCATTTTCCTTGCGAATCGTTAACATCCGGTAAAGCAGCCGCTCTTTCTCCTGTTGTCGGCTCGATCCGCGACAATGGACCCGTTCCGTGCGTCCTCCAGCAACGGACGGCCAAACAATCACAATCATTTGTTAATGTTAAAGATAGATCGAATTATGGATGCCCTTGAGAAATTACTCATTGTTCTCAGTGCCTAACGTCAATCATCTCCTATTTATGGAGCGTTTGTAATTTCTGCGTAGTGTTTAGGTCATCTATTGCGAAAAGCCGCCGGGAATGTTCATGTCCGTTTCAGCGTCGCCAAGCTCGCCCCAAGGATTCGAGCATTCGCGACCTGGAGGACCTCTTCGTGTCTCATCACTCAGTTTGGACCCGCCGCCTGCTTACCGGCACCGTCCTGTCTCTCGGCCTTGTCGCGGCAATGCCCGCCGTGGCCTCGCCCGCCCATCCGAAAATCGGCTTCTCGATCGACGATCTCCGCGTCGAGCGCTGGTCGCACGACCGCGATTACTTCATCGCCGCTGCGAAATCGATGGGCGCCACCGTCAACGTCCAATCGGCAGATGCCAGCGAAAGTCGGCAGAATGCACAGATCGAGAACCTGATCTCGCGTGGCATGGACGTCATTGTCATCGTGCCCTTCAACGGCAACGTCCTGACCAATGCCGTCAATGAGGCGAAACAGGCCGGCATCAAGGTGATCGCCTATGATCGCCTGATCCTCGGCACCGATATCGATGCCTATGTGTCGTTCGACAACGTGCGGGTCGGCGAAATGCAGGCGCAGGGTGTGGTCAATGCCGCACCGCAAGGGAATTACCTCCTGCTGGGCGGCGCGCCGACGGACAATAACGCCAAGCTGTTCCGCCAGGGGCAGATGAACGTGCTCAAGCCGCTCGTAGACAAGGGACAGATCAAGATCGTCAGCGCCCAGTGGGTGCCGGAATGGAGCCCGACCAACGCACTCTCCATCACCGAAAACGCCCTGACCGCGAACAAGAACAACATCTCCGGCGTCGTCGCCTCGAACGACGGTCTGGCTGGCGGCGCCATTCAGGCACTTCAGGCGCAGGGCCTTGCCGGCAAGACGGCTGTCTGCGGTCAGGACGCGGACCTCGCCGGCGTGCAGCGTATCATTGCCGGCACGCAGACCATGACGGTCTACAAGCCGCTCAAGCTGATCGCCTCGACAGCCGCAAAGGTCGCCGTGCAACTCGCGAAGGGTGAGACGCCGACCTACACCAGCAAGATGAACAACGGCGCCAAGGACGTGAACACGATCCTGCTCACGCCGATCGCGCTGACCAAGGCGAATGTCGATCAGGTGGTCAAGGATGGCTACTACACGCAGGCCCAGATCGACGCGAAATAACGACAGGGGCCGGGAGGGCAGTTCCCCCCGGCCACAAGGAATACTGATCGATGTCCGATTATCTTCTGGAAATGCAGGGCATCACCAAGAGTTTCTCCGGCGTGAAAGCCCTTGACGGCATCGATCTCCGCGTGCGGTCCGGCGAATGCGTCGGCCTGTGCGGGGAGAACGGCGCCGGTAAATCGACGATGATGAAAGTGCTTTCCGCCGTGTATCCATATGGCACATGGGGCGGCACGATCCTGTGGGAAGGGCAGGAACTGCGCGCGGGCTCCATTCGTGAAACCGAAGCCGCCGGGATCGTCATCATCCATCAGGAACTGATGCTGGTGCCGCAACTCACCGTTGCGGAAAATATCTTCCTCGGTCGCGAGCCACGCACGAAAAGCGGTCTGATCGACTTCGACCGCATGAACATCGATGCGCAGAAACTGCTGTCCGACCTTCGCATGGGACATATCAACGTCATGCTTCCCGTCTCGCATTACGCGGGCGGCGAACAGCAATTGATCGAAATCGCCAAGGCGCTCAGCAAGAACGCCAAACTCCTGATTCTCGACGAACCGACATCCTCCCTGACGAAATCCGAAACCGCTATTCTCCTTCGCCTCGTCAAGGACCTCAAATCGCGCGGCACAGCCTGCGTCTACATTTCGCACAAGCTCGAGGAGATCAAGGAGATCGCCGACAGCGTGACGGTCATCCGTGACGGTCGCTTCGTCGGTGAAGCACCGATCGCACAACTCGCCATTCCGGATATCATCCGCATGATGGTCGGGCGCGACATGAGCAATCTGTTCCCGCGTGAGCCGCACCCGATTGGCGACGTCGTTCTTCAGGCAATCGGCATCACCTGCCTGGACATCGACAACCCGACGCGCAAGCGTGTCAACAACGTTTCGTTTTCGTTGCGCCAGGGCGAAATCCTCGGCATCGCCGGGCTCGTCGGCGCCGGCCGGACCGAACTGGTCAGCGCCATCTTCGGCGCATACCCCGGACAGCATTCGGGCGAACTGCGCCTCGAAGGCAAGACGCTACGCATCCGCTCCCCACGCGAAGCGGTCCGCCATGGTATCTGCATGGTGCCCGAAGACCGGAAACTGCACGGCATCGTGCCTGGCCTTGGGGTTGGGCATAACATCACGCTCTCGGTGCTCGACGACTTCACCCAAAGTGGCCTGATCGACGAAAACCGCGAATTCTCGACGATCGGCACCGCCATCGACCGCCTGCGCATCAAGACGGCAAGCCCCCTGCTCGCCATCGCGAACCTCTCCGGCGGTAACCAGCAGAAAGCCGTCATCTCGAAGATGCTCGAGCCCAAACCACGCGTCCTTATCCTCGACGAACCGACGCGCGGCGTGGATGTCGGCGCGAAATACGAAATCTACAAGCTGATGTTCGCACTGGTGAAGGAAGGCATGTCGATCATCATGGTGTTCTCCGAACTGCCGGAAGTACTCGGCATCAGCGACCGCGTTCTTGTTATCGGCGAAGGTGAACTGCGTGGCGACTTCATCAACGACGAGACCCTGACCCAGGAACGCATCCTCACGGCCGCCATCACGCCATTGCGGCAGGCTGCCTGACAGCCCCTACGCCCGGAACGCCCCCAATGTCCGAAGCTCATTCCATCAACGATACCCCCGCCACCGCCGCCCAGGCCGCTCGTGCCGAACGGCGGGGCATGCTGCGTACGGAACACCTCAAGGCCCTGTTCGCGCGGTACAAGATCCTGGCACTGCTCGTCGCCATCGCGCTGATCTGGACCTTCTTCACCTACCAGACGGAAGGCGACTTCCTGACGGCGCGCAACCTGTCCAACCTGCTGCGCCAGATGGCCATCACCGGCATGCTGGCAAGCGGCATGGTCTTCGTCATCATTTCCGGAGAGATTGACCTCTCCGTCGGCTCCCTGCTCGGCCTGCTCGGCGGCCTGGCGGCAATCCTCGACAACCAGTATCACCTGCCGCTTTATGCCAACGTGCCGCTCGTGATGCTGCTCGGCGCGCTGATCGGCGCCTTCAATGGTTACTGGGTCGCCTATCTGCGAATTCCCTCCTTCATCGTCACGCTTGCCGGTCTGCTGGCCTGGCGCGGCGTCCTGCTGGGCATTACCGGCGGCATGACGATCACGCCCATCTCACCGGGCTTCGTGATGATCGCCCAGAGCTATCTGCCGGACTTCGCCAGTTACGCACTTGGCCTGATCGTCTTCGGCACGCTCGCCTTCTCCATGTTCCGCAACCGGATCAAACGTGCCGAATATGGGCTGACGGTCCCATCCATGGCGCTCGACCTCGCAAAACTGGCCGGTCTCGCCGTCGCCATCGTCGCGTTCTTCGGCGTGCTGGACGCCTATCGCGGCGTGCCGTTGCCCGTGCTGCTCGTCGTCATCCTGTTGGGCGCTTTCACCATCATGGCGCGACGCACCGTCTTCGGCCGGCGCATCTACGCGATCGGCGGCAATCTGGAAGCCACGCGACTGTCCGGCGTCAACGTGCAACTGATCAAGCTCTGCGTCTTCGCACTCATGGGCGTCATGGCAGCACTGGCCGGCATCGCGACGACCGCCCGGCTTGCAGCGGGATCGCCCTCCGCCGGCTCCCTGCAGGAACTCGACGCCATCGCCTCCTGCATCATCGGCGGCACGTCGATGCGCGGCGGCGCGGGCACCGTTTTCGGCGCGCTCATCGGTGCGCTCATCATGGCGACGCTCGATAACGGCATGTCCATGCTGGGCGTGGATACCTACTGGCAGATGATCGTCAAGGGCGTGATCCTTCTGCTGGCCGTCTGGCTGGATGTCGCAACGACACCGAAAAGATAAGCCCCCTTGCCAGCGTGACGCTCATTCGTCACGCTGGCGGGATGTTCCGTTCTTCTTTTTTCCTTTTCGCCGCCCTCACCTTGGTCGGAGCGGCGCATGCCAACACGGCGAACGACGCCCCTGTCGCCGCCCCGCCCAGCCCGACAGCTTCACCGAATGCCGCCGAAACCACGGCCCAAATCTTCGAGCGCATCCGGCACGACCCCGTTCGGCTCGCGATGTTCCTGCGACGCTTTCCCAAAGGCGCCGATCTCCATAATCATCTTGTCGGCGCCGTCTATGCCGAACGCTGGCTGGAATGGGCCGCGCAGGACGGCCTGTGCATCTCCACCGCGCAGGCGCGGATTCTCCCCACGCAGTGCCGCGCCCGGACGGGCGAGATGTCCGCGCGCGATCTGGCCGGCGATGAAGATGCCCGCAACGACATGATCGACGCGCTCTCCATGCGCAATTTCAGGCCCGGTAGTGACGACCGATCCGGCCATGACCACTTCTTCGGCACGTTCGAGCGGTTCGCCCCCGTTGAAGACCGCCATCAGGGCGAAGCATTGGCCGATGCCCTGGAACAGGCCGCACGCGACCATGTCGTATACGCCGAATTCATGATCTCGCCAGCCCTTGCGCCGATGATTACATCCGGGATGCACCATCCGCTGAAGAACGAGGATTTCGCCGCGGCACGTGCCGCCCTGGCGCCCGAACTGCCGGGACTGGCCGCACAGGCCCGGCACGAAACGGACGTCATGGAAGCGCGCGCGCACGAGATTCTCCAATGCGGCACGCCGCAGGCCCGCCCCGGTTGCGCGGTGACCGCGCGTTACCTTTTTCAGGCCATCCGCGTCGTGCCCGCGCCAGCGGTCTTTGCCCAGCTCGATGTGGGCTTCGAACTCGTGCATGCCGATCCGCGTTTCGCCGGCCTCAATATTGTCGGACCCGAGGACGATGCGACGGCCATGCGTGATTACGACCTGCATATGCGCATGTTCCGGGCCATGAAAGCCGTTCATCCCGACGTGCATCTGAGCCTTCATGCCGGCGAACTGACACCGGGACTGGTCCCGGAAGACGGGCTCGATCATCATATCCGCGATGCGATCGCCATCGCCGGTGCCGAGCGCATCGGTCATGGCGTGGATATCGCATGGGAACACGATCCCTCGGCCCTGCTTCAGGATATGGCGCGCAAACATGTCGCCGTCGAAATCGCCCTGACCAGCAACGAGGAAATCCTGGGCATACGCGGCGCAGCGCACCCCTTTTCCCTATATCGCGCGGCAAATGTCCCGACGGTTCTCTCCACGGATGACGAAGGCGTCTCACGCGGCGATCTGACGCAGGAATATCAGCGCGCCGTCACCGCCTGGAACCTGAGTTACGATGATCTCAAGTCCATTTCCCGGAATGGCCTGACCTATGCTTTCCTGGGCGGAGAGAGCCTGTGGAACGGCGACAACGTCATCACGCGTTGTCAGGCCCGCCAGAGTTACACCTGTACCAGCTTCATGAAAGCCAGCGAGAAGGCGCGGCTACAACTGGCGCTGGAATTGCAGTTCGAGCAATTCGAGCGGGATATGGCGGCAATGAGTCTATTCAGGTAAATTTTTGGCTCTCAGAGCCAATTGAAAAACCCTTCGGATTTACCAATTGGCCATCGCTATCATAGTATAAATAATATTATTTATCTTATGTAATGATTTCTTTTATAGTTTTTCATTTATGAAGTTCAATATGGCATGTAAATTTATTATTATGATTTATAAGTGACATATAAACTGCATTATTTGATATGAAATTATTTCTCCTTTTACGGGTTGGCATTTTCCATCATGCTCGCGGCCAATACTCCATTACTCATCAGCATTATCTCATCATTTGGAACCATCCTGTTTCGTATCAAACGACCAGGCACACCTCCAATAACAGACCACTCCGGAAAGTTTTTCGTTACTACCGCACCAGCAGCGACAATTGAATGTGCTCCTATTTCTACCCCGTCAACAATTGTCGCATTAGCGCCTATCCAGCAGTCGTCACCTATAATAATACCGCGCGACTGACACGCCTGGTGTGCCATTGGACGATCTATCTCGATTCCATGATTAAAACCGAAAATCGATACCCCACCGCCGATCATAACGTGAGAACCAAGACGGACGACACCCGCAAGATGCGAATAACTGCCAATACAACAATCATCGCCCGTATACAGTTGATGCCTTATAATCGCACCTCCGCATATGAAGGTTTTATTACGAAGGTGCATCACTTCCGTGTATATTTTCGCATCCTCGGAAACAAAACAATCTCCGAAAAACTGCGCGCCTGCGTGCTTCCTAAGAACATGTTGTAGAGCAGATTGATTTATTCTTTCTTCGTCCGACGCATGATTGAAATAATCCCACGATAGGTATTTCAGTCTATTTTGTAACCACTTTTCTTCTTTTTCTGCTATCAATCCCATTGCTATGCCCCGTTGGAAACAATCAAAGAAAGAAGTCGGAACAAAATAATAAAAATGATTTCTTACTATGAAATATAATGATTCGGTTTGCAACTATTTTTTGAAAAACTCATGAACAGAGACACTAATCACTTATGAAAACAGAACACCGCCTCGAACGCCTCTTTTTCAGCTCGCGATGGCTTACCGCTCCGCTCTATTTCGGGCTCGTCGCAGCCCTTGTGCTCGTGCCCATCAAGTTTTTCCAGACCATCTGGAGCCTGTGGCGACACGTCTTCGTTCTGGAGTTCGACGACCTTTTCGTCGGCGTGCTCGATCTGATCGACCTGATGCTCCTCGCCAACCTGATGCTCATCGTCATGTTCGCGGGCTATGAGAACTTCGTCTCACGCCTCGACGTGCGAGAGCACGATGACTATCCGAAATGGATCGGACACGTGACGTTTGGCGATATCAAGATCAAGCTCATGGCGTCCATCGTCGCCATGTCCGCCATCCACGTCCTGGCCAACTTCATTCGTGTCGGTCAGATTCCGAACCGTGACCTCGCCTGGAGTGTCGGAATCCACCTTGCCTTCGTCGCTTCCGGCGTCCTGATGGCCGTCATGGATCGCATCATGGACAAAGACGCGGAATAGCGGCACTCAGAATACCGCGTGGATTTTCAGGCCCAGCGCATCGATGCTCGCCTTGTTGCGCTGGAGGTTCGGCCGCATGATACGCTGGAAATCCGGCTGAATGGACAGCCCTTCACAGGCGTGAATGTTATAGGACACCTCGAGAACGGTCAGGTGGCTTTGCGGATAGGTCGCATTGGCCGGCAGCTTCTTGCCCAATGCGTAATCGATCCGCTGCGTCGCCACGAGATCCGGGCTCGCCGTCGCGCGCGTCATGATGATGCCGAACGTATCCTTCGGTCGCCACGGCACTGGGCCACGATCAACGAACCCGGCATAATATTGATAGAGATAGGGGCTGCTCTGCGGCGTGTTACGCACCAGCCCCGCCATGACGTAAAGACCATGCAGCGGCCCACTACCATTGCGAACCAGCATCTGATCGCCCTCGATCCATAGCTGGGTTTTCCCGTTGTCCTGACGAGCGGAGCGATGCGTCAGCGCCAGGAAGCCACCGTCGACATCATAAAGATTGTCCGCATAATTCGCGGTATCGTAAGCAACACCCAGCTTATAGTGCCCGACGAGGTTATGCGGCCCAAAGGACGGAATCAGGCCGACCTCCACCGGGATATACATCCCAGTATAACGGTTGGTGCTGAAATTCCAACCGCTGCGGTCATAGGCATTACTCGACAGGTCCGGATTGGTGCCATAGAGCCCGAATTGCGCATAAACGCCATGCAGCGGCCAGACCCGCACGCGGGTGCCATATGTCGACCCAGGATAAGTGCCAAATCCGGAATCGCCACGGGTCAACGACTTCGGATTGCCGCAGATCGACTTGTTCATGAACGTACAATAGAGCGGCGAGGCCGAGAAATCGGTGTTGACCGACATTTTCCCGAACGCAATCTGCACGCGCCCACCCAACAGATCCTGCGTGCCATAGACATAGACCAGCTTCACGCCAACATTGCCGCCGCCGCCGTAGATTTCCTGAAAACCGTTAAGCGAACGATCGCCGAAATCGGTGGCCATGTTGTGCCCCGCGCGGTTGACGACGACAGCATGACTGCGAAATCCCTTCCAGCCGATCAACCGTTCCCAGTCGATATCCAGCTCAGCGCCAATCTGATGTGCGTAACCGGCATCACCCGCATTGCCGCCATCCAGCGCCAACGCACTTTCGCTGGTATAGTCAAAAACCAGTCCGATCCCCTTCTTGTTCCACTTTTTCAGAAGGTCGCCCCAGGGCTGATACATATGTTCGACGGCCGGCGTGAATGGCGTGTTCTCATAAGCCGTCGGCGTGTCGAGGGAGAACGAGGGCGCCACGGCCGAAATGGGCCCGCGATATTGCGCGGATGCCGGGCGCGACAGTCCGGTCACGCCGATCAAAACATAAAGAGCGGCCCGGAGATACTTGGATTGGCTGATTGTCTGCATGGTCGTCACTAATCATAGTGGCGTTCAACGACGCGTCCTTCAAAGATGCGTCGTCATAGGTCGGGGCGGATGGCGATCGCGCAATACCGCCCGATCTTCTTGGGATGTCAGCAACGAATTACAATCAATTCAGAGCGCTCCAACCGACACCGTTTCCAGCGCTGCGTCCTGAGAGACTGCCGGATACTCGTGACACAGAAAGTAACGCCGCGGCTCGTCTTCGTCAATTTCCGGAAAGCGTGCGGAAGGCTCCAGGAAGCAGTTGTCGGCATGGTCGTCACAAAGCGACGACACCTCCCCACTTACCGTCAGGCCCGTTCCGTCCTCACCCCAGAACTGATGGATCGTGCGTGGCGGGATGCAGACACCCTGCCCCGGCTCAAGCCGAACGATATCGCCCGGCGCCATGTCCCGCACAACGCCATCGACCTTGATCGTGAAGTGCTCGTTGCTTCGTTCGTTAGATGCATTGGCCTTCGTGAGTTGCACGAGAATATTCCCGCCCGCACGGTTGATGATGTCTTCCATTTTCGTGCGATGAAAATGCGCGGGCGAACGCTGGCCCTCCGGATCGAGAATCAGTTTTTCCGCATAGGATTTATCGTAACCGGAACGCCGGAGCGAACCGTTACGTAATGTGAACAGCGTTCGGCCGATTTTCGTGAAATCGCCCTGCCCGAAGTCGGTGACATCCCACCCCAGCATGCAATCGCGAATTTCATCGGCCTCATGACCCTTGTTTTTCCAGTCGTCGACCGTCCAGTAAGCGAAGCCGGGAAGGCTGATGCCGTATTCCCGGAACGTTTTCATGGCAAGTTCGATGCTGGCATTGATCTGTGAGCGTTTCAGCAACATTTTCGCTATCCTATTTTTATGATCGGTCCGGAAATCAGGCGATGGGCGCCCCGCCCTTCGCAGGCACAATGCCGTGTTTGCGTGCATACGCAGGCGGGCGGGCATCAAAGGTCGCCATCAGGATCGCCGCAGCGAAGATGAAGCTGGACATGGCGACGAAACTCAAACTCAGGCTATGCGTCGTGGACTGGATGTAGCCGATGATCCAGGAGCCAAGGAAACCGCCCAATGCGCCGGCGCTGTTGATGATACCCATCGCAACGCCCGCGGCTTCACGGCTGAGGATATCCGGCGCGATCGCGAAGAACGGCCCCAGGGGCGCCTGCATCGTGGCGCAGCCGATCACCATGCAGGCATAGGCGACGACGAAGCTGCGATCGGCGATCCAGTAACTGCCGAGGAAACAGATCGCCGAAACGACCAGCAGCGGCCAGACGATGCTTTTGCGGACCTGCCATTTGTCGGACAGCCACGAGACGACGATCATCAACACGGTGGAGGCTGCGTATGGCCCTGCCGTTAGCAATCCGGTCATGCCCATCGTCTGCGCGCCACCGCGATGGATGATATCCGGCAGCCACATGATGAAACCGTATGCCGTGACACTCCACAGAAGCAGTTGCAGACTGAGCACCAGGACGCGCCGGTCGAACAGGACCGACCAGACATCCGCCGATTGCGGCACGATGTCGCTCTGCTCACGCGCCAACTGCGCTTCCAGAGCATCACGTTCGGCCGGCGCGAGCCATTTCGCCTGTTGCGGATGATCCGACATCGTCGCCAGCCACACGAATGCCCAGATGATCGACGGCGCGCCCTCGATAATAAAGACATTCCGCCATCCGAACTGCGCGATCAGATAACCGGTGATCGCCGACATCCATAGGACGGTCACAGGATTGCCGAGTATCAGATAGGTATTGGCCCGCGAACGCTCGCCACGGGTGAACCACTCCGTCAGCAGGATCAGCATCGCCGGGATGATGAGACTTTCCATGCTGCCGAGAAGGAACCGGTCCAGTGCGAGCAGCCAGAAATTGTTGATGACACCCGTCAGCGAAGCAAGAACGCCCCAACCGAGGATACACACGAAGATCATGCGCGTCGGGCTGTGTTTGCGGGCGTAAGCCGCCGCAGGCACCTGAAACGCAAAATATCCGAGGAAAAACAGCGATGCCAGCCAGGCCGATCGGCTGGGTGAGATGTGTAACGCCTCGTTGAGACCAGCCGCGGCGCCAAAGCCGTAATTCGTACGGTCGAGATATGCCAGGCTGTAGGTGACGAAGACGATCGGCATGACACGAATCCAGCGTCCGGACGCGCGCGCCGTCGAGGCGAAATCAGGGGTGGCCATGGGAGAAAAAACCTTTCTGCCGACGCTGGCGGAAACACCTGATCGACATCTCGCCATCTTTGTGCAGCAATTTATTAACTGCGCGTAACCCCATCTTTACGCGATCAACCCGCGCGTCCAATTCTCTTTTGTGATGGTGGTGATCACATGGCGTTATGACAAACTGCGTGAATGGATTTCAAACATCTCCGTTCGTTCTGCGTTTTGGCGGAAACCCTGCATTTTGGGCGTGCCGCGGGCCGTCTGCACATTGTGCAGCCCGCGCTCAGCAATCACATCAAACAGCTGGAACAGGAATTGTCCTGCCGTTTGTTCGAAAGATCACGTCATCACGTTTCATTGACCTCGGCCGGACACCACTTCCTGCGCGAAGCACAGCAGATTCTACAGCACGTGTCAGATACGATCGAAAACACGCGCCATATCGCGACGGGTACAATCGGAACATTGCATATCGGTTTTGTCTCATCCGCCATTCCGGCAGTCCTTGCCGAAGCGATCCGTCGTTTCACCAAGCGATCGCCTCATGTCGAGATCGAACTCACCGAAATGAGTTCCGGCACGCAGCTCGCAGCGATCGCGGAGCACAATCTCGACCTCGGCTTTGTACGCATGCCGATTTATCATGAGCATCTGCAAATCCGCGCCATCGCGCGCGAGCATTTTGAAGCCATCATGTCCGATGATCACCATCTTGCGGATCAGACGCGTCTCAATCCGGCCGGTCTGAACGAAGAGACGATTTTCGTGCTTGCCCGTGACAACGCGCCCGGCTTTCACGATGCGTTGCTCGGCGCTTTTCATCAGTCCGGCATGATTCCGGGCCGCATCAAATATATACGCGAGTTCTCGACGGCCATTCAGCTTGCTTCCGTCAACCTGGGCGTTGCCATCGTGCCGCGTTTCGCCGCCTATTCAACGCCGGGCAACGTGACACGCCTGCGTCTCGACCTCGGAGAAAACTTTTCGGAAATCGGCATCGTCCATGCAACGCCTGTCCCGCCCCTTCTCCAGCATTTCCTCGACATCGTGGAAGAAACGCGCCTGAGCCAGGCGAAGCTCAGGTCTGCCGAACTATAAGGCGCTGCCCTTCAGCAACGTTGCGGCAATCGTCTCGAACATCGCCTGCTCCGCCGCGCCGAAACGTGCCTTGCGCGGGCTGTCGAGGTCCAGCACGCCGATCAGACGCCCGCCATGGACCAGCGGCACGACGATCTCCGAGGCCGAGGCCGCATCGCAGGCGATATGGCCGGGAAAATCATGCACATCAGCCACGACCTGCGTCTTACGCTCGGCGGCGGCCGTCCCGCACACACCCCTGCCGAGGGGAATGCGCGTGCATGCCAGACGCCCCTGGAACGGCCCAAGGACAAGCTGGTCATCCTTCCAGAGATAGAACCCGGCCCAGTTGAGGTCCGGAACCGCCTCGAAGATCATCGCCGAGACATTCGCCATGTTGGCGATCAGATCGGTCTCGGCGCCGACAACGGCTTCCACCGCCTCAGCCAGATCTTCGGCGGTCAGTCGTTGAGCGGGAGCGGACATGCGGGAACCTCTAGATGCTACGCCGGATCATATATCCGGCCACCGCGAAGATGACGACGGCGAAGCCGGATTTCAACCTTAGGGAGGAGCCCTGACACATACGCCGTGCCACCTGCATGCCACCAAGGCTGCCGAGAATGCCACCCGTGATAAAGAATGCCGCCAGTTGCCAGTCCACCAGACCAGACAGCGCGTAGCTCGCCGCCGTGCTGATGCCGAAAGCCGAGACAGCCACCAGCGACGTGCCAACAGCATTCAGGATCGGCATGCGCGTTGCCGCCATCAAGGACGGCACCACCAGAAAACCCCCACCAATGCCAAATATGCCGGACAACATCCCGGTCGCCACGCCATAGCCGCCGACCTTGCCCGCATTATCCCGGTTGCACGCCGCACCCGGCACCCCCTCGTCATGCCGGCTGCGCAACATCAGCCCCGCCACGATGATCATCAGGAGCGCGAATGCCAGAAGAAGGCGCGGTCCATCGATTGCCTTGCCGATGGAGGCGCCCACCAATGCCCCGGCAATGCCGCAAGGTGCGAAAATCGCCGCACAGCGCCACTTTACCGTGCCACAGCGCGCATGACCTGCAAGCCCGGCCAATGCATTGACCGCCACCGCAAAGGCGCTCGTGCCGATGGCGACATGCGGATTGCGCACGCCCACCACATAGACCATCAGCGGGACAGCAAGGATCGAGCCACCGCCGCCCAGAAGTCCGAGCGCGAAACCGACGATCCCGCCCGACCCCAGTTCGAGCATCCAATGTGCGGACATGCTTCGTCAGTCCGCCTTTTTATGCCCGGGCTTCACCATCAACTCATGCCCGCGGAGCATGCCAAGCCAGTAAAGCGGGGGCATCACCTTCTCCTTCAGGAACCAGGCCAGGCGCGTTGGCTTCGTGCCGTCGAGCAACCATTTCGGGAAGCTCGGCATCAGTTTGCCGCCATAGGCAAACTCGGCCAGCACGATGCGTCCCTTCTCCACCGTCAGCGGGCAGGCGCCATAGCCGTCATAGATCGCATTCACAGCCCTGGCGCCCAGCGTCGCCACCACGTTTTCCGCTACGACCGGCGCCTGCTTGCGCACCGCTGCCGCCGTCTTGGCATTGGACGTTCCCGCGACATCGCCCAACGCAAAGACATCGTCATAACGCGTATGCCGCAACGTGGCCGGGTCAACGGAGACCCAACCGCCGTCACCAGCCAGCACACTCTCGCGCACCACGTCCGGCGCGGTTTGCGGCGGCACGACATGCAGCATGTCGAACGCCCGCTCGATGATCGTCGTGCCCGTGTCGCTCGTGCGCTCGAATGTCGCGATCCGCTTCGCGCCATCCACCTTGACCAGACGGGACTTCGTATGCAGCGCGATATTGTACCGCCTGATGTATTCCATCAGCGCCGGCACATAATCCGCCACGCCGAACAAACCCGGCGTGCAGGTATCGAACTCGACCTCGATCGCGCCCTTGACGCCGCGCCGCGTCCATTCGTCGCACGACAGATACATGGCCTTCTGCGGCGCACCCGCGCATTTGATCGGCATCGGCGGCTGCGTGAACAGCGCCGTGCCCTGACGCAACTCCTGCACCAGTTTCCAGGTATAGGGCGCCAGGTCGTAGCGATAGTTGGACGTCACACCGTTCTTGCCCAACGTCTCCGCCAGTCCTTCGATACCGTTCCAGTCGAGCTTGAGCCCGAGCGCCACCACCAGCACGCTGTATTCGACCGACGACCCATCGCCCAGCAACACCTGACGATGATCCGGATCGAAACCCGTCACCGTCTCACGAATCCAGTTCGCCGCCTTCGGGATGACGGAAACCTCGGTCCTGCGCGTCTGCTCCGGCGTGAACACGCCCGCTCCCACCAGCGTCCATCCCGGCTGGTAATAATGCTCATTCGCCGGGTCGATGATGGCCACGGTCGTGCCCGGCCGACGCTTCAGCAGACTGGCCGCCGTCGATATACCCGCCGCGCCGCCGCCCGCGATCACCACATCGAAACGGCGCGTCTTCGGCGCCTCAGGCCGGGATGCCTTTGCCAATTCGTAAATATCCTCGGCACGCTTTCCCGACCGGCAATAGCCCAGAACCTTGCCCTGAATCGTATCCAGCGCCCGGCGCATCGCGTTCACACCATCGGCATTCGGCGTCGTGCCGGAACGCACCGGAATATAGACAAACTCCAGCCCCGCCTTTTCCGCCGCAACGCCGATTTCCGCCGCCGTTGGCTGGCCGGCCTCCTCACCATCCGGACGAAGGCAGACAATCCCGCGGAAGCCTTCGGCCTTTGCCGCCTCGACATCGGCCAGCGTCAACTGGCCGGCAACCGCGTAACGTTCGGAAAGAAAGCGAGGCTTCATTGTTATCAATACCTTTTTTGAAAAGAGCAGAACAAAGCAATCAGAGACGATTGACCGGAATCTTGATGTATTGAACGCCGTTATCCTCGGCTTCCGGCAGGTGGCCACCACGCATGTTGACCTGAACCGACGGCATGATCAGCTTCGGCAATGACAGCGTCGCGTCGCGCGACGTGCGCATCGCAACGAAATCGTTTTCACTCACCCCGTCATGCACGTGGAGATTGCCATCGCGCTCCGCGCCGACCGTCGTCTCCCAGGCGTAATAGTCACGCCCCGGCGCCTTGTAGTCATGGCAGAGAAACAGCTTCGTCTCGCGCGGCAGGGACAGCAGGCGGCGGATCGAACGATAGAGCTCCCGCGCATCGCCACCGGGAAAATCCGCGCGCGCCGTGCCATAATCCGGCATGAACATCGTATCGCCGACGAACGCGACATCGCCGATCACATAGGCCATGTCCGCCGGGGTATGGCCGGGCACGTGCAGGGCAATCGCCTCGATCCCGCCGATGGAGAAACGATCGCCATCGTTGAAAAGCCGGTCGAACTGCGAACCGTCGCGCTGAAACGCGGTGCCCGCATTGAAAATCTTGCCGAACACATCCTGCACGACCACGATGCCCGCGCCGATCGCCAGCTTGCCGCCCAGCTGCTCCTGCAACCACGGAGCCGCCGAAAGATGATCGGCATGCGCATGCGTTTCGAGTTGCCAGACAACGTTCAATCCATGCCCGCGCGCGTAATCCACGACCTGCTGCGCCGTGGAGTGGGACGTCCGGCCGGACGCCGCTTCATAATCCAGGACACTGTCGATCACGGCCGCTTCCAGCGTTGCCGGATCATGCACGACATGCGTCGCAGTATTCGTGGGTTCGTCGAAGAAACTGCGGATCATCGGCGCCGGTTTATCACCGCGTCGCACCGCCTCGATCTGTGCCGTTGCGGCGGCCAGATTGGCGTCGCTCATCGCTTGCACTCCATTGTTTCATGTTTTATGAAACTATCAATTAACGAGTTTCTATAAGTTTGTATGTCGATTGCGTCAAGGAAAGACAGACATCCGCCATGTCCGATTCCATTTCGAATATGCCTGCCACGCCCATGACGCTCCGGATCGGCGACGAGGCGCCCGACTTCACGGCCCGCTCGACAAAGGGTCAGATATCATTATCGGCGTTGCGCGGCCGTTGGGTCATATTCTTTTCGCACCCTGCCGATTTCACACCGGTCTGCACCAGCGAATTCGTTGCTTTCTCGCGCGCCGCCCCGGACTTCGAAGCCTGCGGCGCCACATTGATTGGCCTGTCGATCGACAGCCTGCCATCACATCTCGCCTGGATCGATGCCATCCGCACACAGATGGACGTCCGGATACCCTTTCCGGTGATCGAGGACCCTTCCATGGCCATCGCACGCGCCTACGGGATGCTGGACAGCCAGGCACGGGACAGCGCCACGGTGCGGGCCACATACATCCTCGACCCTGACGGAATCATCCAGGCAATCTTCTGGTATCCCATGACCGTCGGCCGCGCCGTTTCGGAGATTCTGCGCACCCTGCGGGCCTTGCAGCGGGTGGCGCCGGGCGATGCGCTCACCCCGGAAGGCTGGCAGCCAGGCAATCCCGTTCTCTCTCCCGGCATACTGTCGCAAGACGCCATGCCCGGCGACAACGCTCCATGGTTCCATCAATTGCGAAACGACGCGCCATGATCACACCCGAGCGCGCCCGCGACCTGACCGAACAACTCCGGCTCTACGCGCAGCCGCAACGCCTGCTGATCCTTTCGCTCCTGCTCGATGGCGCACTGCCCGTCAGCGATATCGAAACGCGCAGTGGCATCCGGCAACCCACGCTCAGCCAGCAACTCGGCGAATTGCGACGGGCTGGCGTGCTGACGACATCACGCGCCTCACGCACCGTGCTCTATCGTTTTTCGGACGATCTCCATCGTCACCGCGCCCAGGACCTTATGCGAATCCTCGATCCGTCATGCCAGCGGCAGGCCGGATCGACATCGCCCAGACCTCTGGAAAACCCCACAGGCGGCGCGGTCTTCGCGCAGGTGCATTCTCAGCGGCGCTGATCGCCGTCTCCTGCCGACGTGTCGTCATGAACTGTCTCGATAATGAAGCGCGGCCGGCGCTTCGTCTCCAGATAGATCTTGCCGACATATTCCCCCAACACACCGAGGGAAAGAAGCTGCACCCCACCCAACGCCAGCAAGGGCAAGAGTATCGACGCCCAGCCGGGCACGACACGATTGGCGAAGAAAAGCCGCTCCACCAGAACGGCACCGCCCGTCGCCAGCGCAAACATGAACACGACGACGCCGATCAGCGCGATCAGCCGCAGCGGCATGACGGAAAAAGACGTGATCCCATCAATGGCGAGAAGAAGCATCTTCCGCAGCGTGTATTTGCTCTCGCCGATTTCCCGTGCCTGACGCACATACGGAATGATGGAAACCCTGAAGCCGATCGCCGGGATGAGGCCCCTGATGAACAGGTTGACCTCATCATGCGCCAGCAAGGCGCGTAGCGCACGCTGCGACATCAGGCGGTAATCCGCGTGATCCTCGACGGCATCGGTGCCCATGGCATTCAGCAGGCGATAATACAGGCGGGCCGTACCACGCTTGAAAGCGGTATCCGTATCCCGGGCCGAACGCACGCCAAGCGCCAGATCGAAACCGTTCTGAAATGCCAGCAGCATGTCGCGAACCACCAGAATATCGTCCTGAAGGTCCGAATCCATGGTAATCACCGCATCCGCATCGGCATGCGTCAGACCCGCCAGCATGGCACTCTGATGCCCGAAATTCCGCGAGAGCTTAATGCCGCTGATCCGCCCCGGCACGCAGTGCGCCAGAATACAGTCCCATGTCTTATCCGTACTGCCATCATCGACCAGAATAACCCGCCATTGCGTCATCTCAATTTGCGGATCGGCCTGCACTTCATCGAGAAAGGACACGATCCGCGGCAGGGTAACGGGAAGGTTGTCGTCCTCGTTGAAACACGGGATCACGACATCCAGACGATAAGCTGTCATAACTTCCCTTAATGCGGCAATCAGAGATCTACATCAGAAAACGTGCGCCCTGATACCAGAGAACGACGAACAATACCTGGATCATTGCGCAAAAACACAGGAATACAGCACGCCATTGCGCCGAAAGGCGCTGCGCGGCGGCGGCAACCAGAACCAGCATGGCAGGGTTGGCGAAAAGATACCGCGCGGACGACCACAAGCAGGTCGATGTCGCAAGCAACATGGTTGTCAGGACAATTCCGGCCTCAAGCCAGAGGCGCGTCAGAATTCCCCACGCCACCAGCACACATCCGGCAATACAACAGAGAGCCAGATAACGCTGGCTCATCTCCCGTCCCGGCAGGAAGGCGCGTATCGTCAGATCGTTTGCACGCAGGCCTTGCAGGATATTGCCGACCGGGTTGCCGCCATGTCGTCCCCATGCCGCCTCGATGTGCTTGAACGCCCAGGCATCACCGACATGCACATGCAGATACGTCATATACGCCAGCAGCCCGATTCCGCCGGCCGCTCCCAGCACGACACAACGCCCGATGGTAGCCATGCTCCTGCGCGCATGCTTCGACAGCGGAAAAAACGGCACACCCTGTTGCCAGCATTTCGCAATGCCTATCAATGCGAGGATCGGCGCGCCGGTCGGGCGCGTCGCGGTGAAGCATGCCGCGCAGACCGCAGCCCAGCCCAACCGGTTCGCGCGCAACAACAACAAAAGGCCGATCAGTAACGTCCCATAGAGCGTCTCGGTATAGGGAACGCGGAAATACAGGCTGTATGGAAACATGGCGGCGATCAGGACCGTCAGACACTGATCCACCGCCGCCCGCCGCCAGGCATACCGCGCAATCAGCGCCGCCATCAGCGGCAAAAGCGCATTGTTCAGCAGGACCCCACAGCGTTGCCCGGGCCAGCCCGTCAATGCCTCGATAGCGTGGAGCAGCAAGGGAAAAGCCGGGAAAAAGGCCCAGTTCGCCTGTCCGTTATCCGTCGGACCGGAGCGTAACGCCGTGTCATAGCCCTGCGATGCAATACCGAGATACCAGCCGCAATCCCACCGGCAGGCGGAATAGACGAAACCGTCGAACGCATGCGCGATCAGGATATAGACGGCCAGGACCACGACATTCGTCGCGTATGAGAACAGCAGGAGCCGCCAGAACGACCCCGGCTCGTCATTCACCACGATCACCCGCGAAACACACCACCCAGACGCGACAGGGCTTCCTGCAACACCGCCTCACGCTTGCAGAAAGCGAAACGGATGAGATGGCGGGGCGGCTCAGGGCCATCCGGCGCATAGAAGGCGGATACCGGAATTGCGGCGACGCGTGCCGTCCGCACCAGATCGCGACAGAACGCCACGTCGTCCCGTCCTTCGGCATGCCGACTGATATCGGCCACCACGAAATAACTTCCATCCGCCGGAAGGGTGGGAAAACCCAATGCGTGCAGCCCCGTGGCCAGCAGATCCCGCTTGCGCCGCAGGTCGTCTGCCAGTTCGTGGAAGTAATCCTCCTCCAGATTCAATCCCACCGCCACGGCGCGCTGGAGATTGGGCGCGGTTGCGAAGACCAGCAACTGGTGCGCCTTCGCCACCAGCGCCGCCAGTGCCGGGGGCGCCGTCACATACCCGACCTTCCAGCCGGTCAGCGAGAAGCTCTTGCCCGCGCTGCCGATCCGCATGCAACGTTCACGCATGCCGGGACGTGTCATCAGCGGCACATGCGCCACGCCGAACGTCAGATGTTCGTAAACTTCGTCGCAAACGGCATAGGCATCGAACTCCCGCACCAGATCGGCAATCAGGTCCAGCTCCGCGACACTGAACACCTTGCCGCTCGGATTCATCGGCGAGTTCAGCAAAATCGCCTTTGTCTTCGTGCCGAACGCCGCGCGCAGTTCATCCGCCACCAGCGTCCATTCGGGCGGATGCAGCCGCACGCAACGCGGCGTCGCGCCGATCATCCGCAGGACCGGCAGATAAGTATCGTAAAGCGGCTCGATGAGCACGACCTCGTCACCCGACTCGACCACGGCCATCAGGCACGCCGCGATCGCCTCCGTCGCGCCCGAGGTGACAACGACCTCCCGATCCGGATCGACCGACAGCCCATAGGAACGCGCATTGCTGCGGGCAACAGCTTCCCGCAATTCGGGCAAACCGGTCAGCGGCGCATATTGATTGCGATTGTCCCGCAGGGCATCTGCCGCGGCATCGATCAACGCCGCCGGTCCTTCGGTATCCGGAAAGCCCTGCCCCAGGTTGACGGCATCATGCTCGACCGCCAGTTGCGACATGACCGTGAAGATCGTCGTCGGCAAACCTGCAAGATAATTATTGGGCGATTTCATGAGCAGTCCTCGGTCTGTCGGCAGACCGCCATGATGCCCTGCCTCGAGCCTCGACGCCAAGCCCCTCGTCCCCCAATCCTGAAGCAACCATTGGCACGGCATCCAATCCGAAAAAACCACTTTATGTGACAAGTGCGCAACAAAGAAAACCGTACACATTTCGTTACATGTTTGTAGTATTGCAGAATATGTCCTGCTTCAGCATTTTCGCTGCCATTCCGGAGAGAGATCCGAAAATTCATGACATAAAGGGAAAGCCCTTGGCCTTTTCTGAATGCCTTCGAGCGCGACGACACTCACGCTCATACATGCGCCCCTCCCTCCTCGGTGCGACCGTCCTGGCCGCATTCACAACAGCGCAGGCGCAGACGACCACCAGCACACACAAGCATACGAATCGTCACACAACGCATCACCCCGCCACGTCAGGCACGGCGCCGGCCAATAAAAATGCCGGCCCTGCCAATGCTTCAGCGGCGCTGGCGCCCACCGCTCAGGCATCGACCAGCATCGGGTCGGTCAGTGGCGGTAGCGAAAGCATCCAGGTCCGCGCCATGCGTCGCCTGCTGCGCGAAAAGGACAGCCCATCAGCCGTTACGGAAATCGGCGCGGCGCAAATCCGACAGACCGGCGCCACCGGCAGCGTGGTCTCGCTGCTTCGCAACGCGCCTTCCGTCTATGTCTACCAGCAGGGTCTCGGCAATAATGAACCGGTGATGTCCATCCGCGGCGCGCGCGGGTCGGAAACCGCCTCCACGCTCGACGGCGTGCCGATGCAGGACCTGCTGAACGGCGGCGCAGGCGGCTACCTTCAGAACATCGCCGGCGGCCCGTTCAACATGACGCAGATCAATGGCGTCTCGCTCTATCCCGGCGTCGCCTATCCCGACCACAATACCTTCGGCACGATCGGCGGCACGGTCGCCTACACAACCGCCCGCCCGAACGACAAACGCCAGCTCGACGTTTTCGGTGCGGTCGGCAACTACAATACGTGGCAGGAAGGCATGCGCGCCGATACCGGCCAGATGGACGGCATGCTGGGGCATGGCGTCGATGCACCGAAGCTGATGGTGCAATACGACAACATGCAGAACAGCGGCTACATCGAGCATACGCCGTCGCGTTACAACAGCTTCGAGGGCGCGTTCGACAAGCCTTACGACGAAGGCCAATCGCTGTTCCAGGCCACGGCCATCTACAACACGGGCAATGCCCTGATCACGCCAGAGCCGATCCCGATGTCGTATCTCCAGAAATACGGCAAATATTATAATTTCCCGACGGATCTCGAATCGACACGCCAGAAGAACGATTACTTCACGCTGATCCTGAAGAACGAAACGTATATCAACGATTATCTTACTGCCGGCCTGACCGGCTTCTGGCGTTACAGCGATTCCACCACATCGCAGTGGAGCGATCCGTCGATCTATCCGATCAACGGCGGCACCACGCCCTACACGCTGAACGGCGCCAACCCGTTCAACCAGTCGGCAGCCTCGTTCGGTGAGCAGAGCTACTACATGCCGGCCAGCGATCCTTATGGCGGCGGCTATTTCTACTCGCCAACGATGTATCCGTATAACGGCAACGCTCAATACAATAACACCGGCAACTGCCCGTCCTCGCTGGTGCAGGCATGGCATAATGCCGGCTCCGCCACGCCCTGCGGCTACAACTCCTACGTTTCATATACCCACAACGACACGATCGGCATCCAGCCGCGCCTGTCGATCACACCGCCCGATATCTTCGGCATTCGCAACACGATCCATATCGGCGGCCTGTTCGCCCGCGAAACGCAAAACGCGACGCCAACCTGGTATGGTGGCGACAAATACGTGCCACGAACGGCGGAAAACCTTGTTTCCGGCTATAACGGCGGCACGCAGCGCACGATCTTCATGGGATATTTCCAGGACAAGATCGACCTGCTGCACAACACGCTGCATATCACGCCGGGCGTCACGGTGCAGGGCACGAATTCCAGCATAACCGGCAGCGGAATCGTCGGCGGCACACCGACGGCGGCGGATATGGCAACGGCATATTGCCAACAATATTCCTGCGGCGTCGGGCATTATCATGCTCGCAAATGGGACGAGAACTACCTTCCTTTCGTCAATGCGACCTATGATCTCGACAAGGTGCTGCCTGCCCTGCGCGGCGTTTCGCTCTACGGCAGCTTCGGCGAGTCCGCGCTCTATGCGCCCGTTACCGACTTCACACCGCAAGCCGTCTCGGCCGAACCGCCGAACGCATCGATCGTCCACATGGCTGAAGGCGGCGTGAAGTACAATACCGGCCGCTGGGCCGTCTCGGCCGATTACTACTATCAGAAAATCGATCACGATTTCGGATACTTCTCATATCAGAGCGGCCCCTATGCCGGGCTGTCCGACTACAACAATCTCGGCAAGCGCCAGATGCAGGGCCAGGAAGTCTCCGTCACTTACCAGATGACGCATGAATGGCAGTTGTTCGGCAACTTCTCGCATAACCGCTCGCGTTACCTCGCAACCAACCCGGCCAGTGTCACAGTGCAGGAAGACCAGTTCGGCCTGGCGCAACGCGGCACCCCCGTCACAGGTGTTCCGCAATGGACGGCGCAGTTCGGCGTGGACTATCATCATCGCAGCGCCTTCACCCCGCACGACGACCTGAACATCCGGTTCCAGGGCTATTATACCGGCCACCAATACACGACGACGGATGTCGGCGGCCTCTACAGCAATCTCGGCCCCATTTCAGCGGCACGCGGCGCCTACGGCACCTACAATTACTACAACTTCGTCACCGGCCAGACCGTCTTCGACCGTAACGGCGGGATCGCGCCTTACGTGATCTTCAATCTGGACATGAACTACACGCTACCCATCAAGAATCTCGGCCCCCTGAAGAAGCTGAACTTCGACATCAACATCCAGAACCTCTTCAACACGTTCTACTGGCAGTACAAATATCGCCAGATTACACCCGGATCGTGCGGCAAGTTCACCGGAACGCCGGCGGGCTTCAGCAATGCGGGCTTGCCAAGCGGATCGTCTTCCTGGGCGGGACTGGCGAAAAGCAACTACGGTTGCGGCTCGCTGTTCGCCGATGGCCTGGCGGGGCAACCCGCGACGGTGCTCTTCACCATGCACGCAACCTTCTGATCACTACACTCAGGAGACCGCGCACCGGAAACCCCGCCCATCACGGCGGGGTTTTCTTTTATGAAGCATCACGCACTCGACAACGCTTCCGTCCTCCCTTAATCGTTTTGCAGCCGATTAAATACGGCTGCGGTTAGGCGAACTCAGGTTACAGGCAGAACAGGTAGTCCCCAGATGGCGAGAAAAGCTCCGGCCCCCAAAACTCCGGCGAAAGCCCCGAAAGCAACGGCCAAAACCCCCTCGCGCGCGAAAACCGCCAAGGTCGTCGAGACGATCGACGCCTCGCGCCCCGGCACGCCGGATGCCGCTGCCGTCGCGCGCGTTTTCGAACTGATCCAGGAACACGCCGTCGAACTGGTCGACCTGCGCTTCACCGATCCCAAGGGCAAGTGGCACCACACGACGCAGTGGGTCACGACCATCGAGGACGATACCTTCACGGAAGGCTTCATGTTCGACGGCTCCTCCATCCAGGGATGGAAGGCCATCAACGAGTCCGACATGGTACTGCTGCCGGACCCGGCCACGGCGGTCATGGACCCGTTCTCGGCCAAGCCGCAGCTCATCCTCGTCTGCGACATCATCGATCCGCGCACGGGCGGCTACTACAACCGCGATCCGCGCTCGACCGCCAAGCTGGCCGAGGCTTATCTGAAGAACGCCGGTTTTGGCGACACGGCATTCTTCGGCCCGGAAGCGGAATTTTTCGTGTTCGATAATGTCAAGTTCGGTACCGGCCCGAACTTCGGCATCTATCAGCTCGACAGCATCGAAGGCCCCGGCGCGTCCCTGCTCGACTATCCGGAAGGCAACATGGGCCATCGCCCGACCGTCAAGGGCGGCTACTTCCCGGTCGCCCCGGTCGACAGCGAAGGCGACCTGCGCGCCGAGATGCTTTCGACGATGGGCGAAATGGGCCTGCCGATCGAGAAGCACCATCACGAAGTGGCGCAGTCGCAGCACGAACTCGGCACCAAGTTCGCCACGCTGGTGAAATCGGCCGACTTCATGCAGATCTACAAATACTGCGTGCATAACGTCGCCCATTCCTATGGCAAGACGGCCACGTTCATGCCGAAGCCCATCGCGGGCGACAATGGCTCGGGCATGCATGTCCATCAGTCGATCTGGCGCGACGGCAAGCCGGCCTTCGCTGGTGACAGATACGCGGGCCTGTCGGAAGAGGCGCTGTTCTACATCGGCGGCATCATCAAACATGCCAAGGCGCTGAACGCCTTCACCAACCCGTCGACCAACTCCTACAAGCGCCTGATCCCGGGTTTCGAAGCGCCGGTCCTGCTGGCTTACTCGGCCGCCAACCGCTCCGCGTCCTGTCGCATCCCTTATGCGAACAGCCCGAAGGCCAAGCGCGTGGAAGTCCGCTTCCCGGACCCGACCGCCAACCCCTATCTGGCATTCTCCGCAATGCTGATGGCCGGACTGGACGGCATCCGCAACAAGATCCACCCGGGCGACGCCATGGACAAGGATCTGTATGAGTTGCCGAAAGACGAACTGGCGCAGATCCCGACCGTCTGCGGTTCGCTCCGCGAAGCGCTTCAGGCGCTGGAAGCCGATCATGCTTTCCTGCTTGAAGGCGGCGTCTTCACCAAGGACCAGATCGAAAGCTACATCGAGATCAAGTGGAAGGAAGTCTACAAGTTCGAACACACGCCGCATCCGGCGGAATTCGAAATGTATTACTCCGTCTGATCCTTGCAGAACCCGGCCGAAAGGCCGGGTTTTCTGTTTTCCAACCTGTTTTCGCAGGCCTTGTCGCCATGGGCGTCCGCGTCCTGCTCACTTTCCGGCGGCATCAGCGGCACATGCCCCAGCCGGAAGCTTCCAGATGCAGATGTGCTGCATGAAGCGCATTGTAATCAGGTGACAACACAATGCCGAAGAAGCGGCATGCCCCATCGCGCAAACGATGCAGGAACGCACTATCCGGCCCATGCCATGCCGAGACCAGAATATTGCGCCCGTTTGCCAGGACAATGCCCGATACATCGATGGCATCCGCCCGCGCATGGGCACTGAGACGACCGGGCCTGTCACGCACGTCGCGGCAATCGTAACTGCCGACATGCGTCACGGCCTGCGGGGCCGCACCATAGAACGCACGTGTTTCCGGCACCACGACATCACGCTCGAACAGCGCCCAGTCCACCGCCAAAC
Source organism: Neoasaia chiangmaiensis (assembly GCF_002005465.1). NCBI lineage: Bacteria > Pseudomonadati > Pseudomonadota > Alphaproteobacteria > Acetobacterales > Acetobacteraceae > Neoasaia > Neoasaia chiangmaiensis. The sequence continues at coordinate 2,618,255 of NZ_CP014691.1, read as the reverse complement.
GGCAGGATGCCAGAAAACTCCCCGGCCGCGTCGGCACGACGCCATTCGTGACGCGCACGGCGTCCGGCACGGGGCAAGCACCGCTGACAGGCGCCGGATGCAGTGCCAGCGGCGCTGTCGTCAGGGCCGCACGGCACAAGGCCTCGTCACGGTTCAGCAACATGATCTTCAGGCGCGTGACCGGCGTCGGACGAGCACGGAAATCGAAGGGCTGCGTCGGGTCCCAGGCGGGCGATAACCAGAACCGGTGGCCTGCCACCGCGACCGCAAGCAACAAGAGCAACAGAGGCCCAACCAGTCGCATCGCCGGCTAGAGGTAGGGCGCCAGAAATGGTGCCGTACGGCTCTCGCCCGAACGCGCAACGTCCGCGGGCACACCGGCCGCGACGATCCGCCCGCCCTGCTCCCCCGCCCCCGGCCCCATATCGATCAGCCAGTCGCACTGCGCCGCCACGCGCATGTCGTGTTCCGCCAGCACCACGCTGTTTCCCTGCTCGACCAGCGTTCGCAACTGGGCCGTCAGCAAATCCACATCGGCGGGATGCAGACCGGTCGTCGGCTCATCCAGGACATACAGCGTGTGGCCGTGGCGCTGCTTCTGCAGTTCCGTCGCCAGCTTGATACGCTGCGCCTCGCCACCGGACAGCTCCGTTGCCGGCTGCCCCAGCCGCAGGTAGCCCAGCCCGCCCTGCCGCAACGTCTCGAAGCCACGCGCCAGACCAGGATCATCGCGGAAGAAATCACGGGCTTCATCCACGCTCATGCCCAACACGTCGGCAATCGATCGGTCGCGTAGCGTAACCGCCAACACCTCCGGCTTGTAGCGCGTGCCATGGCATTCGGGACAAGGCGCGAAAACGCTGGGCAGGAACAGCAGCTCCACCATGACCGAGCCGACGCCTTCGCATTTCGGACAACGCCCTTTCGCCACGTTGAACGAGAACCAGCCGGCATCGAAACGACGCTGCCGCGCGGCAGGCGTTTCGGCGAAGCGCTGCCGTATCGTATCGAAGAGGCCGCTATAGGTCGCCAGATTGGAACGCGGCGTCCGCCCAATCGGCTTCTGGTCGATCGTCACCAGCCGCCGCACCGATTTCAGCCCCTCGATCACGCGTCCCTGCGGCGCACCGGTTTCCAGCGGCGGCAACACGTCATCCTCGGCTGTGTCGGTCTCGATCTCGACCTTCTGCCCGAGTGCCGAGGCCACCACGCTCACCAGCGCCTGTCCGACAAGGCTCGATTTGCCGGAGCCGGACACGCCCGTCACCGCCGTCATGACACCCAACGGCACCGCGAGCGACAGGTCCTGCAGGTTGTTCCACGTCAACCGTGCCAGCTTCAGCCAGCCTGTCGGAGCGCGCGGCGGCCCTTTCCGCTTTTTCGGCGGCTCGAAAAGATAAGGCCGCGTGCGCGATCCAGCGATATCGCGCAGTCCATCCGGCATGCCGCTATAGACGATGCGCCCGCCGCGCTCGCCCGCATCCGGCCCGACATCCACCAGCCACTGCGCCCGGCGGATGACATCGGGATTATGCTCGACCACGATCAGCGAATTGCCGGCCTGCAACAGCCCGTCCAGCGCGCGCAGCAGCGCCTGCGTATCGGCGGGATGCAGGCCAGAACTGGGCTCATCCAGCACGTACACCACGCCGAACAGGTTGGAACGGATCTGGGTTCCGAGCCGCAGGCGCTGATATTCCCCCGGCGACAACGTCTGCACGCCGCGATCCAGTTGCAGATAACCAAGCCCAAGGTCCAGCAACGTCCCGATCCGTTCGATCGCCGCCTCGATCATGCCGCGCGCCGCGACACTGGTCGCATCCTTGCCCTGCCGCGTCTCGGCGGCATCGCGCAGCACCTCGACGATGCGCGCCAGCGGCAAGGCCGCCAGTTCCGCGATGTTCCGCCCGTCGATCGTGACTTTCAGCGCATCCGGGTTCAGGCGCTGCCCGTGACAGACCGGGCATGGCCCGCTCACCATGAAGGACGCTGCCCGCGCACGCATCCTGGCACTCTGCGACTGGCCGAACGTGTGCAGGATATAGCGCCGGGCACCGCTGAACGTGCCGTTGTAATCCGGCGTATCGCCGCGCTTGATCGCAGCCACGACCTCCGCATGATTCCGGCCCGGATAGACCGGCTCGGTGGGCGTTTCATCCGTGAAAAGAATCCAGTCCCGTGTCGCTTTCGGCAGGTCACGCCAGGGCACGTCCACATCCACGCCGCGCGTAATCAGGATGTCGCGAAAATTCTGCCCCTGCCATGCCGTCGGCCAGGCCGCGACCGCCCGCTGCCGGATCGTCAGACTGTCATCGGGCACCAGCGTCTTTTCCGTCACATCATAGACGCGCCCCATGCCATGACAGCGCGGACAGGCACCCATCGGCGTATTAGGCGAGAAGGATTCCGCCTCCAGATGTCCGACATCCGCCGGATAAGTCCCGGCTCGCGAATACAACATGCGCAGCAGGTTCGAGAGTGTCGTCAGACTGCCGACCGACGAACGCCCGCTACCGCCACCCCGTTGCTGTTGCAAGGCGACGGCGGGCGGCAATCCGTCGATGGCATCCACCTTGGGCGCCGGCATCTGATGGAACAGGCGCCGGGCATAGGGCGACACGGATTCGAGATAACGCCGCTGCGCCTCGGCATAGAGCGTGCCGAATGCCAGCGACGACTTGCCGGAACCCGAGACCCCCGTGACGACCACAAAACGATCGCGCGGCAGGGCGACGTCGATGTTCTTGAGATTATGCTCCCGTGCGCCACGCACACGGATCATGCCCTGGGTATCGGTCGATGCGTTCATGACACGGATATACGCGCGATCTTTCGATCGGGTGCGTTACAGGCGTGTCATGCGATCCCGTCATATTGCCGTTCAGCGGCAGGCATGCCAGCGTGACGCCTCAACTTCCGGCAAGTCGAACCGCATCCATGCCCGTCATCGATCGTCGTCATTTTCTCCTCGGCGGCATGTCCTGCCTGCCGATTCCCTCGCTGGCGCAGGCTGAGGAACGCACGCCCATGGCGACGATCGAGCGCCGACATGGCGGGCGGCTTGGCGTTTATGTGCGCGACCTCGCATCCGGTCGACATATCGCCCAGCGTGCCGACGAACGTTTCATGCTGTGCAGCACCTTCAAGGCCATACTGGCCGCCATGGTGCTCGACCGGGTGGACCATGGGCAGGACACGCTCGCCGCCATGCTGCCCTATCGCGCCGCCGACCTGCGTCCGGCCTCGCCCGTCACGACGGCGCATCTCAGGGAAGGCGCGCTCCCGATCGGCGCGTTGTGCCATGCCATCATGGCTTTCAGCGACAATGCCGCCGCCAATATTCTCCTCGCGCATTGCGGCGGACCGCCTGCACTGACGGATTTCGTCCGACGCGTCCGCGACAGCACAACGCGTTTCGACCGTTACGAAACGGAATCCGGACACCGTGACGGCGACAAGGACACGACCACGCCGCACGCTATGACCCATACGCTGGAGACCCTTCTCTGGGGTCCGACCCTGCAACCGTCGTCCCGCATTCAGCTGGCGGACTGGATGCAGGGCAACCAGGTCGGCGCACGCCGCCTTCGCGCCGGCTTCCCGCCCGACTGGACAGTCGGCGACCGCACCGGCACCGGAGACGGATTTTGCAACGACTGCGCCTTCGCCCATCTGCCGGACGGTCGCACCATCATGGCCACCGTCTATTATGACGCGCCCGGCATGACGACGGCGGCGCAGGAAGCCGTCCTGCGCGAGGTTGCCGTTGCCATCGCCCACTGGGCGCAGGGCTGACAGCGCCGCTCCCGATCAGTCCGTCAACCCGGCGTCGCGCCGCGCATATTCGAACAGGGCCGAAAAGTCACGTCGGTCATCGCCCGCGGCCAGGGCCGTGAGAAAACGATCCCGGATGAGCGAGGCCGTCGGCAATGGTACGCGCAGATCGCCGCCAGCCGCCAGAAACAGCTCGGCATCCTTCAGACCGAGCGACATGGGCGCACCGGGCTTGTCATAGTCCTTTTCCACCATGATCTTCCCGTAGTTCCTGTGCACCGGCGCCGTGTAGAAACTATTGGTCAGAATCTCGAATATCGCTTTCGGTTCGATACCGGCCTTCTCGTTGATCGAGAAGACCTCCGCCATCTGCTGAATGGTCGAAAAGATCATGAAATTCAGCGAAAGCTTGACGATATTCGCATGGGCCGGATCGCTGCCAACCTCGAAAATGCGCTGACTGAAAGCGTCGAGCGCAGGTCGCACCTTCTCCCGTGCCGCCGCGGCCCCGGCCAGAATGACGAAGAGTTCGCCCGCCTGCGCCGCCGGTGGACGGCCGAGCACGGTCGCACTCGCATAGGTCTGTCCGCGCGCGGCGTGCTCGTCACGCAGACGGATCGCCAAGGCATGCGATATCGTGGAACAGCCGACATGAACGGCGTCTTTCGACAGACCGTCCATAATACCGTTCTCGTCGAAGGTCGACGACGCAACCGCATCGTCGTCCAGCAGCATGGAGAACACGATATCGCGTCCACGCGCTGCCTCCGAAGGGCTGTCTGCCCGTTGCGCACCTTCTTCGACGAGCCTGTCCGCCTTCTGCGGCGATCGGTTGTAGACAGCCAGTTCGTGACCCGCCTTCAGAAGGCACATGGCCATCGCCTCGCCCATGGCGCCAAGACCGACAAAACCGATTTTCACGAGCGCTCTCCCGAATTGCAACGGGGCCACTGACCATGGCCCCGCTTCGAAAAATATCGAACAATTCAGTAATGCGCGACGCGGGCGTTAGTTCGCGCGATAAACGCGCCCGAAGCGGTTGGCCAGGAACGCTTCCAGTGAAATGTCCTCCTGCCGGACAAAGCCATGATTGGGAATCTTGCCTTCCCCCAGAAGATCGAGCGTTGCGCAGATCGCACCCGCGGTCGTGAGCTGGATCGCCGTGCGATGCGCGCCCATGAACTCCTGCGCCGGGATGCTGCGCGCCAGCGTCTCCTGCTCCGAGCGTCCGTTGCGATGCCCCGTGACGATCACCGAAATCACGACCACGTCCTGCGGCGTGGTCGGCAGCGCATGGGTGAAGATGTCGTGCAGGATATGCCGCCGCTCCGCCAGGCGCAGATCGGAGAGCAGCACCTTCATGATCGCCGCATGACCCGGATAGCGCATGGTGCGGTAGTTCAGTTCGCGCACCTTGCCGTCATAGGTCTCGCACAGCGACCCCAAACCGCCGGAGGTGTTGAACGCCTCATACGTCACGCCATGCACGCCCAGCGTCTCGTAACCGTCCATCGCGGGCACCGTGGCGCGCCTGCCGCCCACGATCGCCTCGCAGGGCTCGATATATTCATTGATGAGCCCATCCGTGCTCCATGTCAGGTTGTAGCCCAACGCATTTGCCGGAAAGAGCGGTAACGCGCCGACACGCAGGCGGATCGTGTCGAGACTGTCGAAGCGCTGCGCAATATCGTGCGCCGCGATCGACACGAAGCCCGGCGCCAGGCCGCATTGCGGGATGAAGGCCGTCGGAGCACCATCGGCCAGCGCCCGCACATCGCGCGTGGACGCCACATCTTCCGTCAGATCCAGGTAATGCACACCGGCCTCGGCCGCGGCCCGGGCGACCGTGCGCGTCAGCTGGAACGGCGCGGCCGACAGCACGGCGAACTGCCCGCCCAGTCGATCGGCGGCCAGGCCCTGACCGATATCCACGACCGCACGCTCGATCTCCGGCGACAGGTCGAGACGGTCCAGAGCCGCAGCGTCGCGGTCCATCAGCGTCACGCGATAATTGCCGCTCCCCTGCAGGAACGACGCCATGGTCGCGCCGATCTTGCCTGCCCCGATAACCGTCACCTGACGCATATGCCTGTCCTTCCTGATGAATATGCAATGTTCTGCAAGCGTAGCGACGAGGCTCAACCGGCAGATCGACGGCGGATACGGTTTTCTTCCGTCAAAGCGTCGGCTAGGCTCCGCCGCCATGACGGACGACCCGCTCGACAAGGCCCTTCTGGAACTGCTGCGCAAAAACGCGCGCCAACCGGCCGCCACGCTGGCGCGCCGCCTCGGCATGTCGCGCACGACCCTGCAGGGCCGGATCGAACGTCTCGAACGTCAGGGGGCGATCACCGGTTACACCATCGCCGAACCGGCCATCGCCGATCGTGTGCGCGCTTTCGTCATGATTACGCTCACCCCACGCCATGCCATACAGGTGGAACGCGATCTGCGTGCGGTGGACGGGCTGCGCGAATTGCATGCCGTCAGCGGTTCATTCGATCTCATGGCCCTGCTCGGCGCGGAAAGTCCCGAGAGCCTGGACCGCGCGATCGACGCCATCGGCGCGATCGACGGTGTCCAGCGCACGCACTCGGCCATGATTCTGTCCACCAAGCGCGCGCGAAACTGATGCCGGAGAAAATATGTCCAAGAAACCTGTAAGCGGCGCCACGCCGGCGACCAGCCTGCTGGATCAGGCCGGGCTCGCCTACACGCTTCACGCCCACGAATATGATGCCGACGCCAGCGCCAAGGGCCTGCAGGCCGCGGAAGCTCTCGGCGCACCGCCAGAGCAGGTCTTCAAAACGCTGATGGTACTGATCGACAAAACACGCCCGGCCTGCCTGATCGTGCCGTCGAACAAACGGCTGGCATTGAAGAAGGTCGCCGCCCTGCAAGGCGGCAAATCGGCTTCCATGATGGCACCTGCCGATGCCGAACGCCTGACGGGTTACAAGACCGGCGGCATCAGCCCGTTCGGTCAGCGCAAAACGTCGCCGATCATGCTGGACGCCAGCGCCCTCGAGCATGAAACGATCTACGTCAACGGAGGCCGGCGCGGCCTGCAATGCCAGATCGCACCGCAGGCGGCCGCCCGGCATTTCGGCTGGACGGTCGATTCGATCGCCGAGTGATCAGAAGCCGGTCGAAAGCGTGACCATCGCCGAGAAAGGCGGTTGCAGATAGTACGATGCCGCACTGCCCGCCGCGATGGTCGTGCCATAGACGCCCTTCACCGCATTCGCGTTCGTGGTGAAGCCGTAGATGCCGTTGCGGAACTTCGCGCCGGTCAGGTTCTGCATGTTCAGCTGGATTTCCGGCGACTTCAGATAACCGAAGTTGTGGAAACGATAGCCCATGCCGATCTGGTTCGTGACGTATTGCGGCACGGAGTTGTCATCCATGAACGACGCATACTGCTTGCCGACATACTTGACCTGACCCGAGAACCACAGATGCCCGTCATCGTAATCGATGCCGAGGCCGGCCTGTTCCTTGGGCGAACGAATGGCGATCTTGCCCTTGGTCGGCAGAAGATCGGCGCCATCACGGATATTGTTGTCGATGGTCGAGTGAAGATACTCGAACGTCACATACGGCCGGAGGTGATACCAGATCGGGCGCGTGCTGAGCTGCACGTCCACGCCACGCGTCGTCTGGCCACCGGCGTTGACCGTCTGGCTGTATTGCGCGCCATTCTGGTAATAGCTCAGGCTCTGCTGGCGGTTCGTCAGGTTGTAATTGAAGAACGACACCGAGCCGATCAGCCAGTCACCGTTATAGCGATAACCCAGTTCTTCCTCGATCGAGTATTCCGGCTGGGACGGACCGCCAAACTGCGTGAATTTGCCAGACGTGTTGACGTAATCCACTAGTGACGTATTCGACGGCGTTTTGAAATTGGTGTTCCCGGCGATGTAGATCTGGTTCTTCTTGTCGAAGTTCCAGGCAATCCCCACCTGCGGCAAAGGCTCGGCCGTATGCAGGTTGCGGTTGTATTGGGTGCCAGGGGTATAGTTGTAAAGGCGACGCGTAATCATCGCCTCCTTGAAGCCGACGGTGATGTTCAGGCGGTCGTTGAAATACTTCATCGTGTCGCCAAGGAACAGCATGTTCACCTGCGTCAGCGACAGGAAGTTGCGCGCGTAGTACGGCTCGCCAGAGGTTGTGCGAATCTGGCTGTTCACGCCCCAGATGTTGTAGGCGTTGCCAGTGGCCTGATCGACCTTGCCATAGGGCGAGAACTGCAATTCGTTGGAATATTCATACCACCAGCCCAGCACGACATCATGATGGCTGTCCGGCTTGTAATGCGCCGACAGCGTATTGCCGGTGCGGAACTGCTCCTGGTTGGATGGCGAAAGCGCCAGAACCTGCGATGCACCGTTCAGATCAAGCCTGACCGGCGTCGTTCCAAGAGAAGGTGAAGCGCCGATCGTGCTTGCGCCGGTGCCGTTGCCGATGCCGTGCCAGAAATACAGCGAATCCTCGATCGAGATCTTCGGCGTGACGACGATATGGGTCGGCACCACAGCCACGACGTTGCGGAACGGATTGACGTGCAGCTTGTAGTAGCTGGCACCTGCCGCCAGCGACCCGCCATATTGTGGCGCGTAGTTCGCCGCATAGTTCGCGCCGTAGCCGAGCGTATTCCACTGCGAGTAGGACGGGTTGAGGTAGAAGTCGTTGACCTGGTCGTTATAGGAGACGGTCAGGCCGGTGTGGCTGCCGTTCTCGAAATCCTTGACGGCCTTGAAGTCGTAATGGAACTTCTCGTCCTGTCCCGGGCCGCGCCAGTGATTGCCCTTCGTATGGCTGAACGCAAACATCGCGCGGATGCCGCTATGGCCGATATACCCCGAATTCAGGCGCAGGAACTGGCGGAACGTGTCGAACGAGCCAAAGGACACGTCCATCAGGCCGCCGGCCTTCGACGTCGGGTTGCTCATGCTCATGGCGGTCAGACCCGCCGAAGCGCTCACCACCGGACTATCGATGTTCGTCGACCCCGGCGTCAGCTGAACCGTTTCGAGATCCTCGGATTCCAGCACTTCGTTCGCGTAGAACTGACCACCGCCGATATCGTTCAACGGCGCGCCATCCAGCGTCCAGCCGATCTCGCTCTGGTCGAAACCACGCACATTGACCTGCCCCGATTGCAGGCCATACGGGTCCTGCTGCGCCACGTTGACGCTCGGCATCATCGCGATCAGTTGCTGAACGTTGGCGGAAGGCACCTGCTTGGCGATGAAGTCACGCGTAACGGACTGCACGGCTTTCGGCGCGGTTTCGATCTTCATCAGACCGCCGCCAGGCTGGCGCGTGCGTGCGCTGCGGCCTGTCACCGAGACTTCCTCGGCACGCTCGGGCGCCATCATGGGTGCCGGCGGCACGACCGGAGCGGCGACCGCCGGCGTGGCGACGGCAGCGGGCGCAACGGGGGGACGGGCGGCGGAATGCGCATGCGTTGCATGCCGCGCATGCGCACGATGGCGAGACGCCGTCTGCGCCGCCGCCGGGTGGGCGAAGGTCGCCAGCGTCGTGCCGGCCAGAAAGGTCAGTAGACAAGTGCGAGAAGCGCGAAGCGGCATCGAACAGCAATTTCCTTGGCAAGATCAATGTCGAATCATTGCAGCGCGTGGGGCCGTGCTGGTCCTGACCGAATGCCCTTCCGCTAACAATCTTCCCCCTGCCACCGCAACGACTACGCCAGACGCGGAACGTTTTCGATCCCGCACTGTTACCAATCTGCATCATTAATACCGCTTTGCCTCCTTCCGGTGCCCTGTTAAGCGTTCGCCCGTCCAGTTGAAGGAACGCATGTGCCCCCTCCCGACCCCATGACCCGGTCGCGCCGCACCCTGCCGTGGCGCCCGTTCGTGGCCATCGTCGCGCTGGCAATCCTGCTGTACCTGGCGCACCGCCTGCCCGTCACGCGCATGCTGCTCGATCTCGCCGCGGCGCGGCGTCACGATCCGATGGCGGCGCTCTACCTTCTTCTGATCGGCATCCCCTACAGCGCCATCGGCCTGCCACGGCAAGCACTTTGCCTGGCAGCGGGAATCATGTTCGGCGGCCCTGGCGGGCTGGCCCTGGCGACGCTGGCAACGCTCGGCGGCAACGTCGCCGGCTTCCTCTGGACCCGCCATCTGGGCGGGGCGCGCAGTCGCGATGCCCTGCGGCGCCGTTTCGCCGGGCGACTGGCGCCGGTGGGGGATGCGCTCAACCACGCGCCGTTCCAGTCGGTGCTCATCCTGCGGCTCATGCCGATCGGCTCGGCGCTGATGGTGACAATGGCCGCCGGGCTCTACGGTGTGCCGGTCCTGTCCTTTACCTTCGCCACCCTGCTGGGTGCGCTGCCCCAGAATCTGGTCTTCGTTCTCATCGGCGCTGGCGCACGAATCGACCATACCAGCCAGATGCTTCTCGGCATTGCCCTGTTCGCGATCTCCTCGCTTCTCGGCATTGTGTTGCTGAAGCGGGCACGCCGGCAGAACCCCGCCTTCGTCGGCGCACTCGGGTCCACCACCGATGTCGACGCGAAGTTAGACGAAAAAGTTAATTGAAAAACTCGTGGGTTGCGTTATCTGACGCTTCGAAGCCGTACTATAGGTGTCCAGACACCATGACCAGAATCTGAACGGTTGCACGCCGCTCCCCGGACGAGGGACGTCGCGTGCCCTATCGCATCGCCATCCAGCAGGAGTGCCATATGGCCTCTCCCGACGGGATCACTCTGACCGCATCCCAGGAACCGCCGGCAGCCAGCACGCGTCCCGGCGCGGACACGACAGCCAATCCGGCAATGCCGTCATGGTTGCCCATTCTGCTGGGCTTCCTGACAGCCGTCGGCCCGGTTTCGACCGATATCTACCTGCCGGCCTTCCCGGCACTGGAGCGTTCGCTGCACGCGGCCTCCGGCTCGGCGGGCATGACGCTTTCCGCGTGGATGATCGGGCTGGCCATCGGGCAGATCTCGATGGGTCCGCTCTCGGATCGCTTCGGTCGCCGAATTCCGATGCTGCTCGGCATGCTCGTCTACACGATCGGCAGCGTTGGCTGCGCGATGTCCACAAGCCTGTGGGAGATGTGCGGTTTCCGGCTGCTGGCGGCAATTGCCGCCTCGGCATCCATCGTCATTCCCAGCGCCTGCGTGCGTGACCTGTCGTCCGGCAATGCTGCCGCCAAGCTGATGTCCAAGCTGATCCTGATCCAGGGCGTGGTACCGATCCTGGCGCCGATGCTCGGCGGCATGGCGCTCGACTATATCAGCTGGCGCGCGATCTTCTGGGTGTCCGCCGGCTATGGCGGCATCTGCGTGTTGCTTCTGCTGCGCATCTTCCCTGAAACACTCCGACCGGAAGCACGGCGCGAGTTGCGCCCGCTGTCCCTGCTGCACCGCTATACAGGCATCGCGCGTGACCGCAGCTTCATCACCAATGGCATGATCTGGGGTTTCAGCGGCTTCCTCTCCTTCACCTACCTGACGGCCGCGCCCACGGTGTTCGAGCATATCTTCGGCTTCACGCCCGCCCATTACGGCATGTTGTTCGGGCTGTTCGCCGTCTGCATGATTGGCGCATCGCAGATCAACGGGGCGCTGGTCGGGCGCGTCAGCGCCGGGCGGCTGCTGGGCATTGCGCTGGCCATCGCCATCGTGGGAGCAATCGCCCTGCTCGTGGTCGTGATGCTGGGCGAACAGTATCCCAGCCCCGAGACACACCAGATCCGCAAGATCATGCTGCTGCCGATCGTCGGTTGCATGATGATCACCCTTGGCACGACCGGCATCATCGGCCCGAATGCGATGGTGGGCGCCCTGTCCAATCAACCGCAATACGCAGGCAGCGCCTCCGCTTTCGCCGGGACGCTGCAATATGCGCTCGGGTCGCTCGCCAGCACGGCCATCGGTCTGCTGCCTTCCGATACCCCTGCGCCGATGGCGGCCCTGATGCTGTTCGCCGCCCTGATGATGGGCTTCTTTGCCGTCTTCCGCCCCCATCTGCCGCCGGAGATCGAGGAAGCGATGGAACACGCCAATACGGCGCATTGAGGGAGCATAGGTCATGAGCCGCCTGGCCCTTCTCGTGGAAGACGACGATTCGATCGCCCTGATCGTCGAGACCGTGCTGACAGCCGACGGTCATCAGGTGCGCCGCGCCGCCGATGGCGCAACAGCCCTGGCGATCGCCGCGGACACAGCACCCGCACTGATCGTGACCGATCTCAATCTGCCGGGCGGGATCAACGGCGCCGACCTTGTCCGCACCCTGCGGCAGGAACTGCCCACCCTGCCGGCCGTGCTGATCTCCGGCGAATACGATGACGATGCAACGCCCCCGCCTGACCTGCCGCATGCCGCCTGCCTGGCCAAGCCGTTCCGCCGCGCCGCGCTTCTGACGGCCATTGCCACGGCACAGGGTTGAACGCGCCCATATTTGCCAGCATGCGCCTGACCCGCTAGAGCCTGAAACGAATTTCCAAAACCCACTGGACGATTGGACAGGCAAGGACATGCTCTCCAGCACCAAGCCCGGCGAACAGCCCGAGCTCGACCTCAAGAAATACATCCGCGAAGTGCCGGATTTCCCCAAGCCCGGCATCCTCTTCTACGATATCTCCACGCTGCTGCGGAATGCGGATGCCTGGCAGGTCGCGACCGCCCGCCTCGCCCGTGCCATCGCGCCGTGGCAGCCCGATCTGCTCGCCGGGATCGAGAGCCGCGGCTTTCTGACGGCAGCACCGCTGGCGCAGCGTCTGGGCTGCGGTTTCGTCATGCTGCGCAAGCCGGGCAAGCTGCCGGGCGACACGGTATCGCTGAGCTACGGTCTGGAATACGGTCAGGATACGCTGCACATCCAGTCCGATGCCATCAAGCCGGGCCAGCGCGTCGTCGTGCTGGACGATCTGCTGGCCACCGGCGGCACGCTGGCAGCCTCCGTCCAGTTATTGCGCAAGGTCGGCGCGAACGTCGTCGGTGCCTCGGTGATGATCGAACTGACCGCCCTGGGTGGCCGTGACAAGCTCGACACACCCCTGCACAGTCTGATCCAGTACGCCGAATGACATCGGTGGACGCTCTCTGGCAGGCCCGCTATCGCCATCCGGCGCCGATGGACCTGCCGGATAGTCCCGTTCTGCGCGCGCTGATGAGCCATCGCTCCGTGCGCGCCTATCGGCCGGACCCGCTGCCGGAGCACGCGCTTCCTGCTGCGATTGCCGCCGCACAGTCGGCAGCGACATCGAGCAATCTTCAGAGCTGGAGCGTGATCGCCGTCAAGGATCAGGCGCGTCGTAAGCGTCTGGCAACGCTGGGCGGCAATCAGAAGCACATCACCGTTGCGCCGCTGTTCCTCGTGTGGATCGCGGACCTGTCCCGGCTGGCGCGCCTCGCCACGGCGGAAGGACAGACACACGAAGCGCTCGATTACACCGAATCCTTCATGACCTCGCTGATCGACGCCGCGCTGGCCGCCCAGAATGCCACCGTGGCGCTGGAGGGCATGGGGCTCGGCACCGTCTATATCGGCGGGCTGCGCAACCATCCCGAAGCTGTGGCCGCCGAACTCGGCCTGCCGCCGCTCGCCTTTCCGGCCTTCGGACTCTGCGTCGGCTATCCCGATATGGCGCATCCGGCGTCCATCAAGCCGCGCCTGCCTCAGGCCTGCGTCCTGCACCGGGAACAATACGATCCGCAAGGCGAGAACGGCCTGATCGCCCAATACGATCGCGATGCCGACGCCTTCCAGCGGGAGCAGAACCTGCCATCCCGCGCATGGTCACGCACCATGATCGATCGTATCGCCACGGTGGCCGGGCTGCACGGTCGTGACACCATGCGCGCGACGCTGGCCAGGCTGGGTTTTCCGCTGAAATAACAAAAAAGCCGCCCGTGTGAACGGGCGGCCAGGGCATTACCGGAGAATGCCGGTATGACCCACACTGTACCGGCCCGGCTGCGGCCAGACGGTCAGGCCATGCGGCTCCGCGCCGACAGGGATGACGCGCATCGCGCCCGTATCGGTGTCGATCGCGTACACGACATCGTCGAACCGGCCCGAAAGCCACAGCAGCTTACCGTCAGCGCTGACATTGCCCATGTCCGGGCTGCCGCCGCCGGGAATCGGCCAGGTCTTGACCACCTTGTCCGTCGCGAAGTCGATGACCGACACGCTGCCCGGCCCATGGCGATGGCCATGCACCTTGTGCGAACCGCGATTGGCGACATACATCATCGTGCCGTCACGGCTCGGGTATTCGCCATGCGTTCCGATGCCGGTCGGAATGAAGCCGGTTTCCTTGAAGCTGTCGCCATCCACGACGAACACGCCATCCGCCATCATGTCGGCCACATAGAACTTGTGGCCGTCCGGCGCGGTCAGGATGTCCTGCGGCATACCGCCCTTCGAGAGCTTGAGCATCCCGATCAGCTGCCGATTGACCGTATCGACCTTCGCCAGATAACCGCCGAATTCGCAGGTGAAGATGGCGTAACGGCCGTCGATGGAGAAATCGGCGTGATTGATGCCCTTGCACTGCGGTGCATTGACCGAACCGATCAGCGCCATCGTATGCGGATCGCGGAAATCAAGCCGCTCATGCGCTTCGGCGACCGTGATGGCGTATTTGCCGTCCGGCGTGAAATACATGTTGTACGGATCGTCCACCGCAACGGCGGGCCCGGGCCTGGCCGTGTGCGGATCGATCGGCGTCAGGCTGCCGTCGCTACGCCCCTCGGAGTTGTTCGTGACCCACAGGGTGCGCAGGTCCCAGCTCGGCACCACGTGCTGCGGGCTGCGACCGACCTTGAAGGTATCCACGACCATGAAAGATGCCGGATCGATGACCGAGACGCTATTGCCGCGAAGGTTCGGCACATAGACACGCGCCGGGTCACCCGCGATGGCCGGCGAGATGTTGCCCGCTTTCGTCTCGCTGTAGATGTTGCGCGGATCGATGACCGGCGGCATGCCGGGAATGGTCTGCACGGCATTCGGCGCGGGGGGCGCAGACGTCTGCGCCATGGCGCTGCCGAAAGCGGAAATCCCGGCCATGACCGCCACGCCGACGGAAGCGGCCAAGGTGCTGCGAGAAAACTTCATACCTGCTCCTGACGAAAAGACGATCGATCAATGCTCGCGCCGAAGCGCGTCGACCGCCGCCTGAACCTGCATATCGACGCCGATCCGCCCCAGTGCCGCCGTGGCCGGGCGTGGATCGCCGCCATAAACCCCTGCCGATGCGCCCGGCAACGGCGCGGCCCTCAACGCCGTCTCCCGCACCATGCCGGGATCGACGGCGAGCATCAGCGCGGTGTCGCTGAGATCGGCATGCTTGCCGACATCCGCACCCAGCCCCTGTGCCCGCAGCGCATCCGCATACCGTGTCGCGATGACATCATAATAAGGCGCCACGTAGATCGCACGCCCTGCGCCACGCCATTCATGATCCAGATGTGTCGCCACCGCCTTGACGTAGGACAAGTATCCACCGTGGTCGGCAATAAAAACGATGCGCCGGAATCCCTGCACGTGGAAGCTCTCGGCCGCGCCCTCCAGCAGGCCCGTGAAGGCGGCAGGCGGAATGGAGATCGTACCGGGGAAACGCATGTGCGACGTGCGCGGATTCGTGCCCCCTTCCGGCACATAGGCCACGACAGGCGCGACAAGCGTATGGCCGAGTTCACGGGCGATGCGCGCCGCCAGCACCTGCGCACGCACATTGTGTTTGCCGACGGCGATATAGGGGCCGCTCTGCTCCGTTCCGCCGATGGGAATGATGATCGTATCGGTCCCGGCGCGAACCGCCGCCGCGACTTCCGTCCAGGTCAGACGGGCGAATTCAACGTCGTTATCGACCGGCTGGGCTTTCGCTGAGGGCACAGCGACACAGCAGGCGACGCACAGGCCCGAAACGCGGGCGAATTCCATGATGCGACGGAAAGGCAAAGCGGCACGAACCCAGTCGGAAAAGCGATGCGGACGGTGCGTGTGTAGTCATATCCGCCCCCTAGCGCCAGAGGGGATTTACGCCGCCGGACTGCTGCATTCCGGCCAGCACCCTTCGTTACGGCGAAGGCCGGCGCCGACGCCCACCGCGCGGCACTGATAGGCGCTCTGGATGACGCGGGCGATAGCCAGAAGAAACCGGAACCAGGCCAATGATCGGGCCATTGCGGCTTGCATCGCGCTTCCCGTTCCGGCAGTGCTCCATTCCTTGAATGTGACAGCATATGGAACGAGGGCATATGGCGGGAACGCTGACGACACATCGGACATCCGGGGGTTTTCGCCATGGCGCTTGACCCGACCCTTGGCGTCAACGCCCTGCTGACGCCCGAACCGATCGATAGCGTCGCCCATCTGATCCAGGTCGCCCTCACGCCGGTCTTCATGTTGTCCGGCGTCGCCTCCCTGCTGACATTGTTCAATACGCGCCTTGCCCGCGTCTCGGACCACCTTGAGGAAGTCGACCACCAGCTCAGCGATCCGCATGATGAAAGCGACGAACAGGAACGACATCGCCTGCTCAATCATCAGCGCCGCCTGCATCGGCGCGTGTTCGCGCTGGATAATGCCATCATTCTGGGCGGCGTCGGCGGCGCGGCAACCTGCGGCGCGGCGCTGGCGCTCTTTCTGGGGAGTCTTCGGAACACCCAGACCGCGTCCTGGCTGATTTTTCTGTTCGGCGCAGCCCTGGCATGCACGGTCGCAGCCCTCACCGCCTTCCTGATCGATACCGTGCTGTCGTGGCACGGTTTACGCAGCGACGGCACTTTGCCTCGTCCGGGCGGCACCAGAAAGCAATAAAATATCCCTCAATCATAATTTTGGGGAATGATCGGAAGATTTATGCGAATACGGCATAAATGAGGTGATGGTTTCCCAATTATTTATGCGCCAGACGCGTGGCAGACCGGCGTTTCTTCGTATTGCCCCGTCATGACCAAATAGGCTCTTAGCGCTCCCCGACAACTTTGCACCTCTTAGGAGCCTTCATTATGAACAGCCTGACAATCATCTCTCTTCTCAGCCACCCGATGCAGTTCCTGGCCGAACTGTCGATGCTGGCCTTCGTTCCGCTCATCGCCGCGCTGCTCGTCGCTACGATCGCCGCCGACCGCACGGCCTGATTTTCTCCGTTGGCAAATCAGTCTCCTGCCTTGATCTCGTGAATCGGTGATTGTCCACGCGTCATGTCCCTCAACGACTGCGCGATGACATCCTGATCCGCGACCGGGACCGACAGATCGAGCCACGCGCCTTCCGCATCGAAATCGCACCGCATCTGACGCGCCTGCCACGTTTCCAGCCGCGCCTGGACAAGGGGCAGAACGGCGAAAGAGACATGCAGCCGCAATCCGAGCTGCGGGACGATGACGACGGATTCAGCACTGCGCAGACAGGCCGCCGCCGCGCCGCCATAAGCGCGGACCAGTCCACCCGCACCGAGCTTGACGCCGCCGAACCAGCGCGTGACCACCACGACAACATGGTCGTAATCCTGCATCTCGATCGCCTGCAGGATCGGTCGGCCCGCCGTGCCGCCCGGCTCCCCGTCGTCGCTGCTCCGATAGCGACCGCCCGCGCGCCAGGCCCAGCAGTTATGTGTGGCGTCCGGCACGCTGACGTCCGAGAGGAACCGCATGGCGGCATCCTCATCATCGACCGGCGCCGCATGGGCGCGAAACAGGCTTTTCCTGACGGTCAGATCGAGCGTGGCGGCTGATACGAGCGTTTGGGTCATGGCCTTAAGGCGTCAATCGGCGTTATCGCCTGGGCCGAACATCTCGACCAGATCGTTGAGATGGCCGATCTCCCGCAACCCCAGCCCTTCCGGCGGCCGGTTACGGGCGCTGCCAGCGGCAACGCGCCGGGGCAGCACGGCATGCTCGAAACCCAGCTTCTGGGCCTCCTTCAACCGAAGGTCCGACTGCGCCACCTGACGGATCTCTCCGGACAGGCCAACCTCGCCGAAATACGCCGTCCCGGATGACGTCGGCGTGCCCGTCGCCGCGGAAACCAGTGCCGCCGCGACGGCCAGATCGGCCGCCGGTTCGGTCACGCGCAAGCCGCCCGCGATGTTCAGATGCACGTCCATGCCGCCGAGCTTGAGCCCGCAGCGCGCTTCCAGCACGGCCAGCAGCATGTTCAGCCGGGCCGTCTCCCAGCCGAGCACAGCGCGCCGTGGCGCGCCATCCCCGGCCTTGGGCGACAAGAGTGCCTGAATTTCCAGCAGGACCGGGCGCGTTCCCTCCAGTCCGGCAAAGACAGCCGATCCCGCGATGTTACCCCGCCGCTCCGCCAGGAAGAGCGCCGAAGGATTGGGCACCTCGGTCAGGCCCGTATCCGTCATGGCGAACACGCCGATCTCGTCCGTCGCGCCGAAACGGTTCTTCGCCGCACGCAGGATACGGAACTGATGCCCGCGATCGCCTTCGAAATACATGACGGCATCGACCATATGTTCGAGCACGCGCGGCCCCGCCAGCGCACCCTCCTTCGTCACATGCCCGACAAGGATAAGCGAGAAACCGATGTTCTTCGCCATCCTGATCAGTTCAAAGGCACAAGCGCGCACCTGCGCAACCGAACCCGGTGCACTTTCAATGTTCTCCAGCCACATCGTCTGGATGGAGTCGATGACGACGACCTGATGCTCACGGTCGTGTTCGAGACTGGCCGCGATCTCGCTGACATTGATGCTGGCCGCGAGATCCAGCGTCGGCGCATCTAGTTCCAGACGGCGCGCCCGCAGACGGATCTGGTCCACCGCCTCCTCACCCGACACGTACAGAACGCGCTTGCCCGCCCGCGCCAGCGCGCAGGTGGCCTGAAGCAGCAGCGTCGATTTACCAATCCCCGGATCACCCCCGACCAGCACGACCGACGCGGGAACGAGCCCCCCGCCCAGCACGCGGTCGAACTCCGCGATGGTCGTTTCCGTGCGTGGCGGCGGATGAATGGCGCCATCGAGATGGACCGTATTCAATCGCCCGGCGCGCGCCCGCGACTTCGTGGGCCGGTTGGTCGGCTCGACACTCTCCTCAACCAGCGTGTTCCATTCGCCGCAGGCATCGCACCGCCCCGACCACTTCGAATGAACGGCGCCGCAAGACTGGCAGACGAAATGGGAAGCGGGGCGTTTGGCCACGGCGGCACGATCCTATGATGACATCCACGGCCTCCAGAGATGGCGCGGAACGGAAAACAAAACAAGAACTTGACAGGCGATCAGGTCAGATAGGCGGCAAGATTGGCCGGGCGATATGTCTCTGTGACGTTGCGTGCGCCGACATCATCGCGGTTCAGCAGCCCCTCATGCCCGAAGCGGGCGATCGCCGAAGGATGCACCGTTTCGTTGATGGCGCCTTCCGTGCCGGCAATCGTCGTGCGCCAGCGCTGCGGGCCGTGCAAACGAATGGCGCGGCCGCCGATCATCCGCAAGACCGGCAGGAGTTGCGCGGTGGCGAAGACGCCCCGGCTGGAATCGTGCCGCGCGGCATGGCAATCGTCCGGTCCCGCCGGCGGAAGGCAGGACCAGTCGAGACACAGGCCGGCAGCCTCGGCCTTCTCCGCCATCCAGCGAAGCGGAATATCGGCCAGCCGCCGCTGCACGTAACCGCCGCCCACGTCCGAATGCGCGCCCACGAACCATGTCTGTCCGATGCGGCAGCCGGGCGGCACGACGCCGGTCCAGAGTGTCGGCACGAAGCTGCGACGATGTTCGTCGATGGCCAGGGCCTGCCAGGCCTCCTTTACGATCGGACATGGCGACGTATCGTGAAAGCCGTAAAGATCGCGGTTGATCCGCAGCCGCAGGGGAGACGGAATGCCGAGCGATCCTACCGTGTCCCAGACGCCGAGAAAGCGGATCGTGACGTCCGGATGAATGTCGATGCCGGGATTGGCGGCGAGAAATGCCGCCGGGGTTCGCGGCGCCACATCGGCACGATAAAAGTGCCAGGCCCGGCTCAACGCGGCGAGGCTCTGGCGTTTCAGCAGGCCCGTCGCATTCAGCAGCCCCGCGAAACTGCGGGCCGAGAATGCCCCGCGCGAAAACCCGAACAGGAAAATCTCATCGCCGGGCACATAATTCTGCGCCAGGAACATGTAGGCCGAGCGGATATTGTCGTCGACACCCAGCCCCGTGGCGCCGTCGAACAGGCGATCCGCCTGCAATCCCGTCGTGCCGACGCCGCGCAGATAAAGCGTCACCTGAAGGATGCCGCCCGTATGCCGCGTGGCATGGATCGCGCGCGTCAGAATCGCGACGTTGGTTTCCGCATTGCAGCTGTCCGCGCTGTCCCACGTGCCGTCAAACGCAATGACGAGACGCTTCATGAACGCCGGACCGCACTTTCGGGGTGCAGACGGGCATTGAGCAGGGAAAGCGTCAGCACGGCCAGGGCCGCCAGTCCGGTCACGAGCATCAGCGGCAGCGCCAGCCCGGTGCCGAACGCACCGGCGATGCCGTTCTGCAGGACAGCGTTGCTGGCCGCGATCAGGTTACCGCACTGATAGGCCACGCCCGGAAACGTGGCACGCGCGCTGGGTGGCGACAATTCGCTGAGATAGGCCGGAACCACGCCCCAGGCGCCCTGGATGCAGAACTGCACCCCCATTGCGCCGATGGTCAGCCACAGGATGGAATGCGGCAACGTCCAGAGCGGCAGCAGCGGCAGGATCAGCAACGCCGCCAGCGCGATCGCGTATTGTCGGCCGATCCGCTCCGACAGCATGCCGAAACACAAGCCGCCCGCAATCGCCGCGATGTTGTAGAGCACCACGATCAGCGTGATGGAGGGATGGGGGATCTGGCGTTCCAGACCCAGGAACAGCTTGGGATAGAGATCCTGCGATCCATGGCTGAGAAAGTTGAACGACGCCATCAGCACGACGGCGAAAACGCACAGGGCCGCATTGTTGCGCACCACGAACCACAGACCGGGCGCCGGTGCGCCGTGCGCGGTCTTCCCCCTCTGCGACAGCCAGACGGGACTCTCCGGAATGCGCACGGCAATATAGACCGCCGCGAGGATGGAGCAGCCGCCCAGAACGTACAGGCCACGCCAGCCCAGCGCCGGCAGCAGCAGGAATGTCAGGGACGCCAGCAGATAGCCCGCCGGATAACCCGCCTGCAGGATGCCGGACGCGATACCGCGCCAGGATGTCGGCACGCTTTCCATAATCAGCGATGTCCCGACACCCCACACGCCGCCCAGCGCCACGCCGAACAGCGCACGCAAGGCGAGGAAGACCGTCAGGTTCGGAGACAGGGCGGAGCCGGCCTCGATCAACGAGTAGGTGACGATCGCCGTCATCAGCAACGGCTTGCGCCCGAACCGGTCCGCCGCGTGACCGAACAGGAAAGCGCCGATCGGGCGGGTGACCAGCGTCAACGTCGGCGCCAGCAGCACCGCGCCGATCGAGACGCCGAAGCTGCGCGCCACGTTGTCGATCGTGAAGAGCACAATGAAGAAGTCGCACGCATCAAGCATCCACGCCAGAAAGGATGCCGCGACGACATGCCGCGCCGTGGCGCGATCGCGCGCCGTCGCCGAGCGGTCGATCGCAAGGTCAGAAGAGAAGTCACCGCTCATGAGAACTTTCGATTCGGATCGTGAGGCATATCGTCATGCGGCATTGATGCGTGTCATGCCCGCATTGTCCATGCCCATATCCGACTCACCACAATGTGCAGGAGCGGAACGGGCGGAGTACGCGATATGAAGGGAAGGGAACGAAACAAGTCATCGCATCGGATCGTGCATGTTTATTGGAATGGATGTCGGCACTTCGGGGATCAAGGCCGTCCTGGTCGATGAGGCACAGAAGGTGCTGGCCTCGCATACGGAAAAGCTGACGGTCAGCCGACCGCACGAGGGCTGGAGCGAACAGGACCCCGAGGACTGGTGGGTCGCCGCCTGCAAGGCCATCGATGCCCTGCACGAAAAGTTCCCGCGCGAGGTCGGGGCCGTCAGGGGCATCGGCCTGTCGGGACAGCAGCATGGGGCTGTCCTTCTGGGCGGCGACAACAAGGTCCTGCGGCCCTGCATGCTCTGGAACGACACCCGCGCCGAGACGGAATGCAACGTCTTCGAGCGTCGCTTCCCGCAGAGCCGCCAGATCACCGGCAATATCGCCATGCCCGGATTCACCGCGCCCAAGGTCATGTGGGTCGCCCGGCATGAACCGGATATCTTCGGCAGGACGCGGCACGTCCTGTTGCCGAAAGCCTGGCTGCGCTTCCGCATGACCGGCGAGATGATCGAGGATATGTCGGATGCCTCCGGCACGCTGTGGCTGGACACGGGACGGCGCCTCTGGTCGGATGCGGCGCTGGAAGCGTGTGGCCTGCGCCTGCAACACATGCCGGAACTGTGCGAAGGCACGGATGTCGCCGGTCGCCTGCACGCCGATCTGGCCACACGCTGGGGCATGGCGGAACGACCGGTTTTCGCAGGGAGCGCGGGGGACAATGCCGGTGGCGCCGTCGGGCTGGGCGCCACGAAACCGGGCGACGCTTTCATCTCGCTCGGCACGTCGGGCGTGGTCTGGATGACCACGGACTCCTTCCATCCCGGCGGCAAGTTCGCCATTCACTCCTTCTGTCATGCCGTGCCGAATACATGGCACCAGATGGGCGTCACGCTCTCGGCGGCAGCTTCCCTCGCCTGGTGGTCACGCGTTTCCGGCCTCAGCGAAGGCGAACTGCTGGCCGAACTGCCGGAAAAGCCGATCGCGCCCTCCCCCGTCGTATTCGCGCCCTATCTCTCCGGCGAGCGCACACCGCATAACGACGGCAGCATCCGCGGGGCCTTCATCGGACTTTCGCAAGACACCACCCGCACGCAAATGACCCAGGCCGTGCTCGAAGGCGTGGCATTCTCCTTCCGCGATGCGCTGGAGGGGCTGGCGGCGTCCGGATCCATCTTCCACGAAGCCGACGTGATCGGCGGCGGTTCGCAAAGCCCGCTCTGGACCTCCATTCTCGCAACGGTTCTGGACGTGACGCTGCACCGGCTGGCGCATGGCGAACAGGGCGGTGCCTTCGGCGCGGCGCGACTGGCGCGCATCGCCGCAACAGGCGAAAGCGTGGAGTCCGTCTGCACGCCGCCGGAACGCGTCGGCGCCATTGCGCCGGACCTGTCCCTGAAGGGACCGTATCGACGCGCCCACCAGCGCTACCGGGAAATTTATCCGGCCCTGAAAACCATCCATCATCATTAGTAAGGGCTCAGGACCAGGGGCGGCAGAGCGTCCTATAACTGTTTTTCCATGCGAATCAGCGGGATATCCGGCCCGTCGCCACTTGGAGCGAGGAATGTCTCGACCTCCCGCCAGCCACAGGCGCGATAAAGCGGCGCGCCAGCCAGCGTCGAGGCCAGCGTGCCGCGCCGGAAGTCCTCCGCTCGCGCCGCCTCTTCGGATAATGCGAGGATTTCGCTGCCGACTCCGCGGCGAATGAAGGAGGGGTGCGTGTACATCGCCCGAAACCGCGCCGGATCGATTGCGGGGTCGAGCAGCGCGTCGCTGCGCCCGCTGGTGTGATTGCCGCCGAACAGCGTGGCGCGACGGCTCCACCCGCCGCATCCGGCCATGTGGCCGTCGATCTCGATGACATAATACGTGCCGTCATCGATCAGCGTCGTATCCAGCCCCATGACGGCGTGGCTGGCGGCAATCGTAGCATCATCGAGAAACGGCCGCTGCAACCTGTCGATCGCGGCCGCCATCAACGCCCGGATCGCCGGCACGTCGGCACGCGTGGCGCGTCGGTGGGACCGGGTCATGTCAGACCCAGCGCCTCCGCGACGAGGGCGCCCTGCTGTGCCGCATGTTCGCTGGCCGAACCGGTCGCGGGCGACGCGGCCGCAGCCCGTCCCGCATAGACCGGACGTCCCGCCGCATGGCCGATGGCGGCAAGCGTGGCCTCGATCCGCCGATCGACGAAGTTCCACGCACCGCTGTTCTCCGGCTCTTCCTGACACCAGATCACGCGGGCATTGGGATAACGGGCCAGCTCGTCGGCCAGATCCTGCTGCGGAAACGGATAAAGTTGCTCCAGCCGCAGGATGGCGACGTTCTGCACCTCGGCCTCCGCGCGTTCCGCATGAAGATCGTAATAGACCTTGCCGGAACACAGGACGACGCGCTCGATATCCTGATCCGGCGCCAGAGGATCGGTCTCGGCGATGACGGTCCTGAAACAGGTGCCGGGCACGAAGTCGGACAGCGGCGAGACGGCGCTCCTGTGTCGCAGGAGGGATTTGGGCGTCATCAGCACCAGCGGCTTGCGGCAGGTGCGATGGATCTGCCGCCGCAAGGCATGGAAATAGTTCGCCGGCGTCGTGATGTTGGCGACGCGCAGGTTGTTCTCGGCGCAAAGCTGAAGGTAGCGCTCCAGCCGGGCGGAAGAATGTTCCGGTCCCTGTCCCTCATAACCATGCGGCAGCAACATCACGAGGCCGGAGGTGCGCAGCCACTTCGTCTCGCCGGAGGCGATGAACTGGTCGATAATCACCTGTGCGCCATTGGCGAAGTCGCCGAACTGCGCCTCCCACAGCACCAGCGTTTCCGGGTCCGCCAGCGTATAGCCGTATTCGAAACCCAGAACGCCGAATTCGGACAGCAGCGAATTGTAGACCTCCAGTTGCGCGCGCCCGTTCGGCATGGCGTTGAGCGGGACATATTCGTTCTGGTTCACCTGATCGATCAGAACCGCATGACGTTGGGAGAACGTGCCGCGCTGGCAATCCTCGCCTGAAAGGCGAACGCGGTGCCCCTCCAGCAGGAAGCTGCCGAAGGCCAGCGCCTCGCCGGTCGCCCAGTCGATGCCCTCGCCCTTTTCCAGCGCATCGGCACGCGCCTGGATCACGCGTTTCAGACGCGGATGAAGCGCGAAATCGTCGGGCAGTTGCGTCAGCGCGCGCCCGATCTCGGCCAGCGCGCTCTCGCCGATTCCGGTCGTCGGCTGCTCGCGCTGCGGCTTGTCCGAAAGCCGGGTCGGATCCTGGCCGACATCCATCCAGTCCGCCGCATTGGGGCGGTAGGACTTGGCGACCTCGAACTCCGCCTGAAGGTGATCCTGGAACTCCTGCCACTGCGCTTCGGCCGCGGCACGATCGACCACGCGCTCGCGCTCCAGCCGTTTGGCATAAAGCGTGCGCGCCGTGGGACGCGCGGCGATCGCCTTGTACATCGTCGGTTGCGTGAACGCGGGCTCGTCGGCCTCGTTATGGCCATGGCGACGATAACAGACGAGATCGAGGACGATATCGGCATTGAATTCGCGTCGATAGTCGGCGGCCAGACGCGCGCAATAGGCCGCCGCCTCCGGCTCGTCGCCATTGATGTGGAAGATCGGCGCCTGGACCGCCTTGGCGATATCGGTGCAATACAGACCCGAATAGGCATGCGCCGAAATGGTGGTGAAGCCGATCTGGTTGTTGATGACGACATGGATCGTGCCGCCGGTGCGATACCCGATAAGCTGGGACATCGCCATGGTCTCGTAGACGATGCCCTGACCGGCAAAAGCGGCATCTCCATGCACAAGCAGCCCGAGGTGGCGATGCCGCCCATCGACCCCGGTGCATCCCTCGCGGTCCTGGATGGCGCGCACCCGCCCGACCACGACCGGATCGACGGCTTCGAGATGCGACGGGTTGGGCAACAGCGACACGCGCACGTCCTGCCCCGCGACGCGCAGCGTGGCCGCCGTGCCCAGATGATATTTCACGTCGCCGGAACCCTGCACGTCATGCGGCTTGAAGGACGCGCCGGCGAATTCGCTGAAGATGGCGGCAAAGGGCTTCTGCACGATGTTCGCCATCGTATTCAGCCGCCCGCGATGCGCCATGCCCAGCGAGACGGAACGCGTGCCGTGACGTGTGGACTGATCGATGACGGCATGAAGAACGGGGATCGTGACTTCGCTGCCTTCAAGGCCGAAGCGTTTGGTGCCGGTAAAGCGCTTCTGGCAGAAGCTCTCGAAACCTTCGGCTTCCGTCAGTTGCGACAGGATCTGACGCTTGCCCTCCGGCGCAAAGCTGTGCCGCCAGTCGTCACCTTCCAGACGCATCTGCAACCACTGGCGCCGCCTGGGGTCCTGGATGTGCATGTATTCCGTGCCGATCGGCCCGCAATACGTCTCGCGCAGGGCCGCAATCAGTTCCTCGACCGTCGCGCTGTCACGACCGGGCAGAAGCGCACGCATCATGTTGCCGAGATAGATCGGGCGCTGTCGGTCCTGTGGGCCGAAACCATATGTCGCGGGATCGAGGTCGGCATGCGACGGCGGAACATACAGACCAAGCGGATCGAGCCGTGCCTCGAGATGGCCCCGCACGCGATAGGCGCGGATCATCTGGATGGCGCGCAGGCTGTCGTCCGCGCTGGTGGCAAGATCCTGCGCCACGGATGGTCGGGGCGCCGATGGCGTTTCCGCGTCGAGCAACGATGGATGCGGCGCCCAGTCGGCACCGTCCGCATCCGCGAGGATCTGCGCACGCTCTTCATCGAGCGCCGTGAACAGCGCGGCAAAGGACGGATCGACGCTCTGCGGATCGCGCGCCCATTTTGCATGCAGGTCCGCCAGATAAACCGTATTCGCGCCGTTCAGCGCCCCCGGTGTCACGCCCAGTTCACCCATGATGCCGCCCTCCTTCTGGCGAAGCGACACTGACTATGCGCGCAAAATGCGACCACGTCATGGCGCTGCGTGCATGGCCGACATGACATCAGCAACGATTCCACGCTATTTTCCCAATGGAAACAAAGGACAAGAGAGGGATATCAAGAGACCTCTCAAAGAATCGAAACTTTTGCCTTCAAGAGTCGTCAAATATCCTGTCCGGCGCGCGCCAGAAGGTTCACCCCGGCGCCGTTTCTCTTCTTTTTCGATGAGGCCCCCGATGCGTGCCGTATCGTGTGTATTGCCCGTTCTGACGCTTGCCTTCGGCATCGGCACGACCCTGCCGGTCGTCGCGGCCAAGGCATCGCCGGTATCGCACGATATCGCCACGGCCAGCGAACCGGCGAATACGGACGACGCCGCCACGGGTCGGCATCTGGACATGGACAACCGCGCGCCGCTGCGCTGCGCACCCGGCGCCAATCTCGTCCGCACGGCTTATGAACCGGATCGCAAGCCGATCTCCCTGCATTCCTGCTTCAGCGCCACGGAACGGATCGGCGCAGGCTATACCAGCCTTCTCTCCACCAGCGCCGTTCGTCATCCGCATCATCGCCTGCGGGGATAATCGACAGGGGTCGGTTGCCTCCCCCTGAACGTTACGCTACGGCAAGAAGACCCTCTCCACTGTTCCGGGCTTTCCTGCATGTTGCGTCGCGCGCTTTTTCTGTCATCGGCCTTGTGGCTGAGCCCCGCTTACGCCGGTGAGCCACCCGCACCGACCCAGACCGCGCCCGAAATAATGCGGGATGTCTTCGCGCCACTCACTCTCCCGGACGCGCCCAATCGCTACCGGTCGGGCTCCGGCCTGCCGGGACCGGATTACTGGCAGAACCGGGCCGACTACACGATCCAGGCGCGGATCGATACGGCAACGCATATTCTGCATGGTGACGAGACGATCACCTATACCAACAACAGTCCCGATGCGCTGGACGAGCTCTGGGTGCAGCTGGATCAGAACATCTACAAGGACGGGGCACGCTCGACCTTCACCAACCCCGAGCGCCATCCCCGGCACACGGACGGCGTCACGATCGAGCATGTCGGCATCGTGGTCAACGGTCATGAAACCATCGTGACACCGACGATCTCCGATACGCGGATGCAGGTTCGTCTACCCGCCGATCTTCAGGGACACGGCAGCAAACTCAAGCTCCACGTCGCCTGGCATCACACCATTCCCGGCGTCTGGGGCGGTCGTACGGCCGTCACACCCACGAAGGACGGCGACATTTACGAAGTCGCGCAATGGTACCCACGCATGGCGGTCTACGACGACAAGCGCGGCTGGGACACACTTCCCTTCCTGGGGCAGGAATTCTTTCTCGATTACGGCGATTTCGACTACGCCGTGACCGTGCCGTGGAACTTCACGGTCGTGGGTTCCGGCGCGCTGACCAACCCGGCGGATGTGCTGACGGCGAAAGAGCGCGACCGTCTGGCGCAGGCGTCGAAAAGCGATACGCGGGTCATGATCCGCACCGCAAAAGATGTGACCGATCCGGCAAGCCATCTGGCGCGCAGCGGGGAGAAGACCTGGCATTTCCATATGACGAACACGCGCGATGTTTCCTTCGCGGCCTCGCCCGTCTTCGTCTGGGATGCCGCACGCATCAACCTGCCGCCCCTGCCGCCCGCGCCGGGCATGAAGCCGGTACCCCGACTGGCCATGTCCGTCTATCCGAGGGAAGGCATCGGCCCGACAGGCTGGGATCGCTCCACGGAATACGTCAAACACGCCATCGAGTATTTCTCCCAGCAGTGGTTCGAATATCCCTGGCCGAACGCCGTCAATCTCGGCGGTCATGGTGCAGGCATGGAATATCCGGGCATCGTGTTCGACGGTTGGGACGACAAGGGCGTTGCGCTCTTCTTCATCACGACGCATGAACTCGGCCATGGCTGGTTCCCGATGATCGTCGGCACCAACGAACGCCGCAACGCGTTCATGGATGAAGGCTTCAATACCTTCATCGACGCCTACGCCTCGCAGCATTTCAACCACGGCGAATTCGCACCGAAGCAGGACGGGGAATATGCCCCCAAAACCGGGCGCCCAGCGGAAGACATCCTTTCCGTCCTGAAAGATCCGCAGGCGCCGACGCTGATGCTGCCGTCCGAACTGGTGTCGGAGAAATATCGACACCCCGTCACGTATTTCAAATCCGCCTATGGCCTGACGCTACTCCGCGAACAGATCCTTGGGCCGGACCGCTTCGACGCCGCATTCCGCCGCTACATCAAGAGCTGGGCATTCAAGCATCCCGGCCCATCGGATTTCTTCCGTTTCATGAGCAGTGAGACCGGCGAAGACCTGACGTGGTTCTGGCGCGGCTGGTATTTCGAGAACTGGTCGCCGGATTATGCCATCGACAGCCTGTCCAGAGCACCGGACGGCATACGCGTGACCGTGCGCGACAAGGGCAGGTTGCTGCTGCCGGTCACGCTACGGATCGATTACGCGGACGGCACGCATGCCGATCGCGTCATCCCGACCGAAAGCTGGTACCTTCATGACAGCATCGACATCACGGTTGCCGGCAGCAAAACCGCCACGCGCGTGACCCTGGACCCCGATCACGCCCTGCCGGAGACCGATCGGTCGGACGACCAGCGCGCATTCTGACAACTTCTCTCCAGACATCACGATGAACCTCTGTCACGGCGGCGGTTTCATCGTGACGTATCCGGCTGGCATTCATGATCGTGCCCCGTCAAGTCATTCGCCATGACTGTCATTTTTATTGATGCAAAAAAAATCCAAGCCTTTAAAATCGCATAGAAAATTGACCTTTCCATAGAATATTTGCAAAATTTTCAAATCTTCTGTTAGGATCACCGCAATGTAAAAGCGGGAAAGTTGATTTATGTCAAACATTGTCGTGCTTATCGCCGATGCAGGACTATTCGTTATTGTTCCTTGGTTGATCTGGCAACTCCTTCGAAAAACATTACCTATAGCCGTATTGCCAATACTTGTCGGCATATTGCTGGCTGTCTTTCACGTACCCGTTCAGCGATTTGGTATTCCGTCGCTCTATGGCAACGATATCGGTTGGGTTGCCGTATTGGTGCTTGCCTTCACGGCCGGCCTGGAAATGTGGCAACATCCCGGGGAGGAAAGCTCGCCCGATGCAATGCCGACGCCCTCATTGGGTCGCCTGCTTGGAGGCGCCGGCGTGGCGCTTGGCGGTCCGTTCATCGTCGGCTCCCTGCTGGTTTATGAATTCTTCCTGCCGCTGCACGGCTGGCAAGCACCGCGCGTCAGCGGGTGGGTCGCTGCGGCGTCCATCGGCTTGTGCATCGCGGTCAGCGCCTTGCCGGTCCTGATCGGCGTTGTGCGCGAACTTGATCCCGTTCACCGCCCTATCGGACAACTGGCGTTGAAACTCGCCGTCGTGGACGATGCCGCATTGTGGATCGGCCTTGCGTTGCTGCAATTCGCCGCGAAAGGCTCGGCCGCGCTCCATGGCTGGACGATCCTCGAGTTCTTCGCCGTTTTGCTCCTCGCGATACTGGCATGGGGCGGAAGCTGGGCATCCCGCCATTTCCGGCATCCGCCCCTTTGGGTTATCTGGGCTATCGTTCCCCTTTATCTGGCTGCCGGTTCATGGGCGAGCATGCAACTGGGGCTGCACGAACTGATCGGCGCCTATTTCGCGGGGGCGATCATGCCGCCAAGCTGGGTGCGCCGCTTGCCGGTGGAACGGGTCGGGACCTTCTCTCTCATCTGGCTTGCACCAATGTTCTTTGGTCACAGCGGTCTGCATATCGATGGTGACGCACTCACCTGGCCGTCGGTCCTAGCGTCGCTGATGCTCGTGGTGATCTCGATCGCCACCAAAATCGGTGCGGTCTATCTCTTTCCGCCCGCAAGCGGACTAACGCGCCGGCAGGCACTCAGCATTGGCAGCCTGTTGCAATGCAAGGGTTTGATGGAGATCGTAGCGGCGACAATCCTGCATGGCCAAGGCATGCTTTCGGAGTTCGCCTTCGCCTCCCTGATGGTTCTGGCCGTCATTTCGACCACGCTCACAGGCCCGATGTTCAATCTGGTCGCCCCCAGAGCGCGACGTCGGGCAGATATCCCGCCGATGAACGGCAAGGCGGCTGTTTGCAACTGACCGAGCCACACCCCGCCCCACGCGCCTACGCATCGGGGCGGCCTTCGTTGGAGACTGACAGGCGAATGAATATGGTTTTCGTCGGGGAATTTACCGTTTCTTAAGACTGACATGCTGAACTCAGCGCCTGAACGGAGGGCTGAGAAATGCGCGTGATCGAAGCGGCCAGACTGATATCCACAGGCGTGATGCCAGCGGACCACCTATGGCAGATCACCACAACGCCGGAACGCGTCATCATGGCCCTGCTGCTCGGTCGGCCCGACTGGCTTCCGCCTCACGCCGCCACGCCCCGACTGGCATGGAATGCACTAAATACCCGGCAGCGTGAAATGCTGCTTCGGCGGGCACCGAAGCAGGTCCGCGCCTGCCTGCCCGGAGCGGCGACACCCCGACCCGTCGCGATCAGGGCATGACGCCCGCGAACAGGCCCAAATCGAGTTTGTGGCCATTGGAATAGTTCAGCCCCGCCACGCGACCATATTCGACGATATTGCGCCCGTGCTGCTGCATTGCCGCGCGGAAGGCAGATTCGTCTCGCCGATCCACAAGAACCAGCGTGCACTCGCCATCTTTTCCCATCAGGTCGGCCGCTGCGTCGATCCCGAGGAAACGCGTGCTGGCGCCGGCAAGAAACGCAAGACTCGGCTCCGAATATGAAACGGAAATCAGGCGGCTCTCCGCACAGGGACGATAGTCATCGAACAGCGCCGCGGCGCGTGGGGCCAGACGAATCGTATCCAGCGCCGGGATGACGGCAATAAAAAGCCCCGCATGAATGACGACAGCCGCAGCAACCGCTGATACCGCGCCATGCAGACGTTCGCCGCGCATCAACAGGCGGATTGCAAGGGCCATCAACGGTAAGGCGCCGCAGGTCGCGATGACCGCGCCGGGCGTGACGTGGTGCTCAAGTTGCCAGAGCAGACAAACCCCTGCGCCACAGAATGCCACACCAATGACGCACCATATGATCGCATAGGTAGTCATCAGCCACCGTGCCCACCGTGCCAGCGGCTTGTGAACCGGCCACGCCGTCAGGAACGCTGCAGCAAGCATCGCGATTGCAGGATAGGTCGGCAGGACGTAATGCGGCAGCTTCGTCGCGATAAACTCGAACACCAGCCAGTGCGGCAGAATCCAGCATAGAAGAAACCGGACGCGCGCATCGCGCCGATGCTGCCAGATCGCCGGCAATGCCAGAACAGCGAACAGCGAACCCGGCCAGAATGAAAGACCGAAGACCAGAAGGTAATAGCCCGGAAGCATGCCATGCGCCTGCTGCCCATGCCCAATCTTGCCGAGAAAGTTGGTCCCGACGGCTCGGCTGAAAAAATGGCCGTGGCTGACGATATCAATAGCCACGCACCAGGGCAGCACGATGGCGACGCTCAACAGCCAACCCCAGGCCGGCCGCAAGCGCGACCACCAGGCCTTGTCACGCTCAACAGCCCAGAGCGCCAATGGCGTGCCGAAAGCGGGGATCAGCACGACCGGCCCCTTGAGCATCAGTCCGCATCCGATCGCCGCCCAATAAAGCAGCGCGGTTGCCAGTCTGGTCGGCCGGTCCGCCTGACGATCGAGAAACGCACTCAAGAGAGCCGTCTCGATCAGAAGGATATCCAATAGCAGAACCGTATCGATGGTCGCCATGCGGCCTTCGGCCGTCATCAGTGTCGATACCGCCAGCAGCGCGCCAGCCAGCAATCCCGCCGGGCCACCGAAGAGATTTGCCCCCAGATAGGCAGTCAACGTGACGGCCAGGGTCACGGCAATCAGGCTCGGAATGCGATACGGCCAGGCGAGATGGCGTGCATGTACGCCGCCGAACAGGGCTTCCGCTCCCGCCTCAAGCCAATAGATTCCGGCGGGTTGCAAATAGCGGGGCTGATCGAGAAAGCGCACATCGATGAAATTGCGCGTCTCAAGCATCTGCGCCGATGCTTCCATGTAGCGCGGCTCATCACGGTCCAGCGGCGGCAACGTCATCCGCCCCGGCAGGAAAAGCCCGAAGGTCAGCAGCGCCAGCGCCACGTAATGTCGCCAGTTCAGCGTCTTCATGGGCGGCCTTTTTGTGTTCAGTGTTCGGTCAGGTGGCGTGGCAATCTGGTGCGGTTCTGCAACCACATGACACCAAGAAGATCCCGGATACCGACCAACGCGCGATTGAGGTTCGTATATTT
The DNA here is from genome assembly GCF_002005465.1 of Neoasaia chiangmaiensis. Classification (NCBI taxonomy): domain Bacteria; kingdom Pseudomonadati; phylum Pseudomonadota; class Alphaproteobacteria; order Acetobacterales; family Acetobacteraceae; genus Neoasaia; species Neoasaia chiangmaiensis. The sequence goes on along the minus strand of NZ_CP014691.1, from coordinate 2,585,470 downwards.
CGACTGACCATGCAACCGGGCACGGTGCCTTGTTTCCACGCAGATGAGCGGCGCGCCGTAATGGCCAAGCAATGCCGGCAGGAAGCGATGCACGCCTTCGAACTGCGGAATGCGCAGGAAAGACCGTCGCGCAAAAAGCTTCATCGGCGCCCCGGTATCGGGACATCCGTCACGAAGCAGGCGCCGCCGCAAGCCGTTCGCAAAACGCGTTGCAAGACGCCGGGAGAGCCGATCGTTGCGCTTCAGACGGACGCCGACCACCAATGGCTCCGGCGTGCCTGCCGCTTCGGCACGTGCCAGCATATCGATGATGACGCGCGGGTCATCCTGCCCGTCGCCATCCAGCGTTGCGATCCAATGACCATGCGCCGCCTCGATTCCCGTCCGCAGGGCTGCGGATTTTCCGAGGCGCCGATCATGGCTGATGATACGCAGATCGGGAAGGAGAGTTTGACGCGCTTCGATGAGCCGCTTCACCGTGTCGTCACGACTACCGTCATCGACGAACAAAATTTCGGTATTGGGAAGTTGGCTGACAACGCCTGCCAGTTCCCGGCAGACCGGGACGACATTATCGCTCTCGTCGAGAACTGCGATGACAATCGAGAGACGCACGTTCATGACCCGATGACCGTCATCGAACACACGGCATCAAGCCGCGTGCTGACCACCGGGGTTCGACGTTTCATTGGAGGCGCGCAGCGCATTCGGAAGAGCATCGATGCTATGATCGAGGAATGCGTTGGCAGCGCCATGATCCTCAGCCAGATGTCTTGTCAGCACGTCGCGCACGGCATCGACTGCAACGGTCGCCGCAGTCTCACGCATTTCACGCAGGGCGGCACGCTCGGATGCCGTGATGCGATCCCGCGCCATCTGCTCGCGCCGTCCGGCAACAGCCTGCGCCTCGTTGCGTGCATTCTCCGCGATCTGCGCTGCTTCCGCACGAGAACGCTCGATCAGGGCCTGTGCTTCCTCAAGCGCCTGTTCACGCTCGCGTGTCGCGGCTTCAAGCATCTGCTCAGCCTCACGACGCAAACGCGCCGCTTCGTCGAGGTCACTGCGCACCTGCTCGGCGCGCGCATCGAGTGCACGCGTGATCACGGCCCACAGCTTCCGCCCAAACAGGACGAAGAAGAGGACGAAGGCCAGCGCCACATAAAACCGTTGATCGTGAAACATGGCGCTATTCCTTATCCAGCATGCGCCGACAAGCGCTCGCGAACCGCGTCGGCCACCGTGTCGTCGTTGACATGCGCGCCGCCGCCAACCGGATGAAACAACTTGGCAATCAACGATTGGGCCGTGTCCGTCGCGATATTCGGCAGACTGGCCATCGCATCACGATGTGCCGCAGCGATACGTGCCTCCGCGGCAGCGATATCGTCGTTCAGACGACGGTTCATCTCATGCGTCTGCGCTTCAGCCGCCTGACGGGCCTCCTGCACCACGCGATCAATATTGGCTTGAGCCTGCGTCGCGGCATCGTGACGCGCACGGCGTAGCTCGTCTACCGCACGATCGGCATCGTCGCGCGCACGGCGGGCGATATCCAGATCGCCTTCGATACGATGGCGACGGTGCGACAGCACACGTTCGACGCGCGGCAGGGCCGAGCGGCTGAGAATGACGTAGAAAACCACAAAAATGACCGCGCCCCAGACAACCTGCCAGAGCAGGAACGGGTCGCGGAAATCGAGCTGTGGCATACCCGCCGCGACGGCGTGCCTCGGCACGATGCCGAGCGCGAGCACCACGGCCAGCGAAACGGTCAGCTTGCGTGACGAGATACGCATGGAAGCGGCGGCCTTCGGGATCAGACGAACAGGATCAGGAACGCGATCAGCAGCGCGAACAGCGCGACGGCTTCCGTCAGCGCGAAACCCAGCATGCCAAGGCCGAACACGTGCGGGCGAGCTGCCGGGTTACGCGCGATCGAGCTGACCAGCGTCGAGAAGATGTTGCCGAGGCCGATGCCCACACCGGCGAGAGCGATAACAGCGATGCCGGCGCCGATTTCACGAGCAGCGGAGACGTCCATGGGTCGAGTTCCTTAGGTTGGGAAACGAATGAAGCAGAAACGCGGGAAGTGGCGCCTAGTGAGCCACGGCCTCGCGCAGATAGATGCAGGTGAGAATGGCGAAAACATACGCCTGCAGAACGCCCACCAGCAGTTCCAGAGCCGTCAGTGCAATGTTGATGACGATCGGCAGCACGGCCAGCACATGGCCGATCGCACCGAGACCCGCCAACATCAGCGTAAAGCCGGCAAACACTTCCAACAGCACATGCCCCGCCATCATATTGGCGAAAAGTCGGATCGACAGGCTGACGGGCCGGGAGAGGAAAGAAAGAATCTCGATCGGGATCAGCAGCGGCGCCAGGATTTTCGGCGCGCCTTCCGGCATAAAATGCGCGAAGAATGCCAGTCCCTGAAAACGCAGCGACGCGAGGATAGCGACGATGAACACCATCATCGCCATCGCGAACGTCACCACGATATGGCTTGTGAATGTAAAGGAGTAAGGCAGCAGACCGAGATAGTTGCCGGCCAGAATGAAGAAGAAGATGGCGAAGACGAACGGAAAGAAGGCCGTGCCTTCATGCCCCATCGTGTCCACGGCCATGTCGTGGATGAAGTCGTATCCCATCTCGGCTGCTGCCTGCAGGCGGCCGGGTACGACGGCTGCCGGGCGCATGCCCAGATAAAGGAAACCAAGAACAAGCACGACAGCGACGATCATGAACGCCGGCGACTGGCTGAAATGCAGTACCTCGCCGACCTGTCCAAGAATCGGGTGCAGCTCGAACTGGCCGAGTGCGTCAATCGTTGATCCGGCCGCCAAGCTGGCTCTCCCGCTTACTCTGCACATACCCCGCCGCACCCTGAAGGACGCGACTCGAAAAATTCGACCGCCGATGGGCGCTCAGATCAATTGCCCAGACCGCTCCCGGCCTTGCTGACCGATCGCCAGACATTGAGCATGCCTGCCACGCCACCAAGCAACGAGAACAAAATCAGGAACAGGGCGCGAAACCCGAGCCAGTAATCCAGCCCGTATCCGACCGCCACGCCGACCGCAAGTCCTGCGACAAGCTCTGTCCCCATGCGCAGGGCAGCACCGAGAGCGGAAAAATCCTCCCCCGAACCCGCGCCTTGAGGTGCATCGGCACTTCCCGCCCTCTTACCCGCCAGCCGTGCCTCAGCCTGAGCCAGTCTCTGATCGAAACCGGCCGGACCGCCACTGGATGGCGAAGAAGCGTTCAGGTCGTCCCGCGCGCTCACGATTCCATACCTCGTCATGCCTCCCTCGATGGGAAACATTGGTGTCGGCGCTTGCTACCGGCCATACCCGCCCCTGTCAACGTGCGGTTGAGGGCAAAGCCGTCTGTTCGTGCGTTCACAATCTCGCAATGTGCCGACAAACACCGTTTCCTATGTCCGGCGACGGCGCTCCCCGGCCAGTTCGCGTCGGGTCCGATCCAGTTCTTCCGCATAGCGGCGTAATGTGTGCTGCTCCGTCAGGATGCCCGTCACACGATACGAATCGCGGTCGTCGACCACCACCAGTGCATCCGCCTCCGCGCGCTCGAATGCCGCGGCGGCCTCGCGCACGTTCATCTGCGGCAGAAGAACATCGCAGGAATGGATCGCCAGCGCGGAAAGCGGCGCGTCGCCATCGTGTTCGGGCGCATGCAACTCCACCACCGGCACGAGTCCCTTGTAACGCCCGTCCGCGCCGGTCAGGACAACGCGCTGCGCCGCGCCAAGCGGAAACAGGACGCGGGCACGGGCGATCGTGGTGTCGGCCCCCAGCGTGCGGACCGATGTGCGCATCATGCGACGCACATTCAACGTGCGCATCCACCCGATATCGACGGCGGAACGAATCGATTCGCCGCGCAGGTGGAACCGCCATGTGGCGAACGAATAGCCGAACAAGCGGCGCACCGTGAGCAGCGACAGCACGCTGGACAACAGGACGCCGCCACTCAACGTGAGATCCCCCGTCATTTCCAGCGCCAGACAGACCATCGTCATCGGACTGCCGATGATCGCCACCGCCATCGCGCTCATGCCGATCGTGGCGCAGGCCGCGGGCGACAGATCCTGCAACCCTGCCCATCCGAGAACGGCGCCCGCGATGTTACCGGCAAGCACCCCGAGATAGAGCGAGGCAAAGAAGAGACCGCCACGGAATCCCGATCCGATCGAGATGCACGATGCGGCGGCCTTCAGCAGAAGCAGCACGATCGCCCAGCGCAGCGTCAGATCGCCGTCGAAAACGATGCGCATCGCAGCATGGCCGGCCGACAGGACGGACGGCGTGATGATGGCCATGCCGCCAACCATTGCGCCACCCACGGCCGGTCGCAGCCATCGTGGCAATGGGAGCCGCGAAAAGGCGCTTTCCGTCAGCGTGACGCCCTGCATGATGCCGATCGCGGCCAGCGAGGTGACAAGCGCGATCAACGCCACTTCGACCCCGCTCGACACAGTCAGCACGTCGCCAGCGGGGATGACGACAGCCGGTGACACGCCGCCGAAAAACCGCGTGACACCGACACCGCACAATGCCGCCACGGCGACGGGCGACAGGCTGACCAGCGAATAGGCGCCGATCACCAGTTCGAACGCATAGAACGAGCCCGCCACCGGTGCATCGAAGGCGGCCCCGATCGCGGCACCGGCACCGGCACCGACCAGCACGCGCAGATCCTCCCGCCGCACTCGGAAGAACTGGCCGAACCAGGAACCGAGAGCGGCAGCAAGCTGGCTGAATCCCGCCTCCAGCCCGATGGAGGCGCCGCCGCCGTTGGATATGACCGTCTGCGCCGCGACGATCAGGCTGTCCGGCACCGACATTCGACCGCCATACAGGGCATTGGCCTCGATCGGATCGACGGGCCGCCGTTTCAGCCACGGCGCGACGACCAGGCTGAACAACCCCATCGCCAATCCACCCAGGACCGGCACCAGAAGCGCCCGCAGGGGCGTCAGATGGCCAAGCCCCGACAGGCGCCCGTCATTGTCGAGCGCGAACAGCCAGCGGTGCGCCCAGAGCGTGGAGCGCGTTATGATGACGACGCAAATGCCCGCCAGCGCACCGATGAATGCCGAGAGGGCGATCAGCCAGATCTCGTCCGCGCGGACCAGAGCGCGCCAGTGCTTCGGCGCATGCCACATACGCCGCAAACTTGGTATGACAGGTCGGCGATGCTCGGCGGAGGAAGATGACAAGGACCGTTTCTCGACTGCAAAAAGCGCCGTTGGATGACGCCCTCTCTGACAACAAGACTTGCATGGCGCAGCGACAAAAGAAACATTGCGGAGCTTTGGTGGAAGGGAGTGACAACGACCATGCGGCTTAACGTCATCGAGCGTCGGCCCGAAGGAGGAGAAACGGGCCTGCCCGTCGTGTTCCTGCACGGGCTGTTCGGTCGCGCCCGCAATCTCGGTTTCCTGCAACGCCAGGTCTCCCGGACACGACGCACCCTGGCGCTCGACCTGCGCAGCCATGGCGAGAGCCCGCATGGGCGGCTGGACTATCCCGCCATGGTCGGCGACGTCATGGAGACGCTGGGCGCCTACGACGCGCTACCCGCGATCCTGATCGGCCATTCCATGGGCGGCAAGGTCGCCATGGTCATGGCACTCCAGCATCCGGAACGTGTCGGCGGCTTGCTGGTCGGCGACATGGCGCCGGCCCGCACGGGACATGGACAGGGCGTGCTGGGCGAAGCGATGCTGCATCTGCACTTTCCGCCATCCCTCGACCGCCAGGAGGCGACCGAACTCCTGCAGACAATCGCGCCACGACGCGAAGTCCGCGACCTGATCCTGCAGAATCTTCGCCTGGGCGATGCGCCCGGCTGGGAAATCGGCCTGCGGGAAATCGTCGATTCGATGGCCAATATCGAGAACTGGCCCTACATGCCCGAAGGCCATGTCTATGACGGTCCAACCCTGTTCGTGCGCGGGGAGAACTCGCCCTATGTCGGGCCGGAGCATCTGGCCGTGATGGGACGCCTGTTCCCGAACTATCGGCTGGAGACGATGGCGGGGGTCGGTCACTGGCTGCATGCGGAAGACCCAAGACGCTTTTCGGAACTGATGATGACGTTCCTCGCCGGTATCTGACGCCAGCCCCAGGCTCCCTTCCACCATGCCCCGCACAGGATGACCCGCGGGTTCGGCCGTTGCTTCAATGTCACGGTCGCGACCGGCCGTCGAAACCGCATCCACAATGTGGCCGCAATCCGGAAACCGTACGTCACGAATTTTGTTGACCCGTCAAAGCAATGGACGTCGCCGGACGTCCTGTCTGACGGGAATCCTCAATTTGTCACGATTGCGATCGACCGCCCTGCCGGTCCGACTGACCGCACTCCTCCTGCTTCTCATCGGGCTCGCCCTCCTTTTGCCGGGGCTCTATCTCCTGAGTCTGGGGGGCACTGCCTATTACGCCATCGCCGGGGCGCTAACCCTCGTCAGCGCCAAGCTGATCGGTATCGGTCGGCGGGAAGGCCTGTGGGTTTATGCGCTGATGCTGGCCGTAACGCTGGGCTGGGTTCTCCTGACGGTCGGGCTGGATGGCTGGCGCATGATCCCGCCGCTGGCGTTCCCGGCGGGCGTCGGCCTGTGGGTGTTCGGTCCCTGGGTCGGCGGCAAGCTGACCGACCCGATGCACCGCACGCGCGTCAATGCCAGGGTGATTGGCGGCATGGGCGCGTGCGTCCTGCTGTTCGTCTTTATGTTCGCCTGCGGCTGGTTGATTACGGCCACGCGCTATGTTCAGCCGAACATGTTCCCGACGCGCCATCTCAACGCCGCACCCGTCGGGGCCTCTGCGGAAGCGAAGAACGACTGGCAGTTCTATGGCGGCGCGCCATCCGGCCAGCGATACGGCGAACCGACGCAGATCGATGCAGCCAACGCGCATTCGTTGCAGACGGCCTGGACGTTCCACACCGGCGACATGCCCCGCCCCGGCGAAAATTCGCGCGGCCGCGAATTCAGCTTCGAGGCCACGCCGATCAAGGTGGGCGACAATCTCTATTTCTGCACCCCGCATCGTGACGTCGTCGCCCTGGATGCGACGACCGGCAAGCAGGTCTGGCGCTACAGCCCGGGCGGCAACTTCGACAAGAACATCTATCAGGCCTGCCGTGGCGTTTCCTATTTCCATGCACCGGAGGGCACGCCCTGCCCGCACCGTATCATCTCGACCGTCTCCGGCTCCCCGCCCACGCTGATCGAGATCGACGCCGATACCGGCAAGCTCTGCCCGTCCTTCGGCGATAACGGTGTGGTCGATCTCCGGCAGGACATGGGCGCGATGCCGCCAGGATTCCATTTCATCACCTCGCCCCCGATGGTCATGAACAATCGCATCATGCTCAGCGGCTGGGTGTATGACGACCAGTCCGTCGACGAGCCCTCCGGCGTCATCCGCGGCTTCGACGCCACGACCGGCAAGCTGTCCTGGGGCTGGGACATGGGCCATAATCCGGCCAACCGGCCGCTCGATCCGGGCGAGGTCTTCACACGCGGCACCGCGAACGGCTGGGGCGTCTATACGGCCGATCCGGCACTGAACACGGTGTACGTGCCGCTCGGCATCGCCACGCCGGACTATTTCGGCGGCAAGCGCCGCGACTTCGACGAGAAATACGACAGTTCCCTCGTTGCGCTGGACATCACCACGGGTGAGGAGAAATGGCACTTCCAGACGGTGCACCACGATCTGTGGGATTTCGACATCCCCGTCGGGCCGTCACTGGTCGATCTGCCGGATGAACACGGGCGGATGACGCCTGTCCTCGTGCAGACCACAAAGCAGGGCGAATTGTTCGTGCTCGACCGTCGGACGGGCAAGCCGTTCTATCGCGTCGAGGAACAGGCCGCGCCCGGCGGCGACGTCCCCGGTGAACGATATTCCCCCACCCAGCCGCATTCGGTCGAGATGCCCAATCTGCGCAATCATGAAATCGGCGCGGACTGGACCTGGGGCGCGACGCCTTTCGACCAGATGGCATGCCGCATCGGCTGGCAGAAGATGCGCTATCACGGCCTCTACACGCCACCCAGCCTTCAGGGCACGATCGGCTTCCCGGCCTTCGACGGCGTGGCGGACTGGTATGGCGCCAGCATCGATCCGGAACATGGCGTGATGTATGTCAACACGACCTTCATCCCTTTCCTGATGACGCTCGTGCCGCAGGACAAGGCGCTCTCGAAAGGCCTGTACAAGCCGTGGAGCGGCTGGAACCAGCCTTATCCGGAGCCGGTGTTCACCAACAATCCGCAGCATGGCCTGCCTTATGCCGCGGTCATCAAGCCCTGGCTCGGCATCTTCGGCGCCCCCTGCCTGGCGCCGCCATGGGGCAAGACGCAGGCGATCGACCTCGTCAATCGTCGCGTGATCTGGGAACGCGCGCTCGGCACAACGAAGAACGTCGGCCCCGGCAGCATGCTGCGCATGCCCGTGGGCCTGCCGACCGGCATCTTCAGTATGGGCGGGACCATGACCACGCCGAACGGCCTGGTGTTCATGGGAGCAACGGCCGATCAGGCGTTCCGTGTGATCGACGGTCGCGACGGCAAGGTGCTGTATGAAACCGAACTCGACGCCGGCGGAAACGCCACGCCGATGACCTATACGGGCAAGGACGGCCGCCAGTATGTCGTGCTTGCCGTCGGCGGGCATGGCGGATTGAAGACCCGTAACGGGGACGAGGTCGTCGCCTTCGCCCTGCCAAAGTAGCCGGGTCGCATGGCCGCCCGTATCGCGACAGACGGGAGGCCATAGCGTTCACATTTGCAGGAGCCGGCAGGCTTATCGATATATTTAGGAACCTGCCAAGTTTTGTTATACACAACGCGGACGGGTTTCGTATGACTGTGGACCATGTCCGCATGTCTGCCCCGACGTCGAAAACGGCTGCTGCCGGTTCGTCCGCCCAACTTTCCCACGCTGCATCGTCGCCTGAAATCCGGCCACCTGTTCGCTGCCATGATCGCCTCCGCCGCGCCTGCAAGCGTTCATGCGGAGAGCCTCCACGATGCCATCCAGGCCGCCTGGACGATCGACCCCGTCAACCGTGCCAATCACATCGACGCGGACGCCGCCCACAAGACGGCGACCGATGTCGATTCCTGGTTTCCGGGCGGCCCGATTCTCTCCGGCGAGTATTTCGACGATCACTTCATCGGCAGCAAGGTCGGCTACACGACCTATCAAGGCGGCATCAGCGTGCCGCTGTGGTTGCCGGGACAGGGTACCGCCACGGTCAGGAACGCACTCGCCGATGAGGCCGTCTCCCGCGCGCGGGTGAAAGTGCAGCGTCTGCTCGTCGCCGTGCATGTGCTGGACCTCACCAGCACCGCCGCGCTGCTGCAACGCGAGATCGGTAACCTGACATCCGCGCGCGACATCCTGGACCGTTTCGTCCTGTCGTCGCGGCAGGCATTGCAGAGCGGCGAGATCGCGGCGACGGACCATGAAGCGATCATCGGCGAAAAGGAGGATCTCGACAGCCGGATCGACGAGCAGAAGCAGCGGCTGGAGAGCACGCGCGCGGAACTCGAAGGCCTGACGGGCTCCGATGATATTCCCGATCTCATGAGCCTCGACGGCCGTACCCTGGCCGCCAGCGGCGCAATGCTCGATCCGCAGAACGACCCGCGCATCCAGATGGCCGACGCCGTCGCGCGCGGCGCCCGCGCATCGTTCGACGTCGCCAGGCACTCCTACATGCCCAACCCGGAGGTCGGCGTCATGCTCGCGCGGCAGGAGCAATACGGCAGTCCATGGGACACGCAGATCGGCGTGCAGTTCCAGATCCCGCTGCCGAGCAAGGCCCGCAACACGCCGATGGTGATGAAGGAGGTGCGCGCCATGGGTGCCGCCGATCGCGATGCCACGCTGGCGCAGCGCAAGGTCCGGGTGGAATACCGCCAGACCCGCGCGCAACTGGCCTCCGCGCTCGACATCCTGCGCCACGCCCGCGCCACGCAGACCGCGCTCGACAGTCGCGCGACCCATCTGCAACAGGCGTGGCAGGTCGGCGAGGCACCCGTCATCGAATATATCCGCGCCCGCCGCGCGGCGCTGGATGCACGACAACGCGCAGTGCAGGCCGACGTGATCTGGCATGCCGCGATGGTGCGTATCCTGCTGATGGCGGGACAGACCCTATGACCGCCTCCCGGCGCGGCGCTGCCTTCCTTGCCCTTTCCCTCCTCGTCGCACCACACGCCATCGCACAGGAAACCTGGCCGAGCGCGCCGATTACGATTGCTGCCGATGCGTTGAAGACGGAAGGTATCGAAACCGGCACCGCCCGGCCTGGTCGGCTGCCGCCGCATATCGATGCGCCCGCCTATGTTGCGCTGGACGAGCGGCGGGTGGTGCGTATCCGCCCGGTCGGGTTCGGTCGCGTGCGGTCCGTCGAGGTCAGCACGGGAGAACCGGTCAAACGCGGACAGGTCCTGCTGACCTATGACGATTTCAGCCTGAGCGACCAGAAGCAGCGCCTGCTGAGCGCGGAGGCGGCCTTGCAGCAGGCCGGCGCGCTGGAAAAAGAAGCCTCGCTCGCCTACAGCCGCGCGCGCACGTTGCAGGGCGGCGCGGTCTCCGCCGGTGAGGCGCACCGGCGATTGTCACGCCTGCAGGACGCGCGGGGCCTTGTCCAGCAGCGGGAAGCCATGTTGCAGAACGAGCGCGAGCGCATGGCGCGTTTCTCCTCGCGGACGGAACAGACACGCGGCATTCTTTCCACCGTCGTCTCGCCGATCGACGGCGTCGTGCGGCGCATTTCCGTAACGGCGGGCGAGGAGGTCTCCAGCGGTGCGCAGCCGCCGGTGGAAGTCGACGACCTGTCGAAAGTCTGGGTAATCTCGCAGATCGACGAAGCGGATGCGAGCGAACTCACAAGGAACAGCCGGCAGCTCACCTGGTTCCGCCCCGACAGGCCGCCGATCGAATCGCGCATCGACATTATCGAAGGGAGTGTCGATCCCGCGACGCGGCATGTGCTCGTACGCAGTCTCATTCCCAACGATACGCAGGCCTTGCGGCCGGACATGCTGGTGCGCACGCGGCTTTTCGCGGCCGGTGACGTCGGCGGCCAGCTCGTCCCCGCCATCGCCTTGCAGACGATCGGCGAGAAGCCCTGTCTATTCGTCCGTACCGGCGCGGACCAGTATGTGGCCCGCCATGTCGGCGTCGGCCCGACACTGGAGGGCGAGACGGTCATCACCTCCGGCCTGAAATCCGGCGAGACGGTAGTGACCAAAGGCAGTTTCATCCTCAAATCCCAGGCCCTGCTGTCCCCGGCGCCCGACCATCCCCGAAACGCCGGCTGAAGCATGGCGATTCTCGTTAGGCTTCTGAACGCCCGCGCGGCCATCCTCGGCGCGGTCATCCTGCTGATGATCGCCGGCATCGCGGATCTCCGCTCCCTGGCGGTCGAACCGGTGCCGGACATCTCGCCCCGGCAGGTTCTGGTCTCCGTCCAGGCGCCCGGCCTGCCGACGCAGGAAGTCGAGCGGCTGGTGACCTTCCCGATCGAGAACATCATGTCCGGCGTCGTCGGGCTTCAGACGATGCGCTCCGTCTCACGCACCGGCGTTGCCGTGCTGTATCTCCAGTTCGGCGACGGTACGAACATCTATCGCGACCGCGAGATGGTGGCGCAACGCCTCGACCAGGCCCGCGCTGCCGTCCCCGTGCATGGCCTGACCATCAGCATGGGTCCGATGGCGACCGGCATGGGCGAGATCATGCAGTTGCAGATCCGCGGTGGCGGTCAGTCACTCGGCGCGCTCAACCGTATCATGACATGGAACGTCGTGCCGAAGCTGCGGCTGGTCTCCGGCGTGGTGGATGTCAACGTCAACGGCGGCGCGACCGAGACATTCGAGGTCGAACTCGACCCCGAGGCCCTGCGGCGCTATCGCGTTTCCATCGCCGACGTGTTTCGCGCGATCGATCAGGACAACGAAGCCGCCGGCGGTGCCTGGATCGAACATAACGACGAGCAGCACGTCATCGTCGGGCGATCCCTGATCGACAATCTGGCCGAACTCGGCGACATCCAACTGCGCAGCGGCCCCAATGGCGAGGTCGTGCATGTCCGCGATGTCGGCCACGTGCATGAAGGCCGCCTGCCCCGCCTCGGCGCGGTCACGCGTGACGCGCATGGCGAGATCGTCAACGCCGTGGTCCTGCTACAGGAAGGGGCGAATGCGCGCGAAACGTTGGCGCGTCTGAAGCAGGCCCTGCCCAAAATCCAGGCTTCCCTGCCGCAGGGCGTGCGGCTGGAGCCGTATTACAGCCGCTCGACCCTCACGAACGTCACGATCATGACGGTGCGCGACAACCTGATGATGGGCGCGGCCCTCGTCTTCGCCGTGCTGATGATGGTGATCGGCGACTGGCGGGCGGCGCTCGTCATCATCTCCGTCATTCCGTTCTCGCTGGTCTGCGCGATGGTCGGCATGAACCATCTCGGCATCTCGGCCAACCTGCTCAGCCTTGGCGCGATCGATTTCGGCATGATCGTGGACAGCGCGCTGGTCATCGTCGAAAGCGTGCTCAGCAGCCCGGCCGCACGCGGCACGCCGCTGTCGGACCGGATCGCCCAGACGGTGGCAAGCGTCGCGCGCCCCGTGACCTTCGCCATTCTAATCATCATCCTCGTCTATCTGCCGATCCTGACACTGGAAGGCATCGAGGGGCGGATGTTCCGGCCAATGGCGGAAACCGTCATCCTGGCCTTGCTGGCCTCGCTCTTCTTCGCGCTGGTCGTCATCCCGGCGCTGGCCAGCGTCCTGCTGAAGACGCCGCGCCATGCCGACCACGACCTCGACCATGGGCCGGAGACCGAAGCCGAACACGATACCCGCCTGATCGGCTTCCTGCGGCGCGGCTTCGTGCCGGCCTCGCATTACGGCATCGCGCATACCGGCCGCGTGACGCTCATCGCGCTCGTCGTCTTCGGCATCTCCGTCTGGATGGCCACGCGACTGGGCGGCGAATTCATTCCGCAGTTGCAGGAAGGCGACCTGATCGTCACCTCCACGCGCCTGCCGGGCATCTCCCTCGATGCATCCGTGCGGGCGGTCCAAGCCATCGAAACCACGCTGAAGCAGTTCCCGGATATCCGGACGACCGTCAGCAATACGGGCACCTCCGCCATCCCGACCGACCCGCAGGGCGGCGAACAGACGGACACCTATGTCCTGCTGAAGCCCCGTAGCGCGTGGAAGACGGCGGACACGCAGGAGGGGCTGGTCCGGGCCTTCAACGCGGCGCTGCAACGCAACAATCCCGGCTCGCTCTACAACTGGAGCCAGCCGATCCAGATGCGCATGGACGATCTGCAATCGGGCGTGCGGTCGCAGATCGCCATCGGCATCTACGGGCCGGATATCGAGACGCTGACGCGCCTTGCGGGCCAGATCTCGTCCATCGTATCGGGCATCGACGGCGCCGCCGACGTCGCGCCGCAGGATGTCGGCACCATCCCCTATCTGCACATCGATGCCGACCGCACCGCCGCCGCACGGCTGAATGTCGATACGAGCGACGTGCTGGATGCCGTCGAGGCCGTGGGCGGCCATATAGGACCGCCGGTCTCGGTGGAGGCGGCGCTGATCCCGACGGAGGTCCGCATCCGCCCGTCGGACCGCCTGACGCTCGACCAGATCAGGCGCCTGCCGGTCGTCACGCGCGACGATCACATCGTGGAACTGGCGCAGGTCGCGCATATCACGCTCGATACCGGCCCCGCCGCGATCCGCCGCAACCAGGGCGAGCGCCGCATGATGGTGCAGGCCAACGTGCGCGGCCGCGACCTCGCCTCCTTCGTTGGCGCGGCGCAGACGCAGGTGGCGCGGCAGGTGCATCTGCCACCCGGCTATCGCATCGAATGGAGCGGCCAGTTCCGCAACCTGCAAACGGCAGTGGCACGGCTGGAGGTCGTCGTGCCGATCACGCTGGTCCTGATCTTCTGCCTGCTGATCCTGGCACTGGGCGATGCGTGGCTGGCCGGCCTGGTGTTCGTCAACCTGCCCTTCGCCGCAACCGGCGGGATCATCGCCATCTATCTGCGCGGCATGCCGTTCAGCATTTCCGCCGGGATCGGCTTCATCGCCCTGTTCGGCGTGGCCACGCTCAACGGCGTGGTGCTGATCTCCTACGTACGCGACAAGCGGCGCGCCGGGCTGGATGCCATGACGGCCGCCGTCTCCGCCGCGCGGGAACGATTTCGCCCGGTAATGGCCACGGCCACCGTCGCCTGCCTAGGCTTTTTCCCGATGGCATTCTCCGCCAGCGAGGGCGCGGAGGTTGAAAAGCCGCTGGCGACCGTTGTGATTGGCGGTCTGGTATCCTGCACGATCCTGACACTGCTGGTCCTGCCCTCGCTCTACATCAAGCTCAGCCTCTGGCGGGAACGCAAGGCGGCACGGTGAGCCGATATCAGACGGAAGTAGATCGATTACTACTCCTTCCTGAACAAATCCTGGAAAATGAGCGGTCCCCAAACGCGGCCGCGTGCATGCACCAGCGCGCCACCTTCGTCGAGTTTTCCCAGCTTGACGGGTGCGAACCCGAGTTGTCTGGCCAAGGCCGCGACGGGAGCGGTCGCGTCCTCGTCGTCGCTCGACAGAAAGACGACCCGGTGGCCGCCTTCGACGACCGGATCGGTCGCCAGAGTGGCTGCAATCAGGTGATTGAACGCTTTCACGTAATTGGCGCCGGAGAACGCCTTCGCAGCGTACACGGAGGACAGGAGACCGTCCATCTCCTCAAGGGGAGCCAGCGAGTTCATCGCGTCGATGACCGTCTTGCCTTTCCAGTCCGGCAGGGCCTTCGCAACCTCCCGGTGCTGCTCGAACGGGACAGCAAGAATGATGGTGTCGGCCTCAAGTGCTTCCCGCAACGACCTGGCAACCACCGTGGGGCCAATTGCCCGAGCCTGCGGCGCCAGCGCCTCGGACGACCGGCGGCTCGCGACGGTTACGTCGATGTTCCTGCGGGCGAAGGCGTGGGCGAGAGCCTGGCCTATCTTGCCGAAACCTATAATCGCGTAGTTCATTGTGCTTCTCCAATTGATATCGATTGCCCGGCTTTCAACGGCGCAGGCCTCTCCATTCTGCTATGTGGCGGCCCGCGCGTGCGCGACTTTCGCGCGGCCGGCGCGATTTCAGATGGCCGAGAAACCACCGTCGACAGACAGTTCCACCCCGTTCACGAAGCTGGACTCGTCTGAAGCAAGAAACAGCGCGGCCGCCGCAATTTCCTCGGGACGGCCCATCGTTCCCCGCGGGATCAGGGATTCGAACATCTGCTTTGCTTCTGGCGTGAGAACCTGGTCCTGCATCGGTGTGGCGATCGGCCCCGGGTGCAGCACGTTCACCCGGATGTTCCGGCTTTTCAGTTCGTTGAGCCACCCGCGTGCGAAGGCGTGCAGCGTCGCCTTGCTTGCTGCGTACACGCTGTAACCGGGGAAACCTTTGATCGAGGCCACCGAGCCGGTCATGAAGATCGACCCGCCATCGTTGAACAGCGGCAACGCCTTCTGGACCGTGAACAGCGTGCCGCGCGCATTCAGGTTGAAGGTCGCATCGAAATGCTGCTCGGTAATCTCGCCCAGCGGGAGGGCTTCGCCCGTGCCAGCGCTCGCATACAGGACGTCGATCCTGCCCTTTTCCCGCTTGACCGTGTCGAACAGGCGGTCGAGGTCGTCCAGATTGGCCGCGTCGCCGCGTACGCCGGTCACGTTCCGACCGATCAGCCTGACGGCCTCGTCCAGCACCTCCTGCCTCCGGCCCGTGATGAACACATAGGCACCTTCCTCAACGAACTGCCTGGCGCTCGCCAGCGCCAGCCCGCTTGATCCACCGGTGATGACGGCAACCTTACCCTCAAGCTTTCCCATGACTTTTCCCTTCAGACTTCATCTTTGATCGTTCGGGGTGGTCCCCCGACAATCCCAACATGGGTCGTCCGGAGTCAGGCATTGAGTGCGAAAACGCGCATATCGGTGGTGCGAAATCGATCCGGCTGGACGAGTGACGTCGGTCGGACGATCGGTATTCCCCGTTTGAAAGTCGGGAAAAATGAATCGCCAGCCGCTATGATGGCGGCTCGCCATGGCGCACGATGTGGCGGAAATGGACTTTGGAAGGCGCACCGTACGGTGCTGGAATGCACCATGACCGATTGGGACGATGTTCGCTACTTCCTGGCCGTCGCGCGCGGTGGCTCGGTGCGGGCTGCGGCGGGGCATCTGGGGGTAAACCATTCAACCGTGCTGCGCCGCATTGCCCAGCTTGAGAAACACCTCGGGACGCATACGTTCGAAAAACTGCCTGCGGGCTATCGCCTGACGGCAGCGGGCGAGGAAATCCTCGAATTCGCGAACCAGATGGAAACGTCGTCGCACCAACTGGAAACGCGCGTTTTCGGTCGCGACCAGAGTGTGCGCGGGCTTTTGCGCATAACGCTGCCGCCGTTCCTCGCGACACATCTGCTTATGCCGGATCTTGCTGATTTTGCCCGCATGCATCCAGACATCGAACTGGAGATCGTGCCGACCGGCGCGGTCGCGAACCTGACGAACCGGGAAGCCGATGTCGCGATCCGTATCGTACTGAACCGGGAAAAGCTGCCGCCCAATCTTCACGGCCTGATCGGCCCCACATTGTCCAGCGGCATCTATATGTCCCACGATCGCTTGACGTCATGGCGTGCGGGTGTCCCCGGCCCTATCCGCTGGATCGTCATCAACAATGACGGTCTTCCCGGTTGGGTTCACGAAGGAGAGGTTCGTACCACAGGGGCTCTGTTCAGGACCCCGGACGCTGAAACGCAGATCGTCGCAGCGCGGCAAGGGATCGGCATGACGAAACTGCCGTGCTTCGTCGGCGATGCCGATCCGCTGCTGGTCAGGGTGCCCGGCACCGACCTGCACGGGCATGGAACGCTCTGGCTTCTCATGCAGGGGGAGACACGCAGGACGAAGCGCGTGCGGCTCTTCACCGAGTTCGTATCCCGCAGGCTCGCCGCATACACCCCACTTCTCGCCGGGCTATCTATATCGCGCGACTGACCCGCTACAGGCTGATGCGCCAGGGAGAAAGAATGACCCGATGAAACAGCAAGGGAGTGTCGGGTTTTCTATCTTTTCCACCAAGAGCCGACTTCCGCCCCCTCCCCGCGAAATCAACCGTTCTACAGACGCAAAAACTGGCGCCATCTCATCAATCCGGCTGGCGGAGTACGCGGCAATCATCGCCTCAAGCATGTTCCCCAGCCATCGATAAGGCTCGATCTCGTAAGGGTCTCGCCTTCCCCCTCGACACCGCAAAAAGACCAATCAGCGATCCGCTCCGCCGAAGTCTCCACCTTCACCGGCATAGCTCCAAAGACAACAACGGACGGTCGAGCGCGCTTTTCACAAAGGAAGAATACCGGACTGGTAAAATCGAGACCCGACTGTCAGCGTCCCTCCAGAAGCGAACGCCGCAACAACATCCCCATGACGGCCACGCCCACCAGCATCACCCCGACAGCGGCGAGCGCGAGCGCAAGACTTGCCGCGTTGGCGACGAAACCAAGCGCCGCCGGACCGATGAGAATGCCGGCATAGCCAAGCGTCGTTATGGCGGAAACGGCGAGATGCTCCGGCATGCGCCGCTGCCGCCCCACGGCGGAATACAGCACCGGCACGATATTCGCGCACCCGGCGCCGACCATGGCATATCCGGCCAGCGTCAGGGGCCACAGCGGTACAGTCGCAACCAGCAACATCCCCGCCGCGGCCAGCAGACCACCGGCAACAACCAGTGTCCGCCCCCGAAACCGCCCGACCAGCCGGTCGCCATACAATCGGCCAGCAGTCATCGTGCAGGCGAAAGCAACGTAGCCCAGTCCGCCATAGCGCACCGCCACGTGACGCACCGTGGTCAGAAACACGGCACTCCAGTCGATCGCCGCGCCCTCGGCCAGGAAAACGATGAAACACATGGCCCCCAGCGCCAGCACAACACCGCGCGGCAAGGCAAATACCGGACCTTCACCGGCACCGAGCGGCCCCGACAGCAAGCCCGGCACCGCCGCGATGCCGGCCACCACGATCAGCCCGGTTAGGATGAAGGCGGTAGAGAGCGGCGAGAGCCCAAGACCGAGCAAGCCACTGGCGCCCGTCGCGCCCAGAAGGCCGCCGACACTGAACAGCCCGTGGAAACCGGACATCATGGCGCGCCCGCAGGCACGTTCGACGATGATGGCCTGGAGATTGATGGCGCAATCGATCGACCCGATGCCCGCCCCGAAAAGCGCCAATGCGACGGCAATGACAATCGGCGCGCCGGAAAAGGCGAGAACCGGCAGCGCGCAGGCCACGACGGCGACCGCCACGGCAATGATCCACCGACATCCGAACCGGCCCGCCAGCACGCCCGCAACCGGCATGGTCGTGATCGAACCCAACCCCAGACAGAGCAGCAGCAACCCGAGATGCCGATCGTCGAACCCGCATCGAAGTTTCACATAAGGGATGAGCGGTGCCCATGCCGCCCCCGCGAATCCCGCGATCAGAAAGGCAAGCCGTGTCGATTGAGCGGCCAGTCGCGAAGCAGGTGCAGGGATAGGCGTCATGATCGGACAGGACTACCATGATTCCATCGACCCGAAAGCGGGCCGGCCGCGCCGAAGCCGGGCATATGGCGTTGTGCCACGCCCCGAACTGCCTTAACCCCACACGCAACGGCTGTCGGGACAAAAGCAGGACTGGGGCAGGATGCCATGACTGAAGAACGCTATCGGCGCAGCACGGGTCGGGACACCCCGGCAACCGAACCCGCGCCCGTTTCACAGCCCCGGTTTACCTGCGCGCCTTCCCCACCGGAGCAGGACGACCATATCGACGATGATGAGGATGGCTTTGGCTGTCCCTGCTGCCTCCCGCCCTGGCCGACGCAGAAAACGCCGCGCGGCGTGTGACGACCAGCCCCCTTCCTGTCCTGGCCCGGCGCGGCTTGTATCGCGATGGATGCGCCATCCGCTCCATCTAGCTGTATCAAGACCGATCGCGCCGGCGCATTTTGAAAAGCCGCCCGTCACCGACAGAGCCCGCGCCCTCTTCCGCCTTCCCGCCTGAAAACTTACGGCCCCGCCGGTCGCTTAGGTGGAGAAGAACAAAAAGAAGAGACAGCCCGTCATGCGCACATTACGCCTCGTTCTCGGCGATCAGGTCAGCCGCCATGTTGCCGCCCTGCGCGATCTCGATACGGAACGCGACGTCGTCATGATGTGCGAGGTGCAGGACGAAATCGCCTACGTTCCGCACCATCGGCAGAAGATCGTGCTGATCCTCAGCGCCATGCGATATTTCCGGGATGAGTTGCGGCGCGAAGGCGCGACCGTGCATTACGTGACACTCGATGAGCCCGGCAACAGCGGCAGCTTCACCGGCGAGCTTAAACGCGCCATCGAGAAATTCACGCCGCAACAGGTGGTCGTCACCGCACCGGGCGAGTATCGCGTGTGGGACGCCATGCGCCATTGGGAGGCGACATTCGGTCTGCCGGTCGAAATCCGGCGCGACGATCGGTTCATCTGCACTGCCACACGCTTCCGCCAATGGGCGCGACAGCGGCAGAGTCTGCGCATGGAGTTCTTCTATCGCGACATGCGGCGCGAAACCGGTCTGCTGATGGACGGCGACAGGCCCGAAGGCGGGGCCTGGAACTTCGATGCCGAGAACCGCAAGCCATGGCCGAAGCGGGAAACGCCGCCCGCCCGTCGGCGCTTCCCGCCCGATACCATCACGCGCGAGGTCATGGCGCTGGTCGAACGGCACTGCCCGGATACGTTCGGCACGCTCGACGCCTTCGACTGGGCCGTGACACGGCAGGGCGCGCTGGACGCGCTGGACGACTTCGTCATCCATTCCCTGCCCTTTTTCGGGCGCTCGCAGGATGCGATGAAGCGCGACGCGCCTTTCCTCCATCACGGATTGATCTCCGCCTACCTGAATATCGGGCTCCTGACGGCACGCGAGACCTGCCAGCGCGTGGAACAGGCCTATCGCGACGGCCATGCCCCGCTGAACGCCGCGGAAGGTTTCATCCGGCAGATCATCGGCTGGCGCGAATACATCCGTGGCGTCTACTGGCTGAAAATGCCCACCTACGCCCACGGCAACGCCCTGGAGGCGACCCGCCCGCTGCCGTGGCTCTACTGGTCTGGTGAAACAACCATGGAATGCATGGCGCAAAGCATCGGCCAGACGCGCGATCATGCCTATGCCCACCATATCCAGCGATTGATGGTGACCGGCAATTTCGCGCTGATCGCCGGTATCGCACCTGTCGAGGTCGAGCGGTGGTATCTCGCGGTTTTCATCGACGCTTACGAATGGGTGGAACTGCCCAACACGCACGGCATGGTACTGTTCGCCGATGACGGCCTGCTGAGTTCCAAGCCCTATGCCGCCTCCGGCGCCTATATCAACCGGATGTCGGATTACTGCGGCGCCTGCGTGCATGACGTGAAGAAACGACAGGGCGACGGCGCCTGTCCGTTCAACTTCCTCTATTGGGATTTCATGCTGCGGCATGAGGACAGGCTGGCACACAACCCGCGCATGGCACTGGCCTACAAAAACGTGGCGCGCCTGCCGCCTGCGGAGCGCGACGCCATCCGGGCACAGGCGAGATCGTTCCTCGATGACCTGCCGACACGCCCTGCGCCCTGAGTTCGTCATCCGTTCGAAATGTGATCGCCCCCTGCGGCTGCCGTCTGCGAACTTCGCCTGACCAGCGGCGTCTATGGCAGACGCGCGCGGTGTCCCCGGGAAGCCAGCAGCCTTCCAGCACGACGAACGCCCGTATGAGGAAAGTTCGACAATGCCGTGGTACGACGACTCAATGCATCTGACCGCCGGTCACCTCAATATCAGCCAATCGATCATCCGCCGTTACCGTATCGTCGCCATACCGGCCTGCAACGAGGCAGTGCATATCGCCACCTGCCTCAAGGCACTGGCCGCGCAACAGGCCATCCGGCCGCATGCCGTCGTGATCTGGATCAACAACTCCACGGACGGGACGCTTCAGTGTGTGGAAGCGCTCGCACCGCGCCTGCCCTTCACGGTGCATGTCAGGACCGTGGATTATGCCGCGTCGGAGGCCAGCGCCGGTCGCGCGCGCCGCGATGCCATGGCCTGCGCCGCGAGCCTCGCGCCGGAAGACGCCCTGCTGTTCACGACGGATGCTGACGGCGCTGTCGCGCCGGACTGGATGCGCCGCACGCTGGCGGCTTTCGCACGCTATAAGGTTGGGGCCGTTTTCGGGCGTGCCCTGCTGTTCCCGCATGAGGCGTCGAGCATCCCCGCGCATCTGCAGGTCGACGACGACGCCGAGCAGGCCTACGCCGCGGCGCTGGAGCGGATCAGCGCGCAACTCGCCCCCGATTGGCATGATCCATGGCCGCGCCACGCGGAGCATTCCGGCGCGAGCATCGCCGTGACGCGCACGGCATGGGCTGCGGTCGGCGGCATACCGGACGTCGCCAGCAGCGAAGATCGCGCCTTCTATCAGGCGCTTCGCCAAGGCGGCTTTCCTGCGCGCCATGCGCCGGATGTGTTCGTGTATGTGTCAGCTCGCGTGGTCGGTCGTGCCAGGGGTGGCATGGCCGAGACGATTGCGCGGCGCCTGATCGCGCAGGACCCCTTCATCGACGATGCGCTGGAGACGGTGGCCGAGCGCATGCGGCGAATCCGCCGCCATGTGATCGGCATGACGGTGCATCCCCCTATCCGGCGCGCCGATCTGCCCCGTCATCATGCCCGTGCGCTGCGTGTCCTGGCGCGCCTGCAACGAATGCGCGACGCCGCGTCTATGTCCTCGGCCGAACAAGCCGGTCCAGACGATACGATGCCCTTCGTTCCGCGCGATCACGCCGCCATCCATGCGCCCGGCACGCCGTGACGAACGTTGTAGCCGCCTGATCGCCCGTGCAGGGCGTATCGGTCTCGCCCGTCCAGTTGACCAGAAGGATGACGGCATCCTGCGCAGCGCTGGCCATGACGCGCGACGCCAGTTCCGCGACATCGGCCTCGCTGAGGAAATACAGGATTTCCGACACGACGATAAGATCGCAACCTTCCGCATCCCTGACGGGAAAGCCGCCGGGCAGGAAAGCCTCGCGAAACACGATGTTTTCCAGTCCCGCGCAGCGTTGTCGGGCCGCCGCCAACGCGCTCTGCGCCGCGTCCACCGCAACGACACGATCACAGCGCGATGCAAGGTTACGGGTCGTGACACCGATCGCACATCCCAGCTCCAGCGCAAGACGAACGGGGCGCTCCGGGAGATTGCGCAGCAGGTGCGCCAGCTTGTCCCGCTCGTAGGGACTGTCCGCCAGTGCCCAGGGGTCGGGGCGCGACCGGAACAGGTTTTCGAAGATGTCCGAGGTCCAGCTGTCATGACTCATGGTTCGATGAAGACCTCGAAAGGGCGGATGATCCGCTCCAGAAGCCTGACCGGCAGGATGAAGCCGTCGGGGTCATCGTCGATCAGCAGGCCGCGCTGGCTGACATGCGCCGCCACCGCGCGATGTTTCGCCGCCATATGTTGACGCATATCCAGCCGCCAGCCATGCGGGGGGCGTTCCTCGATCTCCTGTTCCGGCGGCAGCGTGAGGCCCCAGACCGGATAGGCCAGCAACCGCCGCGCCGGATAACGGTGCGTCAGCGCGCACGCCATGAACCACGCCGCCTCATGATCGCCGTGCGGATCGTGCCGCCATGGCGCCAGAACCGTGTCGCAATCGAAGCGGTCGGCAAGCGTTTTCAGGGCGTCGACTGCTTTCTCGAAATCCGCCCCCTCCGTCGGGGCCGCCGTGTCCTGCAGCCCGAGAAAGACGATCCGGTCCTCCGCAAGGCCCAGTTCCGCGACCGCCTCGCGCGCTTCCTGCCGCCGCCGCGCGACCAGGCGTTCGCGCGGCCAGGCCTTCGATGCCGGATGCGATCCGGCGCCATCGGTCACGATCACAACAACAGGCGGACGCCCCTGACGGACGGCCTCGGCAATGAACCCGCCGCAGCCCAGGCTCTCGTCATCCGGATGCGGTGCAACGACCAGCGCCGTGCCGGGCGCGATCGCTTCCAGAGCTCCGAACGGCAGGCGATCGAACGCGGCCAGAATGTCCCCGACCTTCATGCAGCGCCCTCCGGCCATTCATGCTGCATGAACCATGCGGCGGCCTCCGTCAGTGATTCGTCCGGTGCCGGCTGGCGCAGATAGGTCGCGAGATCACGCATGACCCGTTCCACCGGGCGCCCACGTATAAAGGTCGAAAGCCCGAGCCCGCGTTGCACCAGTTCCATGACATCCAGCCCGGCCCGTTCCACGGCAAGGCGCGCCAGATTGACCACGCCCGAAACATCGCCGGGATCGCTCGTCGTATCGTAAGCCGCGAGAGCGGCCTGCCGCGTCCAGAGTGCCGCCGTCTCCCGCGCGATCAGCGCCTGGCCGAACCGGACCTGCTGATGCGGGTTGCCGTCCCGCTCACGCGCAAGCAGCTCCGTGCGCATAAGATCGATGAGCCGATCGAGCCCACCCAGCGCCACGGCGGCGCCACGCCATGCCCCGGCGGAAAACTCGGGCTGCCGAAGATAATCGCCCGGCCGCCCCACGATCGCGCCCGGCCCGATCGAGACGCCCGTGACATCGTAGGCACCGGTCCCGCTGGCCATCATGCCGGTCAGTATGCCCGGACCGCGCCGGATGCGGGCCGGATCGCCGACCGGCACCAGCACCATGACCGTCTCGTCCGACGGCAAACGCGCCGTCATCAGCGCCAGACCAGCCAGCCGCACGCCACTGGCGAACCCCTTCACGCCGCTTAGCGCAAAGCCGTCGCCGGCGGGCGTGACATGCACCGGTGGATCGCCATCCGTCACCCATATGCCGGCAAGCATCCCCCGGCGCACACTCCGCGCCAGTTCGGCACGCTGATCCGGACTGCCATAGAGCGCCACCAGCCGGATGACATTGACATGTCCTTCCAGACAGCGCCCCAGCGACAGGCTGATCCGGCCGATGTGACGCAGCAGATCGCGCAGCGGCAATGCGCCATCGCGGGAATCGCACAGGCCGAAACCACCGTTCTCGACTGGCAGTCCCGCTGTCAATGCGCCGAGATTCATCAGCTTCTGCAGGAGATTGGCGGTCGCGTGCTCGTCCTCGCCGTCCTCGCCGGGTGACAGGTCGTCGCCCATCATGCGCGTGGTCCGCAACAGGGCGTCCAGACCGGCCTGGGGCCGCCATGCCCCTTCTGGTATGACTGGATGAGTCATCCTGCGTTCTCCCCTGCACGCTCCCCATGCCGGCGGCGTACACGACTGAAACGGGACGATGACTTCCCGGTTCTTGCACCGGCGTCACAATAACGTAAGCTGCCGGAACGCTCGCCTTTTCCCCTCCTGACCGAAAAGCGTTTCCCGCCGTCCCATGCACCGCCTCACGCCGCGCCAGCTCTGCTGGGCACCCGTCGCCATGCTGGCCGCCTGCGCGCCCGGCGGCGCGCCGACTTTCCCGCTTGTCGGCGCCTATTTTCCGGGCTGGATGATGTGCGGCCTGATCGGCATCGCAACCGCCGTGGGGTTGCGGGTCGCATTCGTGCTGACGGGCATCGACGCGGTCCTGAGCTTTCGTCTTTTCACCTATGTCGCGCTCGGCACCATTGCCGCGCTGGCGGTATGGGTGCTGGCCTTCGGACCCTAGGGCGATGGAGCGCGTGCATATCTCCGGCAAAAAGCCGCTGGGCATCGTTATCGCGGCGATCTGTGTCATCGTCGCGATCGTCTTCGGCATCCATGTCGCACATGAGGACAGCGCCTATCCGTCGTCCGACGATGCCAGCATCGACGCCGAAGTCGTGCACATGGCCGCGACGGTCGGCGGCCGACTGATCGAACTCCATGCACGCGTCAATCAATCCGTGCACAAGGGGGACCTGCTCTATCGGCTGGACTCTGAGCCCTACGACCTCACCGTGCGTCAGGCCGCAGCGAACCTCGCGCTCGCGGATGCGGAAGTGGAGAACCAGCGCCGCCTCGTCGCCGTGAAGGCCGCCAACGCCGCCAGCGCCGGCGATCAGGTCACGCGTGCGCAGGCCAACCGCGATCTTGCCGCACGCACCGTCGAACGGCTCAAGCCACTGGCCGGGCACGCCTATATTCCCTGGCAGCAATACGATCAGGCGCGCGTGGCCCTGCACGATGCCGATGTGTCTCTGGCACAGGCGAAGCAGCAGGCCGCCGCCGCCGGAATCGCCATCGGAGACCTGAAGAGTTCGCTGGCAGCCCAGGCCGCCAGCCAGGCCGCGCTCGACCATGCGCGTTATGAGCGGCGCCAGACCGATGTCCGCGCGCCGGTGGATGGTTTCGTGGCCAGCCTGCGCGTCAGACCCGGCGAGGTGCTGGCTCCGTCGCAGGTGCTTTTCACGCTGATCGCCAACGATGCATGGTATGCCACCGCCAATATCCGCGAGGTCGATCTCGGCGCGGTGCGGCCGGGCGACTGCGCGACCGTCTATTCCATGCTCGACCGCAAACAGGCACTTCGCGCGCATGTCGAAAGTATCGGGTGGGGCGTCCTGTCCACGGATTCCGCCGGCATCGCACGCTCGTTGCCGCTCGTCCCGCGTGAGATGGACTGGGTGCATGTCGCGCAGCGCTTCCCGGTCCGCATCAGGATCGATCGGGCCGATCCCAACCTGCTGCGGCTCGGGGCCACGGCATCCGTCGAGATCCGGCATGGCGCGGCCTGCCACTAAGCGGCGTTTCCTCGATCCGCATCGTCTGACGCTCGATCGTGTCTGGCGACTGGTGCGCGATCCTGCGCCGGGACGGCTGGCCTATTCGATCCGCATCGCCGCCGCCTGCACGACGGTCGTGCTGGTCGGGGAGATCTGGCAGGTGCCGGACCTCGCCGTGCCCGCGCTGGTGACACTCATCCTGTGGCAGCAGGATCGGGTGACGAACGCCCTGGCGGGGGCGGCGCTCAATATTCTCATCGTTCTTCTGCTGGCGCTGGTCTACGGGCTGGTTCGCCTGACGCTGGACCACCCGATGGGCATCGCCATCATTGTCGCGCTGCTGTCCTTCGGGTTCTTTTTTCTCGGCTCGGCAAGCAAGCTGAAACCCGTTTCCTATATGCTGGGACTGATCGTGGTCTACGGTCTGATCGCCATCGATCAGGTTCCGGTCGGCGAAGTCATCACCCGCGCCCTGCTTTATACCGACCTGTTCCTGGCTGTGCCGGGCGCGGTCATGATCGTGCTCGGCCTGCTGATTTGCCCGTCGCCGAAGACCCTCCTGACCCGGCGCATCGCCGCCCGGCTGCGAATGACGATCGACCTGCTCCACTACCGCGATCAGCCGACACGCGAACGCGCTGCCGATATGCTCCGCGCGGGCGTGAAAAGCATGCTCTCGAACGTGAAGATGGCCGGACTTGAGAAAGTCTGGTCCCGGCACGATCTCGCCGCCCTGACGCAGGCAGCCTATGCCAGCGTGGGCACGCTGTCCCTTGCCGAAGCCGCCGTCCGGCGGCAGGAAGCCGCGCCGGACGACCTGATCGCGACCCTGTCCGACATGGCGGCGATTTTCGAAAGCGGAGACTATCCCGCTCACATCACGCGTCCGCCCGTGCCGGCCGACAGCGCCGCGCTGGCCGCCATGGCATCGCTGCTGCCCGGTTTCACGACCCCGCCGGAAACGGCAGCACCACAGGAAAAGGGCAAAAGCGGCTTTTTCTTCCCCGATGCCTTCACGAATCCGGATCACGTCCGCTTCGCCGTCAAAGGAACGGCGGCGGTCATGACGGCCTATTTTCTGTTCAAGATCCTGGACTGGCAGGGCATTCACACCATGATCATCACCTGCTTCATCGTCGCCCTGCCGACGATGGGCGAGATGATCGCCAAGCTGACCCTGCGCATCGTGGGCGCGTTGATCGGCGGAGCGATCGGCATCGCGGCGATCATCGGCGTCATGCCGCATCTCAACGACATCACCGGCTTTCTGGTCCTGATCTTCGTCGTCTCGCTGTTCGCCGCCTGGATCAAAACCGGCGATGCGCGCATTTCCTATGCAGGTTTCCAGATCGGACTGGCCTTCTTCCTGACCGATCTCAAAGGTTACGGCCCCACGACCGACATGGCGACGGCCCGCGACCGCATCGTCGGCATCCTGCTGGGCAATTTCCTGACCTATGCCATGTTCACGAGCTTCTGGCCCGCCAGCGCCTACGACCATGTCGGCGAAAAGCTCCGTGCCATCGCAAAGGCGCTGGCCGCGCAGCGCGAGAGCACGACGGTTCAGGAACGCCTGATCCGCGCCGCCAGCGTGCAGGCGGCCCTTTCCGAGGGCGAACGCACCCTCGAATACGCGGCTGCCGAGCCGGTGCATATGCGTGCCGACGCGCAACAGCTTGCCACCTTTCGCGCGGCGCTGGACGATGCCGCACGCTTGTCGGACGACCTGCTGCTGGCGCATGACGACATGGATATCGACCGCCGCATGATACGATTGGATCACGTCGCCGCATGACCCGCCTGCCGCCTTTCCTCCTTGCGGGTTGCACGTTGGGCCTGACCGCCTGCGCGACCGATGCACTGCGTACGGCGCCCGAGCGCCCGAACACGCCCTGGCAGCCCAATGTCGCCGCGAATGGGGAAATCGTTCCCGGCACGGCAAAGCCCCATAGCCTTGCCCTGCCGCCGGGCTATGCGTTGCCCTCGAACAGGGCATTGCCCGCCCGCCTGCCCGCGCCCGATATCCAGAGCGGCCATGCCTACAGCCTGCCAGAACTGATCGACATCGCCCAGTCCAGCAATCCGTCCACCCGCCGCGCATGGAACACGGCGCGCGACGCCGCCCTGGCGACCGGCATGGCACGCAGCACCTACCTGCCGCAACTGACGGCGACAGTCGTCGGCGGCTACAACCACACACGCAACGATGGCGGCAATCCAAGCATCGGCAATGGCGGGGCATTGGGACAACTCGCCAATAATGGCGCAAACGACATCGAGACCCTGACCGGCGGCGTGCAGAACCGCCGCTCCGGCAGCGGCGAGGTGCAAACGCTGGGTCTGCAATGGCTGCTGTTCGATTTCGGCAAGCGGGAAGCCACGATCGACGCCGCACAACAGGCACAGATCGCCACCAACGTGCTGTTCACGGCGGCGCACCAGAAGGTGATCTATACGGTCACGCTCGCCTTCTACACCCATGCGGCGGCCACGGCGCGCGTCGCCCTGCTGGAACAGGCCCGCCGGAACGCAGGCGCGGTGCAGACAGCCGCCGAAGCGCGGCTGCATCAGGGCCAGGGCACGATCGTGGATGTCACGCAGGCCAGACAGGCCACCGCGCAGGACGACCTGCGGCTGGTGCAGGCGCAGGGCGGGGTCGAGAACACGACGCTCGACCTGATGACGGCCATGGGCATCGCCCCGAACACGCCCCTGCAGACGCAGGACGTGGCCAACCGCCCCCTGCGACTGGACGATGCGCGGCTGACGGATGCCATGATCCAGCGTGACGTCGCCCGCCGCCCGGACGTGCTGGCCGCCTACGCCAGCGCGCGCGCCGCCACCAGCCGCGTTGCCGCCGCGCGCAGCGAGTTCCTGCCCAAGATCTTCGTCACCGGCAACGTCGCCTATACGACCGGGCGCCTGGCCCTCTCCTCCGTTCCCGGCATCGGCAGCGACAGTTCGCCGACCCTCAATCTGTCCACCAATGCGTTCAGCAGCCTTATTCTCGGCGGCATCACGGTGCCGGTTTTCGATGGCGGCCTGCGTGCGGCGCTGCTGAAGCAGGCGCAGAACCAGTCCGACAGCGCACAGACGACCCTGCGGCAGACAATGGACGAGTCGGTCAGACAGATCGTCGCCGCCGAAAACGGCCTGCGCTCGGCATTGAGCGCCTATGCCGCCGCCGGCAGGCTGCGCATTGCCGCGCAGACCAGCTTCGATGCCGCGCTGACGGCCTATCGCAGTGGCGAGGGTGCGATCACGCAGGTCGACATGGCGCAGAATGCCCTGCTCGACGCCACCCTGACGCAATCGGATGCCTATCATGCCGCGCTGATCGCCGCTGCCAGCCTGGCCTTCGCCACCGGCGCGGCGGACAGCGCGCCACCCCCCGACCCGTCCCCGCCCGACACGCCATGAACATCGTCGAACAGCCCTGGCGCACGCCGGACGCTTTTCTGGCCGAATGGGCGGACGAGCCCTGGCTGGCCATGCTCGACAGCGGCGGCCCGATCACCGAACGGGCGCGCTGGACCGTGCTCTGCCGTCGCCCCCGCAGCACCCTCGTCGCCAGCGGCGCGGACGCATGGTCGCGGCTTCGCGCGCTGATGCCACCGCGGCAGCCGTCCGGACCGTTGCCGTTCCAGGCGGGCGTCATCGGCGCGGCGAGTTATGGCGCGGGCCTGCGGCTGGAGAATGTGCCGTCGCGTCATGTCGATCCCACGCCGGAGATCGTGGCGGCTTTCTATGAAAACGCGCTGGTATTCGACCGGCAGGACAAGCGCCTGTGGTGGAGCAGCCTGCACGATGCGCCACCACCGGATCTGCCCGGTTGCACACGCAAGGCGGTTTTGCCGCCGTCCGTCGCTTTCGCACCTGACCAGACCGCATCGGCATGGCAACAATCGGTGCGCACCGTGATCGACGCCATCGCGGCGGGCGATATCTTTCAGGCGAACCTGACGCAGCGATGGCGGGCACGGCGCCCCGCCGCGCTGAATCTGGTCGATCTGTATCGCCATCTTCGCAAAACCGCCCCCGCACCTTTCGGCGGCATGCTGATCTCACCGGAATATGCTTTGCTTGGCAGCTCGGTCGAGCGTTTCCTGCAACTGAGCGCCACGGGCAGGATCGAGACCCGGCCGATCAAGGGCACCGCGCCATTGGGCCGCAACCCCGAAGACGACCGGCGGATCGCCGCGGCCCTGGCGCGCGACGACAAGGAATATGCCGAGAACCTGATGATCACCGATCTGATGCGCAACGATATCGGCCGTGTCTGCGCCACGGGGTCCGTCGAGGTGCCGGAACTCTGCGTCGTGGAACGCTTCGCCCATTGGCACCATCTCGTCTCGTCGGTGCGGGGGCGCCTGAAACCCGGGCTGGATGCGATCGACCTGCTGTGCGCCACGCTGCCGCCCGGCTCCGTCACCGGCGCGCCAAAGCATCGCGCCATGTCGATCATCGACACGGTGGAGACCTCGGCACGCGACATCTATTGCGGCAGCATGTTCCGTCTCGGCGTCGACGGCGCCATG
The DNA here is from genome assembly GCF_002005465.1 of Neoasaia chiangmaiensis. Lineage (NCBI taxonomy): Bacteria > Pseudomonadati > Pseudomonadota > Alphaproteobacteria > Acetobacterales > Acetobacteraceae > Neoasaia > Neoasaia chiangmaiensis. Next base: position 2,555,088 of record NZ_CP014691.1, on the reverse strand, counting down.
GACAGCAACGTGGTGATCCGCAGTCTCGGCATCTCGCGTGACGACATGACGCTCGGCGCGGGTGGCGGCATTACCTACCCTTCCGATCCGAAGCGGGAATACGACGAGATGCTGCTCAAGGCCGCACCGCTGCTCGGTATGTTCCGGGCATGAGCGGGCTTGTCTGGCTCGATGGCCGGATCGGCCCTCCGGCCGAAGCGCGGATCGATCCGGGCGACCGGGGCTTTCTGCTTGGCGACGGCATCTTCGAGACGATGCGCGTCGTGAACGGCCACCCGCCCTTGATCGAACTGCATCTCGACCGTCTGGCCGAAGGTGCGCGCCTGCTCCGCCTGTCGCCGCCGCATCGCCGGGAACTGTGCCAGGCGATCACCGAGACAATCGCAGCCAATCGCTTGCGGGACGGCGCACTGCGCCTGACGCTTACGCGGGGACCCGGCCCGCGCGGCCTTCTGCCGCCGGAGGAAACGCAGGAGACGGTCCTGATCGCGACTTTCCCTTCCACCCCCACCCTGCCCGCCGTCAACTTGCATATCAGTCGCCAGATCCGGCATGGCGATACGATCCTCAGCCGCGTGAAGACATTGAATTACCTCCCCAGCATTCTCGCACGGATGGAGGCGCAGGACGCGGGCGCGGACGATGCGCTCCTGCTCAATCAGGCCGGACGGCTGGCCTGCGCCAGTGCCGCGACGCTCGTGGCGCTGCGCGGCGACCGGCTGGTGACGCCACCGCTCTCGGACGGCGCCCTGCCGGGCATCGGACGCCGCCGGCTCCTGGCCAGTGGCCTGTGTATCGAGCAGGAAATCGCGCGCGATCTGCCGGATGTCCGCGCTGCATGGCTTCTGAATGCCCTGTCGTTGCGTGTCGTTCGATCCGTCGGCCATCGGCAATTTTCACCGGACCGGGACTGGACGGCACGCATCCGCCAGTGCGCCCATCCGGCCTAGGGGCGTTCACGCCGCGCGGATCAGCCCGCCGAGCGGCGTTGCGTCCGATCCGGGGAATACACGTGCCAGTTCGGCACGCTTCAGGCCCAGATGATCGCGAAGGACCCCGCTGGCGACGGCGCGCAGATCGGTGGTCGGCGCGAGATCCCGATCCTCGAACAGCTGGTCCTGTCTCAACCCCGGCCATGTGCCACCGATACGCCCGCCGGCCACGGCCCCGCCGGCGAGGAAGGCAACCGTGCCTGTGCCATGATCGGTGCCGCCGGTCCCGTTCATGCGAACCGTTCGGCCGAATTCCGTCATGACCAGCACGGCAGCGCGCGACCACGCCGGGCCCATCGCCGTGCGCAAGGCCGTCAGTCCGGCATCGAGTTGCTTCAACGGTCCGGTCAGTCGCCCTTTCTGCGCGGCATGCGTGTCCCATCCTCCCGCCTCCAGCGCGGCGATGCGCGGGCCGTTCGAGTCGGCCAGCATATGCCCTGCCGCATCGGCCAGCGTGACAAACGCGCTCGGCTTGTGATGATCGTCGCCGGTCGCCGGCACGTCCCCACGCAGGGCATCCTCCGAGAAGCCGCGTGCCTTCAGGCCGTTGCGGAAAGCGGGGCCCGTCGTCGGGTCGGTGGCGTTCAGGGCCGCGATCTGCGCATAGAGATCGGCATCCGGCCGCTGCCCGCCCGCCGGCGCGAAATTGCCGATGCGCGCCGGACCGCGCAGGAGCAGCGGCACTGAAAGGCCCATGGCGAGTCCGCTGCCATCAGGTTGCGACGAATGCCGGGGTAGTGCCCCCACGACGCGATTGAGCCAGCCGCTGGTCAGCCGCTCGTCCGCGCCACTTTCGAGATAATCCTGCGCCTCGAAATGCGAACGGCTGCGATAATGCCCGGCGACGGCATGGACCGGCAGCAACTGCCCCGCGCCGTAAAGATCATGCATGCCGCTGAGCGCCGGATGCAGCCCATGGAATCCGCCAAGGTCGAGCAGGCCGCCCTCGCGCCCCGGTTCGGGCAGCAACAGGTCCCGCCGCCATGCGATGAGATTGGGATCGCCATAAGGTGTGACGGCCGCCATGCCGTCCAGCGCGCCACGCAGGATGATCACGACGAAGCGCGGGTCGTCCGGTCCGGCGGCAACGGCCCCCATGGCGAGTGACGAGCGACCCAGCATCCAGCTGGCTGTCAGCCCGAGAAGCGCGGAGCGACGACGAAGCATCATGATTATCGCCTCTGAAATTCGGGAGAGGAAAACAACAGCGTGAGTCCGTCGCGCCGCGATCCGGCATGGCGGATGGCCGTGATGGTCTCCCGGCGCAATGCGGGGCCAAGTGTCGCATGGGCAACGTCCAGCGGATCGACCGGCGGGGCAGATGCCGCGATGCGATAAGCCCAGTCGGCCCGCGCCATCACATCCGCCGGAGCCGACCAGTCCGCTGCCCGATCGCTCCAGCCATTGGGCAGGGGCGCGTTCCACAACGGCTGCCCGAGATAACCGAGGCCGCCAGCCAGTCGATGCGCGGGAGAATGGGGGTCGTCAGGCGCGACACTTGCCTCCCCGTCATCGAGCGCCCGGAGAACGGCCGTCGTGTAATCCATCGGCGTGCGGAACTTGGCGCCCGGTCGGCCCGCATCCGACAGATGCACCAGCGCCATGGCCGCCGCACCCAGATCGCCCTGTGTGTCATGCAAGGCGGCGACAATCGCCGCCACATCATGGGGAGATGGCACATCCGACAGGAAATGCGTCGCCATCTGCGTTGCGATATGGCGATACGTCGCCGGATGCGTGCCAAGGAATTGCAGCGCCTGAAGGCCACCTTCCTCGCCTTCCGGAAACGTGCGGCCCATCAGCGTCTTTTCGCCCGGTTCGTGCGCGTTGGCCCGGAAGACGAAACCGGGGCGCTCGGCCTTCATGTCCACGCCCCAACCGGTCAGGACAGCCGCGAAACTGGTGACATCCGCCTGTGTGTAGCCGGCGGCGGGCGATATCGTGTGCAATTCCAGACATTCGCGCGCCAGATTCTCGTTCAGGCCACGATGCTGCTTGAGTCCCGCGCGACTGTCCGGTCCGATCGACGATGTGTTGTCGAGATACATCAGCATCGCCGGATGATGCATGACCGCCAGCAGCATATCGCTGAAACGCCGCGTAACATTCGGGCGGATCGCCTCACGCATATAGGCGCCAACGACGGCGCGCGTGCCACCCTGCCGCACGCTGACCGTGAAGTGATTGCACCAGAACCAGGCAAGCCGCTCGCGGAACGGCTGTTCGGTCCGCAGCAGATTGTTCATCTGCGCGACGGTCTCCGCCTGGAAGACCGGCTTGACCAGCGGGTCGCCGGGCATCTTGTCATGCCGCTGGGTTCTGAGCGCGATCAGCCCGTCCGCGCTGTCGCCTAACGATGGGAAGACGGCCTGATCCGGCCCGTCCAGCTGCTGCCGCAACCATGCGATCGGATTCGTCGGCAATGGTTCGTCACCACGCCTGCCCCAACCCATCCCCGACAATGCGCCGATCGTCTGCATCATGCCCCCCAGCGTCCCTGTTCCGGCAGTTGGCCTGTTCAAAAGGGGCGCGATAAGGGCCGATATGTTGCGGTTGATTTCATGAATGCCGGACGTCAGGCGAGGCTTCTCGCCGACCGTCGCATACATGGCACATGTAAATGCGGATATGCTGCACGGCGCAAACGACACGATCCGGCGCGTTCTCGAATCGCACCGGCCCATGATAGGAAGGTGGCGTGAACATGATCGATACGCCCCCCAAAGACACCGATTCAACCGATGGCCTTCTCGGCCTGCTCCGTCGCGCCCCGCCGAGCAATGTCGAGGCCGAGCAGGCTCTGCTCGGTGCGCTGCTGACCAATAACAAGGCCTACGAGCGCGTGTCCGACTTCCTGATCGCCGAGCATTTCGCCGATCCGATCAACGGGCGCATCTTCGAGGCCATCGCGCGGCGTATCGACCGCGGCATGCTGGCCGATCCGATCACCATGCGGGCCGAGTTCGAACATAGCGGCCTGCTGGACGAGGTTGGCGGCACGGCCTACCTCGCCAGACTGCTGACGGCGATGGTCGGCATCGTCAATGCCGGCGATTACGGACGCGCGATCCATGACGCATGGGTGCGGCGCCAGTTGATCGACATTGGTGAAACCGTGGTCAACAACGCCTTCGGCGCGCGGTCGGAACTGGACGGCACGGACCAGATCGCCGTGGCCGAGGAAACGCTGTTCAAGCTCGCCACCGACAAGGGACAGGACGGCGGCTTCGTCAGTTTCGAACGGGCGCTGACCGGCGCGCTGGAAATGGCCGAGCACGCCTTCCAGCGCACGGGCGATGTCAGCGGCCTGACCTCGGGTTTGCGCGATTTCGACAAGAAAACGGGCGGTCTGCATCCATCCGACCTGCTGATCCTCGCCGGGCGTCCGGCCATGGGCAAGACCGCGCTGGCCACGAAGATCGCCTTCTCCGCCGCGCGCGCCATTCAGCGGGAAGCGGAGGACAGAAACCAGCCCCCGGCCGGAACCGTGGCCGTCTTCTCGCTGGAAATGTCGTCGGAGCAGTTGGCCACACGTATCCTGTCCGAACAGGCGGAAGTCTCCGGCGAGCGTATCCGCCGCGGCGATATCGGACAGCGCGAGTTCGACCGCTTCGTGCGCGTGTCGCGCGAACTTTCCAGCCTGCCGCTGCATATCGACGACACGCCCGCCATCTCGCTCTCCGCCATGCGCACGCGGTGCCGTCGCCTGAAACGCACCAAGGGGCTGAGCCTGGTGGTCGTGGACTACCTGCAACTCATGCGGCCGGCGCTCGGCACCAAGCCGGACAGCCGCGTGCTTGAAATCTCGATGATCACGCAGGGCCTGAAAGCGATCGCCAAGGAATTCGAGGTGCCGGTCATCGCCCTCTCCCAGCTTTCGCGACAGGTGGAATCGCGTGAGGACAAGCGGCCGATGCTCTCCGACCTGCGTGAATCCGGCTCGATCGAGCAGGACGCGGACGCCGTGATGTTCGTCTATCGCGACGAATATTACCTGCAACAGCGCATGCCCAAAGACAGCGCCTATGAGAGCATGGATAAATACCAGGTCGCCATGGATGAGTGGCAACGCAAAATGGCGCTCGTGCACAACAAGGCCGAGCTGATCCTCGAGAAGCAGCGCCACGGGCCGACCGGCACGATTCCGCTTTATTTCGAAGGGGAATTCACACGCTTCGGCGATCTCGACACCGTGCACGACGTTTAAGGACCAGCAGACTCAACCCGTTCAGGCGCCCGATGCCTGAACGGGTCGGTGTCAAACCGATTTGCGAAGATTGGGACTGGCCTTGAACCGAACCGTTTTGCCCGCCTTGACCCGCACGCTTTCCCCGGTGCGCGGATTGAGGGCCTTCCGCGCCTTGAGCTTATGGACCGAGAACGTACCGAAGGACGGCAGCGTGAAGCCCCCTTCCTTCCTGAGTTCCGCGACAATTGCCGCCATCAGGTCCGTTGCCGCGCGGTTGGCGGCGACGCCCGTGCATTGCATCGACTCCTGCAAGGCGGCGGCGATAAAAGCTTTGCTCATTGAAACTCCGCGTTTTTCTCGTCAGACAGCTGGGCGACGCCCTTTCACGGGCACCGCAAAAACATACCGGCCAAGTAACTTAAAAGAAATTAAAATGGTTATTACAGCGTGAAAAGATCCATCTGCCTGTTTGCCCAGTATGACGAACAACCGGAAATTCCGCCGCAGACCCGGCATTACCTGCGGCAGATCGCTTCTTGTGGCTTTTCCATTCATATTGCTCTGTCCGGTCGCGAAAACCTGACGTCAGCCGGTCGCCTTGCCTTGCACGCGGGACTGGAAGGGCTGCCCATCGCCTTCCATCCGCGCCCGAATGGCGGGCTGGACTTCGGCGCATGGCAGCATCTGCTCGAACTGGACCTCGCACAGGACGCGGATGAAATCCTCCTCGCCAATGACAGCGTCTTCGGCCCGCTCCAGCCACTCTCCCCTCTGGTCGAGCGGATGCGCCGCCAGCAATATGACGTCTGGGGGATGGTCGCCTCCCGTGCCGTCGTGGATCATCTGCAATCGTGGTTCGTCTGTTTCACGGCTGATGCCTTTCGTCGCCCCGCCATACAGCGCGTGCTGAGGCAGCCCTTCAACGAGATGACGAAAGACGAGATCGTCCTGCATGGCGAACTCGGCCTGGGGCTGGCGTTACAGGCGGCCGGCCTGAAACAGGGGGCATGCTGGTCCAGCACACGTGGCATCGCGCGCCTGATCGCCACCAACCCCATGCATACCGATTGGCGCACCGTGCTGCGCAGCGACCGTGCGCCCTTCATCAAGGTGGAACTGCTGCGCGACAACCCCAGCGCCATCCAGGGTATCGAGGGCTGGCGGGATGCGCTGCCCGACCCCGGATTTTTCGATCCCGCATGGATCGATGCGTATCTGGCCCATCACCCACGTCGTCCGGGCGCGCTGCGCGCGACGTGGCGCGGCAAGCTGATCCAGGCTGTGGCGGCGGAAGACCGTTGGCGCGCGCTTTCTCTCCTGCTGCGCGATCAGTTCAGGATCCGTGCGTAGATTTCACGCAATTCCGTTGCCTGCGTTTCATAATGGGGCAACCGGTCTTTCAGGGGATTGACGTAACCATCGAAGCGCGATGGTGCCGCCAGTAGCGCCGTCATGGCGGTCATCAGCGTTTCGGGATGGTTGTCGAGGTCGATCAGCGTGCCGTTGATGCCATCCTCAATGGGCTCGGCCTGACCGCCCGGGGCCGTAGCGATCACCCAGACATCGCGCGCCAGGGCCTCGCGCACCGTCAGGCCGAAACTTTCCTTCCATTGTGAAGGGAAAAGAAGCACGTCGATCTCGTCATAGAAATCGTCCATCGTGTCCTGCGTGTAGGCAGGCCGGATCCGGAACTGGCCTTCGATATGCCAGTCCTCCGGGTCGATGGAGCGAATACCGAGGTTCAGCTTGTTGTCCACGACGATCAACGACCAGTCGGCGCGCGCCACCGCCCTGGCCGCGCGGCGCAGCAACGAATAGCCCTTGAGATCCTCCGTGCCGCCGACGAAGCCGAAGCGCAGCGGCGCACCGACCGACCGTGGCTTTCTGGGTCGGGCCGGCCAGCGAAAGCCATTCGCATTGACCACCACGCGCGACGGATCGACGCCATTGGCGATGTAGAGATCGCGATGTGTCGCGGAAGGACTGAGGATCAGGGCCGCATTCTTCAAACCGTGCTGCATGATGACCGCGCGACTGGCCAGATGTCGTGCATGCGGTACGCAGGTCTGGCAGATTTGCAGGTCGATCGTCTTCTGGAAACAATATCGACCGTCCTCACGAACCATGAATTGCCGGTCGCACAGCCACCATGCGTCATGCACCGTGATGACATACGGAACACCGTATTCCTCGCAAACGCGAAGCAGGCCGACACCCATGCCCTGCAACGCATGGATATGCACGATATCCGGCCGGAATGCCGCCAGCCAGGCGGCAAAGGATGCCGCGGCATCCGGATTATCCAGACTGCCGAGCGCATCCCCCTCGACCGCACCCGGCACCGCGAGCACATCGATGCCATCCACCTGATAGCGATGCCCGGCTTCGAAGGCGGATTCCTGCGAGACTTCCGTCGTGAATACGCCCACCTCAAGCCCATCCTGCCGAAGCCGACGGCTCATTTCCTCGACGATCATCGTGGCGCCGCCGAACGAGCGCGGCGCGAAATACACATTGACCATCAACACGCGCATCGCGTCGCCACGCCGCGCCTGCGGCTGCCCGAAAATACGTGCCGCTTGCGTGCGGGTCATGATGTCGGGCGCATAACGGTCGAGCACGTCCTGACGCGCCTGCCCGCCAAGCCGATAGCGCAGTGCGGGATCGCGGGCGAGTTGGACGATCGCATCCGCCCACTCCTGCGATGTCGTCGCCACCATGCCGTTTTCACCCGGATGCAAGACGGTCATGAAAGCCGATCGTGGCGAACACACCGTCGGCAGCCCCAGAATCGCGGCTTCGAGGAATTTGATGTTGCTCTTGGCGTCGTTGAATAACGTGTTTTCCAGCGGCGCAATGCTGATATCGGTGCAGGCCAGTTCCCGAAGGTAATGGGCGTAGTCAAGACCGTCGCGCCTTTCCACACGCTCGCCGAACGCGTCGAACTCCGAAGGCAGCCTCACCGGCCCGAACAGGCGGATACCGAGTTCCGGCATCTGCTGCATGGCCATCAGCAATCCGGGCGCTGCCTGTAGCAGATCGGCATCGTGCGTGTTGGTCCCGGAGCCATAACAGACCCATATGCGCGAAGGGTCGTGCTGCGCTTGTGCCAGAGCGCCCTCCGCGAAACGCAGCGTCTGTTCGTCCAGCGCGTTCTCCAGTACCGCAACATCATCGACACCGACCTGACGCATGGCAGCCGCGAGACTCTCAGTCGATGCGATGGCGCGGTTGCAAGCCATCAGGCAGCGGCGGAACAGGGTCACGCCGAACAGAAGAAGTTCGCGCTCTGACGCGGGAAGAGTCTCGATATTGCCATTCTGACGATATTCGTCCGCATCGAAAATCAGGTCGTCCACTTCCCACCAGGGAGATAGCTCCAGACGATGGGCCTCATTCACCAGAGCCAGGACCGAGTCGAATCCCGGCGTGCGATAGAATATGACGGCGCTGCAAGTTTGAAGTGTCGCCCAGGCCAGCTTGGTCATCCGCCAATCCACGACCGTTACGCGCCAGCCCAACGATTCGAGAAAGGTCCGCTTCTGCCAGACACGATATTTGGCGCATTGCCGGAGGCCGAGTTCGGCGATGATCAGAATATGGGGCGCCAGTGGCGTCTGGCCTGTTTTCAACGGCGCCTTGTAACGCCTGATCGCCTGATCGTCAGCCGAATCGACCGCAAGGAATCGCTTGCTGCGCCCTTCCGACAGCAGGGTGCCAATGACGGCGCGCAGACCGCCCGACTGCCACAATGCACGCACCCTGTCCGGCGCATTGCTCAGCGGTCGGCCGGACGGCATGCGGCCAAGACTAAGCGACCGAACCCAGCGCAGGGGCGCCGTTATGCGCCAGGAAAGCGATTCTTCACGGAGACGTTTGATGCGCCGGAGTTCATCGATCTCGGCACGAAGGTCCGCCGCACGCAACCCATAGAGCGCCGCACTTTCACGGTAACTGTCACGCAGGGCTGCGTCTCGCGCCGCCAATAGATCTGATGATGGCGAGTCACTCAGGTGAGGGAAATCGGTCGGACGCATGACAGGCGACATACACCTTCGGAGTGCCTCTCGAAATCGGCTATACAAACAAAAAGGGCCGGACCTCGCGGTCCAGCCCTTCTCGATCGATCAACCAGATGAAATCAGCTCAGGTTGAAGTCCGAGGCCTTCAGGTCGGTAACACCGACGAAGGTGATCTTGGAGTTGTCGGACAGCTGGATCGTCGTGTTGCCGCCAGCCACCGTTGCGTTATTCAACACGCTCTGCAGACCGTTGTTATTCTGCAGGCCGTAGTTGTAAAGCGCCGTGATGTTACCAGCCGCGCTACCAAAATCCGTGATGGTATAGTTACCACCGGCATGATCCTTGGTGATGGCGAACAGGTTGGACGCACCCGAACCACCCGTCAGCGTGGCATTGCCAACACCGCCGACCAGCGTATCGGACGCGCTGCCACCGATCAGCACATCGTTGCCCGAGCCGGCGAAGGCATGCAGCGCCGATGTCGACGAAGCGCCGTTGACCGTTTCCGGCCCCTCGTTGCCGACGAAAAGCGCCGGGCTGGACATGGTGCTCGTGATCGCGTTCAGGCCAGAGGCGCCGAAGATCGTCGCATTGCCGGCAGCGATGGTCGTGGTGCCCGTGCCGTTCAGGAACGACAGGTTACCGCTGACCGAGATGTCGTTGTTCGAGCCATGGATGACCTGCAGCGAGCTGGCAGCCGAGATGGTGTCGCCCAACGCCCCGACGATCGTGCTGGAGTCGCCCGTGAAGTTGGCGCTCGATCCCGAACCACCAAAGACGGTGCTGTTGTCACCAACAGAGATGTTGTTACCTGTGCTCAGATCCACGACGGCAGCGTTCTGCTGCAAGGAAACGAGCGAGCTACCGCCGATCAGCGTAACCGTATCGGTACCGCCGGCCGCCCCATCAATGGTGTCGTGCCCTTCGGAAGCAACATAATTGGCGCCCGTGCCGAGCGACAGCGTGTTGGTCGTGCCCGCGCCGGTTGCGATCTGCCAGTCGCCAGTGCTGTCGCCACCATGAAACGCGTTGGTGCCAGCGGCGGCAACAAAGGTGCCGGACTGGTTGCCGACCGTCACATCGGTGTTGCCCTGGTTGCCCGTCAGAATGCTCAGCGACGAACCCGTGCTACCGGCCGCGTTGATCGTAACCTGGCCATTAAGCGGCGTAACGGGGCTGTCGTTGGAGGCCAAAGCGCCAACTGCAACGTTCGTATAGCTGCCATTCAACGTATAGGAACCACCGACGGTGATTTGCCCCTGAACTGTCGACATCGCGCTGGACGCAAACTGATTGCTGCCCGGTGCAAGGTCCACCACGTCAAGGGTGCCGCCACTGAAGGCATTCTGAATGCTGGTCGCGTATTCCTGCGCAAGACGCTGAGTCTGGCCACCGTCGACGGTAACCTGAACATGCGTGCCGGAAGCGCCAACGACGGTCACAATTGCCATACGCTCTGCTCCTTTTCTGATCCCGAAGGATTCATTTTACCAAGGACAGCCGCACGACCGCCCCGACTTTTTCTATCCAACCGCTCTCTATCAAATGGAATCGCGCCTTGGCAATGATATTCGTGCAGCCATACCAGTCATAATTTTTTTCTTTTCCCGGCAACCAGCTTCGCGTGGCATGAATGCAATAATTAGCGCATGAGATTTTATGAATTGTTCATGTTTTTTTCGATTTACATCCCGCTGCCCCCTGGGATGCCGCAAGATAAGTGGGCCCTGAGAGTCATACGGCAATCTTAAATTTGCGGTGCAGATAGGCTAAAGATCGTGAAATTGAGCAAGACGGCTTGTTATTTCAAATAGGCGGGTATCGAAATCAACGTGTCTAAAGAACACACCATCCTTTCATGTGTCACCGTGAACAGGCTCTCCATTTTCGACGAGCCAGTTCCGGCAGATGCACTGCAACACGAATTCGCCCGATATTTGCCGTTCCTGTTGTGGGTATTCGATCAGCTTTCCGACTCAAATCCCTGCACGATCACTTTTACGTCATCCTGCGGCTGGATGATAAGGCCGCTGCGCGAGATGCTCGGCAATCAGATATTCGAGCGTCGGATTGCGCTTCTGCCGCACGAATCGCAGATATCGTCGATCGTTGTGACAAGCGATACTGATCCCCGGCACGAATTTACATCCTCAGCGACCGTCATCCGTTTTTCCGAACAACATGCGCACGATGATGACTTCCATCTCGATTCTCATGTGCTCATCCGGATGCCGACACCGTCGGGAACCGATCGAGCCGCGCTCGCATGGCTAGCCGATCCGGCCTACGCCGCGGAACGCCGGATCTTGCGCCGTCGCGCCGCCACCACCGCTGCCCTGTGGCAGTCGCAACAGGCGCAGGCCCGTCTGTTGCAGCAACGGCAGGACGACGCCCGACGCATCCGGACACTCGTCACCCTGCAACGCGACATGGCATACCAACGCGACGCCGCCCTTGCCCAATACGATCGGACGCAGGCAGCCTATGAGGCCGCCGTCGCCGAGCGCGATGCCGCACTCTCCGAACGCCACGCGCAATCCGCGACAGTTCCCCCGCGCCGCGCCCTGCCATTACGTGCCGTCCGCTACCTTGGCCGCCGTTTGCGACCACGTCATCCGCCGGTCGTTGCCGCGCCGGTCACCGCACAACTACCGTCGTCCGAACGACACATCCTGTTCATCGCCGGCGAGCCGGACACGCCTGGCGTCGCCTATCGTTGCGATCGGCTCGCCGAAGCCGCGCGCGCCGCCGGATACGCCACCCGTGTCATGCCTTGTGCCACAATTGGCGGCGATGACGTGGCCTGGGCCGACATCATGGTTCTGTGGCGTGTGGAATTCAGCGGTCATGTCGATATCCTCCTGCGACTGGGCAGGGAGAAAGGCGCCACACTCGTTTTCGACGCGGACGATATCGTTTTCATCCCGCACCTCGCCCGGATCGACGTCATTGACGGCATACGATCCATCGGCGCGACGGAAGAACGGATCGAGCGCTGTTTCGCCGATATGCGACGCACGATGCTGCGCTGCGATCTCGGCTTTGCGACAACCCGCGAACTCGGCGACGCCATGCGCGTCAATCTGCCGCTGACCCACGAAGTGCCGAATATCTTCAATGACGCCGCCCATGCGAAATCCCGGCTGGCACATCGACGCCGGATCGACGATGGACTGGTCCGCATCGGCTATGCCACGGGCTCTCGGACGCACCAGCGCGACTTCGCAGCCGTCGCCCCTGTTCTCGCGGATCTCCTGCGGACCTATCCGCACGTCCGGCTCGTGCTGTTCCGTGAAGCCGGCAACAGGCGCCCCGTCCTGCTCATGGAGGAGTTTCCCGCACTCGAGACGATCGCGGACCGGATCGAATGGCGCGACATGGTCGCGCTGGCCGATCTGCCGGACGAATTCGCCCGTTTCGATATCTCTATCGCGCCACTGGAGACCGGCAATGTCTTCTGCGAGGCGAAATCGGAAATCAAGTTCTTCGAGCCCGCCCTGGCCGGCGCTGCCTGCATCGCCTCGCCAACCGGGCCATTCCGCCGCGTAATTCGACCGGGAATCACCGGCTTTCTGGCCGACACGCCCGAGGAATGGGCTGCGGCATTACGCAATCTTATCGAGAATCCCGGGAAGCGTCGTCGCATGGCGCAGGACGCGTATCACGACGTTTTATGGCATTTCGGCCCGCAGGCTCAGACGCAACGCCTGCGAACGATTTTCGACGGCCTGGGCGCAACGGACGCCGATGCTGCCCGCAGTGCTGAAACGCTGTTGTCCCGTCAGGCCATGCCCAGGGCGCCACTGCCTGTCGTTCCGGAAAGCGACGCATTGTTCGAGCGCGACCTTTTGGGAGGGGCTGACGTCACCGTCGTGGTGACCAGCTATAACTACAGTACGTATATATTGGATGCGCTGGATTCCGTTCGCGCTCAAACCCTCTCACCGCTGGACCTGATCGTCGTGGATGACGGCTCGACGGACGATTCGGTCACGCTTGTCGAGGACTGGATGACGCGCCATGCGGAGCGCTTCAACCGCCTGATCCTGCGTCGCACCCGGCAAAACGCCGGTCTGGGTGGCGCGCGAAACGTCGGCATGGCCGCGACGGAAACGCCCTTCGTCATGCAACTCGATGCCGACAATCGCCTCCTGCCGGATGCCTGTGCACGACTGCGCGATGCCATGGCGGACGGGCAGACCGCTTATGCCTATCCGGTCCTCCGCGCCTTCAATACCGAGGGCATCGTCATGGGCAAGGCAACGCCGGATGACCCGGACAACGCCACCAGACCGGACCTCCTGGGCAACCTGCCCTTCGAACCGCTCGCGCTTATCGGCGGCAACCACGTCGATGCCATGGCCATGGTGGCGAAATGGGCCTGGGCTGCGGTGGGTGGCTATTATGTGGCGCGCGATGCGATGGGCTGGGAGGATTACGATCTGTGGTGCGGGCTGGCCGAGCGCGGCCTGACGGGCCGTCACGTGCCGGAAGTTCTGGCCGAATACCGTCACCATGATGCCTCAATGACCAACGGGATCACCGAACGCGCGGCCCATAAGGCACGCGTGGTCTCGCTGGTGACCGAACGGCACCCGTGGATCCGCCTTGTCGCCGCCGAGGCACGCCAGCGGCAATAGATGAAAGCACCGCTTCGGCTGGTTATCGCCTCAGCGGCACGCGCGGCGATTCCGGTGCGGCGACGAAAACCTGCCCGGTCGAATAGGAAAGCCAGACATCGTGCCGGGCAAACCAGTCGGCGCCGAGCAGCATATCCGCTGAATCGCGAATATCCGAGACCGTGAGAACCGGCGCGGACCATGCGGGATTGGCGGCATTCGTCGTCCCCGCCCCATCTCCCAGCGTGAGGCGATGGAAGCGATGCCACATGTAACGTCGTGCATTGAGGTCCACGCCGCTGGTGATGCCGCCGGGATCGCGCGCCAGTGCGTCATCGCCGATCCCGAGTTCATGCGCGAAACGCCGCGCGACGATATGCGAACGCGCGCCGCTATCCACCAGTGCGCGACCCGCGCGGCCATCCAGTTGAAATGCTACCGTCAGACGCCCGCCGTCGGTGAAAGCGGGCAATGCCGCGTAGCCGTCAGGCCAGTCGGGCGGTCGGCGGCAGACCGTCGATCCCAGTCGAACGGCCCATAACGTCAACCGTCCATGGGGCGCGTCGATCTCCAGATCATAGCCATGCCACGCATCGGCGCCGATCAGTCCCATGATCGGCGGCGTCACCGCCGGAAGCCCCGGCAATGCACCGAGCGGCATGGTGCGCGCGCCAAGGTCCATCGCGCCGATCCGCATGGAGGAGACCAGCAGGTTCGGCACCAGTTGGCCGCGTCCGTTCGGCCCCTGCATGAACGTCGCATGCGCAGCATCCGGACGCAGCCGCAGGCGATCCGCGCCCTCCGGGGTAATCAGGCTTCCCTCCGAACCCGTATCGACCAGAACACTCGCCGCCCGGCCGTCGAGCATGACCGGAATATGAAGAAACAATCCGTCGTCATGAAGGGGAACCTGCGCGACCGGCGTCATGCGACAGGGCGACGCCATAGCGGCACTCGCTGAAACCAGCGCGCCCAGCCCCAGAAAGCCAGCCCACCAGCGGCACCTCATGACCGGCGCGCGCGCGGATGCGCCGCCTGCCAGACGGACATCAGATGCTTTTCATCGGCCAGGGTATAGGTCTGCGTCGTCGAAAGGCTGGCATGGCCCAGCAGTTCCTGAATCGCACGCAAATCCGCGCCACCCTCCAGCATGTGCGTCGCGAAGGAATGGCGTAGCGCATGGGGGGTCGCACTCGCGGCAGCACCCGTCGTATTCCGCCATTGCTGCATGGCCCGCCGCGCTACAGGGGCCTGCAACCGCCCGCCGCGTGCGCCCACGAAAAGCGGTGCATCGGGCGATGGTGACGGATGCTGGGCACGCCAGTCCGTCAGCGCCTTCGCCACGATCGGCAGAAGCGGCACCATGCGCACGCGGCCGCCCTTGCCGACAACACGCAGAACATCGCCACCGGACGCATCGAGATCGCCGATATTCAGCGCCAGCGCTTCGCCGATCCGCATGCCGGTGCCGTAAAGCAGCGTAAACAGCGCCTCATCGCGCAGGGCGCCAATCCCCGTATGCGCCATGACGGCGATTTCCTCCGGCGCCGCCAGCGCCTGATCGCGCGTCAGGGGGCGCGGCAGCCGTCTCTTGACGCGTGGTGCGGCGAGGAGACCCGGCGCAGGGTTGTCGATATCGTGCCGTTCGGAGAGATAGCGGAAAAACGACCGCAGGGCGGAAACACGGCGCGCCCGCGTTCGTGCCTGCCCGTCACGCGTCCCGACACGACCGGTGACACCCCGTTCCGCCCGCGCCGTTTCATACGCCAGCCATGCCCGCAGATCCGCCAGGGACAGGCGCTGCAACGCCGCCAGATCCGGCTCCTGGCCCAGATGATCGGTCAGGAAACCAAGCGCCTGTTCGATGTCGCCCCGGTAGGCGGCGACCGTGTTTCCGCTCGCACGTCGCGCCTGCGCCAGCCAGGACAGCCACGCGTCCAGCGCCGCCCGGGCCATCATGGATAGATCATCCGACAAGGATTGAGGCGACGAGGCCGCCGCCTTGGGCTAGAACCGGGACCGGATGAAGAACGTTCGACAATATGCATGGCATCCATGACCTTAGATGACGGCGCAGCAGAGCGCGAGAGCCCCGACGCAGCACGCCCGCGCCTGTCGGTCCTGCTGCCGCTGCCGTTTCCCGGCCCGCTGGATTATCTCGGCTTCCTGCCGCCCGATACCGTCGAGCCGGGCGATCTCGTCACCGTGCCGCTGGGCCGACGGGAAGAGATCGGCTGCGTCTGGGACGCGACCAGCACCGTCCCCGCCGATTTCGCACCGGAACCCTCCCAGCCCATCGAGCGCAGGCGGCTCCGGCCTGTCCGGGCCCTGCTCGGCACCCCACGCATCCCGGAAACGCTGCGCCGATTCATCGATTGGCTCGCCGCCTACACGCTGACGCCGCCCGGCCTCGTTCTGGCCATGGCCATACGCGCATGCAGCGCGGAACCGCCGCGTCCGGCGCTGGGATGGGTGCGCGGGAATGCCGATCCGACGGAAGTCCGCCTCACGCCGGCGCGACGGAAAGTGCTGGACGCCCTCGGCAATGCGCCGCGCACCACCGCCGAGCTGGCCACCATCGCCGATGTGGGCCCCAGCGTCGTGCGCGGGCTGGCCAATGTCGGCCTTATTCGCGAAATGGTCATTCCCGTCGCCGCACCGTTCGCAGCACTCGATCCCGATTTCCGGCCACCGGTACTATCGGACGAACAGGCCATCGTCGCCCAGGCCCTGAGCGAGGCCGTCGACGCTCGGCGCTACAGCGCGACACTGCTTGAAGGTGTCACCGGCTCGGGCAAGACCGAGGTGTATCTGGAAGCCGTCGCCCAGGCCTTGCGGCAGGGCCGGCAGGTGCTGGTCCTCCTGCCGGAAATCGCACTATCCGCCCAGTGGACCGACCGTTTCGCCCGGCGCTTCGGGGCGCAGGCCGCCGTCTGGCATTCCGATCTCGGCGCCAAGCGACGGCGCATGACATGGCGCGCGGTTGCCGAAGGACAGGCCCGCGTGGTCGTAGGGGCGCGCTCGGCGCTTTTCCTGCCCTTCCCGGACCTCGGCCTGATCGTCGTGGATGAAGAACACGATACGGCATTCAAGCAGGAAGACGGCGTCACCTATCATGGCCGCGACATGGCCGTCCTGCGCGCCCGGATCGCCGATGTACCGGTCGTGCTCGTCTCCGCGACACCAAGCCTGGAAAGCCTCGCCAATGTCGAGGCGGGCCGCTACGCCCATCTCACGCTGGCCGCCCGACACGGTGGCGCGGTCCTGCCCGAAGTCGGGCTGATCGACATGCGCGCGCACCCGCCCGAACGTGGCCTCTTTCTTTCACCGGTCCTGACCGAAGCCATCAACGAAAGCTTCGCACGGCAGGAACAGGCCATGCTTTTCCTCAATCGTCGCGGCTATGCCCCGCTGACGCTGTGTCGCGCCTGCGGCTTCCGCATGGAATGCCCGAACTGTTCGGCGTGGCTGGTGGAACATCGCGCCCGGCGTGAACTGGCCTGCCACCATTGCGGCCATACCGACCCCCTGCCTCCGACCTGCCCGAACTGTCAGGCGGAAGGAAGCCTCGTGCCGATCGGGCCAGGCATCGAACGCATTCTCGAGGAATCGCGCGCGCTTTTCCCGGATGCCCGCATCCTGGTGATGGCGTCCGACACGCTCGGCTCACCCCAGGCCACGGCGGACGCCGTCCGGCGCATCGCCGCGCGGGAGGTCGACCTCATCATCGGCACGCAGATTGTCGCCAAGGGCTGGCACTTTCCTCATCTGACGCTCGTCGGCGTGGTGGACGCCGATCTGGGTCTCGGCGGCGGCGATCTGCGCGCCGCGGAACGCACCGTGCAACTGCTGCATCAGGTCGCCGGGCGCGCCGGTCGTGCGGAGGCGCCCGGTCGCGTCCTGCTGCAAAGCTATGTCAGCGAACATCCGGTTATGCAGGCCCTCGTCTCCAACGATTATCGCGCTTTCATGGAGCAGGAAGCGAACCAGCGCCGCCCCGGCTTCTGGCCGCCCTACGGTCGCCTCGCCGCGCTTATCGTCAGCGCCGCAACGGCGGAGGCCGCCGACGCATTGGCCCGCACCATCGGGGAGCACGCGCCACATCTTCCCGGCGTGCAGATCCTGGGTCCCGCCCCGGCCCCGCTCGCCATGCTGCGTGGCCGACATCGCCGACGCCTTCTCCTGCGCACACGACGCAACGTCGCGGTGCAGCCGATCCTGCGTCAATGGCTGGCCGGCCTGCGCACGGCATCGCAGGAGCGCGTCGATATTGATATCGATCCTGTATCGTTTTTGTGAAATTTCATTCAATCGGCATCTTCTGCCCCTTTTTCGTCACAAATAATTCGTTAATGTTGATGGTGGTGTCGAGAGCGTGATGCATAAATGTCCTCGGCACCGCCACATCACGCATCGATAGCCTGCTGAAAAAGCCCAGTATTCGCATCGGCATTTGCCGAACCAAGACAAGAATTATAATATTTCTTGTGATAGGCGCTTTGCGCGGCTGCATTATCCGCCAACGGCAGATTTTCCGCCACACGATAGAACCTGATCCGCGTCATCGCAGCCGCATACCGCAGGTTCGTCACCAGCTGCGCCGCCTTCGGCAAATCGGGGCTCAACATACCCCGCAGAACCGTCAGGAAACGCTTTTGCGCTGGAAAATTCAGGAAATTGGCCCAGCAGTCATCATGTGTCGACGGCTCCATCTGCCATAGCCCCAGTGCCGGCCCGTCATTGAGTTGACGCAGATAGACCGCGCGCGTCTCGGCCAGCGCAGTACCCGTCACCAGATTGATCGCCGCCGGTTCGTTCAGCCCCAGCGCCGCCAGGGAAGGCGCGACCACAAGGTATTTCAACTGTCTGACATCGATACCGGACATCAGTGAATCCCCATCGACAACGCGATATGCACGGCACCCGTCCCCAGCACAGACGTCACAAGCGTAATCAGCCCCGTCACCACTGCGCGCTCACCGATCAGGCGGTCAAGCTTGCCGTTGACGATCCGGTTACCGTCTTCCACCTTGCTCTCCAACGCCTTCATCTGGTCACGCAGCGACAGGATTTCGTGCCGCATCTCCGCGCGAAGCTGCTCATGCTGGTCGGACAACGTGCCCGACAACGTCTCCAGCCTCAGCACCCGATCTTCCAGCAGGCGCAAAGCCAGCGGGCCGCCATCAGCCGGGTTGATCTGCAAATCAATCGCCATGTTCAAATTCCGCGCATAAAAAAAGCGCCCACAATGGGGCGCCTTTTGATTTTGTCATTATGCCACAGACATAGTCGAGATCGACCGCGATTGCAATAAATACCCGACAGCGCAAGGATTTCGGCATGCCGGAAATCAGGGACCAGCATCACGCCGCCGACCCCGTCTTCCCAGTTAAAACGCCTGTCAGGCGATCCGGTATCGCTTCGTCGTCCTGAGAGTCATCGCTTCCCGACGGGGTTGTTGAGACTAGACAGTCTTTTCCAGTCCCAGCGCCTTTGCCGCCAGCGTTGCCACATCGCGCCGCAACGATACGACACTCCGCTTGCCATCGGGATGCACGCGATTGGTCAACAGCATCACGTAACTATCGGAAAGCGGGTCGAACCAGAGCGACGTTCCGGTGAAGCCGGTATGTCCGAACGATCCCTTCGGAAAAATATCGCCACGCGGCGATGAAAAATGCGTGGCGATGTCCCATCCGAGCCCACGCAGGTCGGTCGCATCCGTCCTGGGCTGCTGCGGCGTCGTCATCATCCTCAGCGTCGCCTGCTTCAAGGGGAACGCGCTGGGGCGCCCGGCCAGACGGTCCAGCAGCGCCTGCGCATAGAAGATCGTATCCCGCGCATCCGAGAACAGGCCCGCATGCCCCGCCACGCCACCCATTCGTCGCGCCGTCGGGTCGTGCACCACGCCCTGCAACAGGTGTCCATGCTCGTCGTATTGCGTCGGGGCAATCGACGCGCGCCAGGCCTCCGGCGGCAGGAACCCCGATTCCGTCATGCCCAGCGGCAGAAGAATATGTTCGCGCGCATAATCGGCCAGCGACATCCCGCTCCACTGCTCGACGAGCACGCCGAGCGTGATGAAATTGATATCGCTATAGACAAAGTTCCGCCCCGGCGTTGCCGTCGGCGCCGCTGCGATCACGCGCTGCAAGGCCGCCTCGCGTCCCGACCATGTTTCGATCAGGTCGAGATCCGGCGGCAGACCGGAATAATGCGTCAGCAACATGCGGATGGTGATCCCGTCCTTGCCATTCGCACCGAAAGCCGGCCAGTAACGGGCCACGGGATCGTCCAGATCGAAAAGGCCCTGCTCCCAGAACTGCATCACGCTCGGCGCCGTGATCAGCACTTTCGTGAGCGACGCCATGTCGAAACGTGTCTCCCATTGCATCGGCAGGCGCTGCGGCACCACGGCGCGCAGGCCGAACGCGCCATGATACACGACCTGCCCGCCATGCCCGATGGCCACGACCGCGCCGAGCGTCTGCCGGTCAGCGATGGCACGCCGTATGCGACGGTGCACGTCCGCGAAACGCGCTTCCTGTCGGCCTTGCGCGCATCCCCCAAGCCAAAGAGGCGCCGACGCCAGCAGGGTCCGCCGCGCCAGCCGAACCGATTCAGGAATATGATGCTCGTTCATGCCCACCATCCTGAAGCGACCCCGGCAACGAGACAATCCCACAAAAGGTTATCGCACCTTTCGGATTCGTATCGATCGCGTCGCCCTCTTGCGCAAACCCGGTAACAAGTTACGCAAAGGGAATGTCCATCACCGCGCTCGTCATCCTGGCCTATCTCGTGTTCCTGCCCACAGTCTCGCTGGCCCTGTCGCGCGGCCAGCGCGGCGATCCGTCGCAAGCGCATCACGACCTGCCCGCCTGGGCAATCGGCCTTTCCATCGTGGCAACGGAAACCTCGACTCTCACCGTCGTCAGCATTCCCGGCGTCGCCTATGGCAATTCGTTCGTCTTCGTCGGCCTGGCACTCGGCTATCTTCTGGGCCGCATCATCGTCGCTTTCCGCTTTCTGCCACTCTTCCGCGACCGCAACATGGCCAGCGCCTACCAATATCTCGGCCAGCGATTCGGCCATGGCGTGCAGCGCGTTGTCTCGGCCAGCTTCCTGGTCACACGCCTGCTCGCCGAATCCGTGCGGCTGTTCGCCGGCATGCTGCCCGTTGCGGCACTATGCGCGGCCAGCGGCCTGCCGGGTCTGAATTCACCGATCGGACATATCGCCCTGCTGGCCGCGATCATGGCGCTGACATTGTCCTACACCATGCTCGGCGGCCTGAAGGCCGTCATATGGTCGGATTCCATCCAGCTCGTGCTCTATCTCGTCGGCGCATTCACCTGCATCGCCATCCTGTTGCACCGGCTCGAACCCGGCACGCTGTCGCACACACTCCAGAACGCGCATCTGTTCTCTTCCGGAAAGCCGCCGTTCACGAGCCCCTTCACGATTACCGCCGCGATCATCGGCGGCACGGTCATGACACTGGCCTCACACGGCACCGATCAACTCATGATCCAGCGCTGCCTCGCCGCCCGCACGTTGCGTGGCGCGCAGGCCGCCATGATCGGGAGCGCCTTCCTTGTCGGCCTGCTTTTCGCCGCCCTGTCACTCGTCGGCGCCCTTCTGTATGCGCAACACCATGGCGCCCCGCTCGCCACGCCAGACCAGCTCTTTCCCGATTTCATCCTGACCTTGCCACCCGCCTTGCGCGGCCTGCTGGTCGCCGGCATCCTGGCCGCCACGATGGGTTCCCTCTCCAGCGCGATGAATGCCATGACAGGCGCGGTGATGGGCGATTTCAAGCCGTTCCTCCGCCGGTTCGAACTGTCGGACCGTGCACTGTCGCAGCGCATCACGGCGTTCTGGGCCGTCGCCCTGATTCTGGCGACGCTGTTCTTTTCCAGCGGCATTCACTCCGCCGTTCTGTTCGCGTTTTCCATCACATCCTATTGCTACGGGGCCGTGCTTGGCGTGTTCCTGCTCGCCATGTTGCGGTCGGGCGCCAAACCACGCTGCGCCTATGCCGCCTTCGCCGCGGCACTCGCCACGCTCGGCATTCTCGCCGACGTGTCGATACAAGGGCACGCAATCGCCTTTTCCTGGCTGACACCCGCAGGCGCATTGGCCGGACTGGCGGCAGGAATGGCCGTGGAACGTTTCGGCTGATCTCGACTGAAGTCCCGCAACGCCAATCGGCCTATAAGCCGCGCAGGAAACTCGCCATGCTCTTGCGTGCCACCGCCGCTTCGCGTCCCAGCGCCATCAGGGCACCGATCTGCCCCGGTTGACGCAGCAGACCGCCCACCAGCCGTGGAACCGAAATTTTACCGGCGGACAGGACATCGCACGCCACCGGCGGCAAATCCCGCGCCGCGTCGTCGCAAACCACGCGCAGCACGGCGAAAGGCAGACCACTCTCGGCGACCAGCCCGCTTTCCATATCCACGGCCACGCATCCGCTCTCGGCGAACAACGCCGCTTTCTCGCGCGCCGTCTCAACAAGCACGTCGCTCTGCAACAGACCGGCGGTCACAACATCCGCGCGATCTGCACCAAACCGCCGCCTCAGCGCCGCATTCGCGGTATAATGGCGCCCGTGAACACAAACTCGCTCCGGCACCAGAATCGCACCGGGCCGCATGGCCGGCGACAGCCCCGCCGCGCAACCGAATGACAGTAATTCCGTCGCACCTGCCGCGCGCAATGTGGCCAATGCCCGCCGCGCACCGTCAAGGGTCGCGCCACTCACCGCGATCGGCGCTTCGGGCAGCACTTTCCGCAACAGCCTGGCTTCCGCCGTCAATCCAACGAGCGCGCCTAGCATCAGAAGCCGTATTCGACCTTGCCTGTGTTGCTGAGTCCCAGATTACGGAACCGCGACAGGGCCATCAAAGGGAAGAACTGCTTGTATCCATGATATCGAAGATAGAAGACTTTCGGAAAGCCAACGGCATTGTATGGCTGCTCGTGCCAGCGACCTTCCCCGTCCTGCGCCGAGACCAGATAGGCGATGCCGCGCTTGACCGCCTCGGATTCACGTCGTCCGACCGCCATGAGACCCAGAACAGCCCAGGCCGTCTGCGACGGCAGGCTTTCGTCATATTGCCCCGGCGTGCCACCTTCGAACGTCGCGCAGTCCTCGCCCCAGCCACCATCCGCGCGTTGCACGTTCTCCAGCCACGCTACGGCCCGCAGCACAGCGGGGTGGTCATGCGGAACGCCCGCGGCATTGAACGCGCATAATACGGACCATGTGCCGTATATGTAGTTGGTGCCCCAACGCCCGAACCAGCAACCTTCCGGTTCCTGCTCCTCGAACAGATAGGTCAGCGCCCGATCGATGACGGGCCGATCTTCCGCATGTCCCAACTGCGACAGGAACGATATGCACCGTGCCGACACATCAGCCGTCGGCGGATCGAGCAGCGCACCATGATCGGAGAACGGAATATGGTTGAGCAACTCGAGATCGTTGTCGATATCGAATGCTCCCCAACCGCCGTTGGTGCTCTGCATGCCGATGATCCACTCACGCGCACGCTCGATCGCTTCCTGATTGCCCGCCGCATCTTCCCGATGCATCAGCATGCCGACCACAGCCGTATCGTCGACATCCGGATAGAAATCGTTCTCATACTGGAACGCCCAGCCACCGGGCCGCACGTCCGGACAATTGACGGCCCAGTCGCCCTTGACGTCGAGAATCTGCCGCTCGCGCAGCCATTCCATGCTCCGGCGCAACCGTTCCTTCGTTTCCGCGGGCTTCGTCGCCCCCGGCCCCGAAGATGCCTCCGCCATGGCCAGACCGGACAGTCCCGTGTCCCACACCGGCGAAACACATGGCTGGCAATAGGTCTCATCACCATTATGCACGAGCAGGTCCTGCACGCCGCGCCAGGCCTGCTCCACACGCGGATCCGTGTCCGGGACGCCAAGCGCACGATACATCATCACGACATTCGCCATCGCCGGATAGATCGCTCCCAGACCACCCTCGCCCAGACGCGGCTCGATGAAGTCGATGGCCTTCCTGATCGCACGCTTGCGCAGCGATTCCGGTAAATGCGGCTCGATCGGGCGCAGAACACTGTCGAGATGCTTGAAAACCCGCCCCCAGACAGAACGATACGGACCACGAATCCAGTCCGTGACAAGGTCGGGCGGCGTGACGAACAGTTCCTGAATGTGGATGCCGCGCGGATTGATGGCCCTGGGTTCCATCGCCCGCAAGACCAGCAGCGGCGCCACCACTGAACGCGACCAGTAGGACATGTTCCACATCGAGAAAAACGCCGTTTTCGGTAGCAACATCAGCTCGACCGGCATGACAGGCGTCGCGTGCCATGGCACCTCGCCAAACAGCGCCATCTGAAAGCGCGTGAACACATTGGTGCGCGCCGCACCGCCACGGTCCAGAATAGCCTCTCGCGCGAGCTTCATGTGCGGCGCATCGATGTCGTCGCCAATCGCCTTGAGCGCAAAATAGGCCTTCACGGAAGCCGACAGGTCGAAGCCGCCGTCATGATAGAGCGGCCAGCCGCCATGCTCCCCCTGGATACGACGCAGATAAACGCCGATCCGCTTCTCCAGCGTATCGTCGATCCGATCGAGATAGTGCTCCAGCAACACATATTCGGCCGGGATCGTCGCGTCGGCCTCGAGTTCGAATACCCAATGTCCATCGTCCTGCTGCATGCCGGCCAGTGCCGCCTGCGCGGATTCCACGGCCTGCTGCACACGCTGCGTCTCGGTCGCTGCCAGGTCAGGCTGCGCCGACGCATCGCGCCGCTCCAGAACGTCGGAATAGATCAACATTGTTCGCTGTCGTCCTCAAACTACTGCAAAGAAAACGCGTTCTACCGGATCGTCATCAAATCGTCACGTTTATACGGCGTTAGCTGACGAGCCCCAGCGTGTGCGCCGCCGCAACGCCCGAACGGATTGCCCCTTCGATCGTCGAAGGCAGACCCGTCTGCGTCCAGTCTCCTGCCAACGCCAGATTCTCAAACCGCGTTTTCGCGTCAGGACGACGCCTGTCCTGCGCCGGTGTCGCCGCGAAAGTCGCACGCTTTTCCCAGACGAGGCGCGCCGTCGGCATCGCTTCCGGAAGGCCGCCGACCGTCACCGGCCCGATGACGCGCCGCACCTCGTTCCAGATCATTGCCTTCAACTCTTCGTTATCACGCGCAGCATAACGATTGGCGGCACTGACCGTCACGGACAGCACATCCCCTTTGACGAACACCCACTCCGTTATGCCGCCGACCACACCAACAAACCCGGCCTCCGCCACGCGACCGCGTATGTCCGGCACGAATGGCAGCCGGAAATGCACATTAATGATACTCTCGAAGGCATCCGGGACCTGAAAACTCGACAGATGGGCGCTCAGCACGCCACCCGCGACAGATCCGGGCGCAGCGAAAATCACGTAGTCCTCGGAGCCGACGACAATGCGTTCCGCACCGAGCGCGAACGCCGTGACCCGCGCTCCCCTCGTCTCGATTCCCGAGACGCGCGCGCCATGCCGCACCTCGCCCTGCATGACCGAAAGATGCGCCACCGCCGGATCGACGAAACTCTCGGACAGGCCCTTCTCCGGATACCACGGGCAGCACGCCATCCCCCCCCTGGCAAGGGACTGACGAACCACATTGCCCAACAGTTTCGCGCTGCCTGTCTCACAATCGGTATTCAGGGCGGAAACGGCGAACGGCTCCAGCAAACGGCGGCTCAACATCCCCGGCACAAGACAGTTCGCCACCGTCGTCTCGTCCCGCGCGCCAAGCAGCGCGAACAACGATCGTAATTCCTTCAGCCGCATTCCCGGCACGCGCGCGCCGCCCGGCAGGGCCCAGAACGGAATCCGTCCCCGCGACAACCGCAATGTCCAGGCCAGATCGGCCTCCAGATCGAAATACGGGAAAACCGGCTTGCCCGGCCCTTTCAGCGATTTCTCCGCACCGATCAGCCCGAGATACCGGAAAGCCGCGTCATTGGCCGACAACAACAGATGGTTGCCGTTATCGATCCGCGTGCCCAGTGCCCTGTCGAAATACGACCGCGCCCGGCCACCGCATGCCGGCCCCGCCTCGTAGACCGTCACCCGTGCTCGGCCCGTCAGTTCCACCGCCGCGGAAAGGCCCGCCAGACCGCCACCGATTACGTGAACATGCGTCATCGGTCAGCCTACATACGCCGCCAATGTGCGCAGGACACGCCCGATGCGCCCGACACGGACCGGGCGCTCCGGATGGCGCCAGCCGCGCCGCTGCAACGCCGACAGGACACAGACGTAGGACGCCGCCATCATCCGTGCCGGGCGCATCGCCCGACGGTCGCACATCTTCATCGTGATCCGCGCCTGCCGGAAGTGATCCTGCGCGCGCGCCGCCAACACGCGCGCCAGCGTGTCCAGCCCCTGCGCATAGAGTGCCTCGTTGGGGTCGGCCGGCACACCGTATCGCTCCAGCAGTTCTTTCGGAAGATAAAGGCGCCCGCGCTCGGCGTCCTCCTCGATGTCGCGCAGGATGTTCGTCAGTTGCAGCGCACGTCCGAGATGATGCGCCACCCGATCCGCGGCATCCGACGAATCGCCGAACGCCCGGACCGACAACCGCCCGACAGCCGAAGCCACCCGGTCGCAGTACAAATCGAGCGTCGCCTCATCCGGCGCAACGATGGGCGCCCCGGCATCCATCGCCATGCCGTCGATGACCGCATCGAAATCCGCCTGCCGCAGGTTGTAGCGCTGGATCGCCGCATGTAACGCCCGGTCCAGCGCGCCCCGCGTCTCGCCCTCATACAGTCGCGCGATCCGCGCATGCCAATCGTCCAGAGCAGCCTTGGGATCGGCCACGCCTGCATCGCCATCCGCTATGTCGTCGACCTCGCGACAGAAAGCATAGATCGCATACATCGCATAACGCCGTTCCGGCGGCAGAATACGCATGCCCCGCGCGAACGAGGTTCCGGCCTTGTCGACGATCTCCGCGACGTGCTGCCGATCGGCCTCGGCGCAGTCCAACGTTCCACGGTGCCATGCGCTCAACGATTTTCTCCACTTCAAGGCCGGACTGACCGGCGACCGTCGCTCGATGCCGCTTCTATCGACAAACCCGCGACACGGCAAAACCAACCCGCATGGCCACACGTTCCAATGCCATCGTCAGCAAGAAACATGAGTTCATACGTGCGCCAAACTATGACAATCTGCGCCCTTCTCGTTGCAACGCCCGCCGTCTCCCACGCTCAGACACCACAAAGTGCCTCCGGCCATGCGGAAATCCTTCTGAAAGAAGACCATTCATGGAATGGCGTTCCATACAAGGCTTATCCTGCGACCCCGCCGCAACTGACCGTCCTGAAGCTGACGATCCCACCCCACAGCGCCCTGCCGTGGCACCGTCATCCATTCCCCAATGCCGGCTACGTCCTGCAAGGCTCGCTGACCATCGAGGATCGCGAAAGCGGCAAGCGCCGGACATTCCAGACCGGGCAGGCCTTTGCCGAAAGCGTCGATGACGTACATCGGGGCGTCTCCGGCGACACGGCCACGGTCGTCCTGCTGACCTATGCGGGCACGAAAGGCACGCCGACATCCGTCCCTATCAAGGGCGAGCAACCGGAATATTGAATTTCCGTTATGACCTTGCGGCCCTGTTCGGGACATCCGCTTTCGCCGTCGGGACACCAGAGTGCGCAGCATGGTCATCAAGCCCTCCTCCCGTCGGCTCGCAACGATTTTCCTGCCGTTCGCCATTCTTCTGATCGTCGGCGGCAGTTTCCTGAGCCCGCCATTCCAGGTCCTGGATGAAGCCTCTCATTTCCTGCGGGCCATACAGGTCGCACAGGGCGGGCTGATCGGCATCAAGACCCAGGGCCAGAGCGGCGGCTACGTCCCAGCCAATGTCCTGCCGCTGCTTCACCGCTTCGACACCCTGCGATTCCATACTGACAGAAAAGCGTCCCCCGCCGTCATCGCCGATATGCGAAAGTCCACCTGGACCGGTCCACGCGCGCTGATCGGCTTTCCGAACACCGTCACGTACGGCCCGTTCTGCTACCTGCCGCAAGCCGCCGCCATCCGCCTCGGGCAAATACTTCGCCTGCCGATCCTCGATACCTTTTACATCGCACGTCTGATGAACGGCATGGTCTTTGCGCTGCTCTGCACGGCCGCCATCGCCATCGCCATGCGCGGCACTGCATTTCTACTTCTGATTTGCAGCCTGCCGATGAGCATCGACCTCGCCGCCTCACTGTCGCAGGATGGCCCCCTGATCGCCGCGAACGCCCTGCTGGCCGCTCTTCTCAGCCGGTACGAAACCCGGTCCGACTTCCGCTGGCCACGGATAGCATGGGTCGGTTTCGGGCTCGCATTCGGCATTCTGGGCACCGCCAAGCCCCCTGAACTTGTTCTCTCGCTCCTGCCCTGCGCGATCGCCAGCCGTGCCGACCGGCCTGTCGTCGTGCTCTGCCCGGTGATCGCCGCGATCCAGACCCTCGGATGGCTGATCTTCTGCGTCGCCCCCATCAAACTTCAGTTCCTGCCGGAACTCGGCGTGTCGGATCGCGGCCAGTTCCTCTATCTCCTCCACCACCCCACGGCCTTCCCAAGCCAGATCGCACGGTCGCTCGTCGTCTATGGCAACGGCTATCTGCACCAGTTCATCGGCGTCCTTGCCTGGATGGACACGCCGGTCCCCGCCTGGTTCGTCGAAATCGGCAGCGCCGCATTGCTCTGCGCCCTTTGGCCCGGCTTACGACCGGGATTGTCGCTCAACGTTCCGGGGATCGTCCGAGGCAGCATTCTCGCCAGCATCATGTTGCTGGCTGCTGCCGCTATTTTTCTGTCGCTGGACGTCATCTGGACGCCAGTCGGCGCATCGGTCATCCATGGCGTTCACGGGCGCTATTTCCTGCCGGTCGCCTGTTTTTCAATCCTTTTCCTGCCTTTCGGGAAAGCTCGGGGACCGATCATTCCCATCCTGCTCACCGCATGGCTTTGCGTTGCGACAGCCGTTTTCATCCACACGCTCGCCGCACGCTTCTGGTAAGATTCGAGCAGATATCAACTGAAAAAAGAAAGATTCATCCTTTTACGGTCACGACATTGACATTATTCATTGCCGATCCCTAGCTTGCATATCCGAACCATTCCGGATCAGGAAAGACCCACATGAGTGCCACGCTATCAAAAGACGCCCGAGAAGAACTCCAGTCGCGCGGCTACTCCCGCCGGCAATTTGGTCGCATCTCCAGCCTGCTGGGCATGGGCGCCGCCCTGACACGATTTGCACCAAGTGCTCACGCCGAGACATTCAAGCCCGACCAGGCTTTCGTCGGTCACCCGAACATGGTGCGCATCGGCAGCAATGAATGCTGGACCGGCCCTTTCCCGACCGCCTGCAGTGCCGGTCAGGCCATGGTTCCTCACGGCAATCGCTACGAGCCCGATCACCTGCGCTCGACTCTGCTCGATACGGCCGCGCAGGTCGAAAACTGTCCCGTCGACCATATTCTCCCATGGTCGGGCTCCAGCGATCCGCTCTCACGCGCGGTCGTGTCGTTCTGCTCCCCAACCCGCGGACTGGTGACGGCAAACCCCTCCTATGAAGCAGCGTGGCGCACCGCAAGCTGGCTCAACGTCAAGCTCTCACGCGTTCCACTCACCGCGCACAACGGTTACGTGACCGATGTCCGCGCCATGTTGCAGGCCGATCCGAATGCCGGTCTCTATTACATCTGCTCGCCCAACAATCCGACCGGCACCGTCACCCCGCTGGAAGATATCGCCTGGCTGGTCGATAACAAGCCCGCCGGATCCATCGTCATGGTGGACGAAGCCTATATTCACTTCTCCGGAACACCCAGCGCCATATCGCTCGTCAAACAGGGCAAGGACGTCGTCGTGCTGCGAACATTCTCCAAGATGTTCGCCATGGCCGGCCTGCGCCTCGGCCTGAACTTCGCGCGCCCCGACCTGCAGCAGCGCATGATGCGCTATGATGGCGCCAACGTGACGACCATGCTGAATATCGTCGCGCTTGCCTGCGGCGCCAGCAGCCTGACGCAGACTGAAAACATCATTGCCCGCCGCAATGAAATGATCGCCGCCCGCACGATGACGCTCGATCATCTCAGAAAGCGGGGCGTTCATTTCCTGCCCAACAGTCAGGCCAATATGTTCATGGTGGACTGGAAGAAATCGGCAGCCCAGATGAAAGCCGCATTTGCGAAGCAAAACGTCGAAATCGGCCGAAACTGGGAAATCTGGCCCACCATGTCTCGTGTGACGGTCGGCTCGATGGCCGATATGCAGGCTTTCTGTAAGGCGCTCGACCACATCATGGCGTAAAGAGCCCCTTGAAATCTCCCGGTTCGTAGTTTTTGCCGCGAAGAGATCGACATTCACGTCCATCATCATCGTCCGCATACTACGAACCATCCTCCGAAATATCGATGATCGCGGCCTTGCCCCACTGCTTTACCGGTGCTCGCAACAGATCAGCACCAGGATACGGGCTCAAAATATAGACCGTGAGTCGTGGCCACTGCAATCAGCACCAGAATGAATCGTCGGAATATTCATTCTGATACCATGCCGAAAGTTTACCGCGCCTCCATTACTTCAATACATCGGTTAAATAGTGACCAATCACCGATAATTACATTACGGATATCGTCATTTCCCATTTTTATTGGGGAATCGATACATGTAATTTTTAAAATTTACTTTGTTTCACAATGTGTGTTATCTTTCTCAAGAAATCAATCCCATCCTTGAAAACATCGATTTTTATCCCCGGTAAAAGCAAAATCTGCTTTTGTCGTGTTTTTTCCATGTATTTCCAAATAATAAATCGTGCACTTAAAATCGAAATATTTTTCATGATTTTTATATTACGAACATATTTTTTTATTTCATTCTATTTGCGTCACAGGAACGTGTTTCGACATAAGTTACTTTCCGAATAATGTAGATTTATTAACTTATGTGCAGTTTATGCGCTTGTTTTATGATTGCCCCGGATGGAAGGTTCTCAAAATGCTGCT
Organism: Neoasaia chiangmaiensis; assembly: GCF_002005465.1. Lineage (NCBI taxonomy): Bacteria > Pseudomonadati > Pseudomonadota > Alphaproteobacteria > Acetobacterales > Acetobacteraceae > Neoasaia > Neoasaia chiangmaiensis. The sequence goes on along the minus strand of NZ_CP014691.1, from coordinate 2,524,190 downwards.
GTCGAAACCAAGGCAACACCGTCTCTGCATGGGTTTCGTGTTATTTATAACATTATCTGTCGCGCCCGTGACGCACCGCCTTTTCGTGGGAAGGGCCTCCGCTCAATCCGAGACGGCGAAAACGCTTTTTTCACCGAATTACAAGGCGATAGGCTTTCCAATTGCCGGCGAGGGCGCCGTGCCGATCGGCCCTCTCGTGCCGTCGCTTTACGGCAACCCTCATCTGTTCGGCGACTGGGGCGGGATACAACCCTGGCTGCAGGACCGTGGTATCTTTCTCAATATCGCTCTTAACGAGGAGTTCATGGGGAACGTTACAGGCGGTCGTACACGTGATCATGTCGTCGCAGGTCAGCTGGCGGGAGAACTGGATATCGACTGGCAGAAACTGGCGGGTATCCCGGGGCTATGGACCCACCTTCTGGTCATCAACGGCCACGGCAACAATTTCAGTCACACTCTCGGCGATTCCGTCACCAATCCGGAACAGATCTACGGCGCACGCGGTAACGTCGTTGCGCATCTCGTCGATATGTATGCTGACAAGACCTTTCTCCATGACCGGATCATCCTGTCGCTCGGCGTGATCCCGACGGGAACATTCTTCAATTTCGACGCCCTCGCCTGCTCGTTCATGAACGTCTCCGTCTGCGGCAACTTCGCCCCCGGCAAATACGTGCCAGGCGGTCGCGACTGGCCTTCCGCCAACATCGGCGCGGTTCTGCGCGTAAGGCCGACAGAGCGCACCTATATCATGGGCGGCATATTCGCCGTCAGCCCTCATGCCTATAACGGCGGTATCTCCGGCTGGGCGCTGGGTCAGGATGGACTGGGCAAGATCTCTTCCCAGATCGAAGTCGGCTGGACGCCCTCTTTCGGCAAGAACGATCTGCTGGGCCACTACAAGATCGGCGCGTGGTACGATAACTCCCGCTACCCGAACCTGTATGAAGACGCCAACGGCAATTCCTTTCAGGCGACAGGCCTGCCCCAGCGCTATGAGTCGGGCCAGTGGTCGAGCTGGTTCATGTTCAACCAGATGCTGGTGCGCAATGGCAAAGGCGTGTCGAACGGCCTGATCGTCATCGGTGGTCTGGGTTACGCACAGGGCAATCAGGTCGCCATGCGCGATCATGAATGGATCGGCCTGCTGGAAAGCGGCGAACCATGGGGACGCCCCCTGGATCAGGTCGGCGTCATGTTCCAGCATATGGATATGAGCCACACGGTGCGCCTGCAGCAGGAATCGTCCCTGGCCCTGGGCATGCCGTTCATCTCCAATCAATGGGGTCCGGTTTATGGCGTGCAGCGCTGGGAGAACGTCTATGAAGCGTTCTACAGCATCCATCTTTTCCGGGCGACGGCGCTTCAGGCCGATTTCCAGTATCTCGAACACCCCGGCGCCACGACCACGTTCGGCGACGCAGCCGTCATCGGCGGTCAGTTCACCACGAATTTCTGACAGAAAACCGCATTAAAAAACCTCGGCCACAGTAGTGGCCGAGGTTGCTCTCGATGACGCCGCAGCAATCGCGAGGATGATTACAGCCCGCGTCCCCGGCCGCGCCCCAACACAAGACTGACGATCAGCAGGACAAGGAAGATGAAGAACAGAATCTTGCCGATATAGGCGAAATCCGCCGAAATACCGCCGAAACCCAGAACGCCAGCCAGCAAGGCCAGAATGAGAAAAACAACGGTCCAGCGCAACAGGTCCATGACGAAACTCCATTAAAGGCTCCCAACGGGAGCACGGACGGGCCAATCCGCCGTTATCAGCGCTGCAACGGTCGAAGACATACAAAAGTTCATTGCCGGGAGATGACGGATGCTTTGCCGATCGGTCAGTTCGGCAGGAATCGTCTTTCGTGTTGCAGCCATGCTACATGCTCCACATCAGCGATGGAGGCACGCTTGTCGGATTTCCGCTCATTATATCGTCACGGCATGGCGCGTCTGGCCGCATGCACTATGCCGGTGCGATTGGCCGACCCGGCGGCAAATGCCCGCCTGCTGGCGGACATGACAGCAGATTGCGACGCACTCGGCGTGGCCATCGCCGTCTTTCCGGAACTGGGTCTCTCGGGCTATGCGATCGACGACCTGCGTTTTCAGGATGCACTGCTCGATGCCGTCGAAGAACAGATTGCGGTTCTACGCGACGAAAGCCGGAACTGGAGCTGCGTGATCGTCGTCGGCGCGCCGCTACGCCACGCCGATCGATTGTTCAACACAGGCGTCGTCATCCATCGCGGGCACATACTCGGCGTCGTGCCGAAATCCTATCTGCCCAACTATCGCGAATTCTACGAAGCCCGTCATTTCGCACCCGGCATCGGTCGCCGTGGAGAAACCATCAGGCTCGACGGCACCGACATACCATTCGGCACGGATCTTCTGTTCGAGGCCGAAGACGTGCCCGGCCTGACACTCGGCGTGGAGATCTGCGAGGACCTGTGGGTACCGGCGCCCCCAAGCACGGCGCTGGCTCTGGCCGGCGCCAGCGTGATCGCCAACCCCTCCGCCAGCAACGTGACGATCGGCAAGGCGGACGAGCGGCATTTGTTATGTCGTTCCCAATCCGCCCGGTCGCTATGCGCCTATGTCTATGCGGCAGCCGGCGCGGGAGAATCCACGACGGATGTCGCCTGGGACGGTCAGGTATCGATCTACGAGGCCGGGCGCGTCCTGGCGGAATCGGCGCGTTTCCCGACGGGCGCGCACCATGTCCTGGCGGATATCGATCTCGACCTGCTGCGGCAGGAACGCATGCGCATGGGCAGCTTCGGCGCCTGCGCGGATGCGCACGGCGTAAGCACGGCATGGCGACGTATCGTATTCACCCTGGCACCGCCGCAAGGCGATATCGGCCTGCGACGCAACATCGCGCGCTTTCCTTTCGTCCCGGAGGACCCGCGCCGACTGGCGCAGGATTGTTACGAGGCATGGACAATTCAGGTCAGCGCCCTGTCGCAACGCCTGCGCGAAAGCGGCGCCGCGCGCGCGATCATCGGCGTCTCCGGCGGGCTGGACAGCACCCTTGCGCTGCTCGTCGCCGCGCGGGCGGCCGATGAACTGGGCTGGTCCCGCAACCGCGTCGAAGCCTACACGATGCCAGGCTTCGCGACCGGCGAGACAAGCCGTGGCCTGGCCCATGCACTGATGACGGCGCTGGGCGTCTCCGCGCACGAACTGGATATCCGCCCGACGGCATTGCAGATGCTCGAGACGATCGGCCACCCCTTCGCGCGCGGCGAGGCCGTGCACGATGTCACGTTCGAAAACGTGCAGGCCGGCCTGCGGACGGATTTCCTGTTCCGCCTGGCCAACCAGCTGAACGGTCTGGTGATCGGCACCGGCGACCTGTCCGAACTCGCACTGGGCTGGTGCACCTATGGCGTTGGCGACCAGATGTCGCATTACAACGTAAACGCCGGCATGCCGAAGACGCTGATCCAGCACCTGATCCGCTGGCTCGCACGCGAAGGCCAGTTGGCCCCGGATATCGGACCGATCCTCGAACGGATCGTCAGTGCGGAAATCACACCCGAACTGGTGCCGGGCGATGCCAAGGGCGTGCAAAGCACGGAAGAGAAAGTGGGCCCCTACGCCCTGCAGGATTTCAACCTTTTCTACACCCTTCGCTACGGCTTCACGCCGTCCAAGATCGCCTGGCTGGCGGAAGCAGCCTGGCAGGACGCGACACAAGGCGGCTGGCCGGCCCATTTCCCGCACGACCGCCGCATCGCCTACGACCTGCCGCAGATCAAGCATTGGCTGCGGGTTTTCCTGCAACGCTTCTACGGTTTCAGCCAGTTCAAGCGCTCGGCAGCGCCGAACGGCCCCAAGCTTTCGCCCGGCGGCAGCCTCTCGCCACGCGGCGACTGGCGCGCGCCTTCCGACGGCAACGCCGCCGTCTGGCTCGCGGAACTGGAGCACAACGTACCATGATACGCCGGAAAATGTGAATGTCAGGGAGGTAATCCCTGCGTTACCCCCCGGCAACGCCGGCACCGCACGGCGCGTAGAAACGCTGTCGCGTTCCGATCGTATCCAACCCATCATGAGCCGGAGCACGACGTTTGTTCTAACGAATGGAGCGGCGCCTCATGCGGGTCAGCATCGATCTGGCGGAATATCCGGCATCGACCGTAAGACGACTTTTCCTAGTCATCCTTTTTTCGGTCGCCGCACTGCTGGCTGCTCCACCGGATGCTCACGCCGCCGACCCGGCATCGACGCCACCGGCTTTGACGACAGCGCAGGCCCAGCAATTGCTGGGCGTCCTGAACGACGACACCAGACGGCGACAGTTCGCCAGCACCCTGCAGAATTTCGTCAAGGCACAGGCCGCGACCGGTGCCGCACCGGCAGCGACGCAGGCGGCAGCGGCGCCCGCAACGACGCCGGCCAAGAAACTGCGTCCCGACAGCCTCGGCGGCCAGCTGGTCAGCGGATTTTCCAATTTCAGCGATACGGGGCGACGCAAATTCGATGCCTTGATTCATACCGTCATCGATTTTCGCCAGGTGCCCGCCTGGATGCGGCATATCCGGCAGAACGCTCCCCTGCGGGCCGAGCTGACAGGCATCATCCTGCGCGCGGCGATCTTCGCGGCCGTGGCCGCGGGGCTCGTCATCATCATGCGTTTGCTAATCAAACGCCCGAAGGACAAGCTCGCCAATCTGGCGCGGCAACGTGGCCTCGACAATCTGGCGCGCGCGCGACAGGAACAGGAAGAAGCGGCGCAGGCTGTCCGCCGCGATATCGAAGCACAGGAAGCCGAAGCCACTGCGCAAAACGACCAGAGCGCGGCCGCACTCTCGGCTGGCGAAATGGCCGCCGTCAACGCCGCACGCACCGTCGATGTGCCCCAACCCGATACACCGGACAATCTGTCCCAGCCGGACGATATCGCCGCCGAACAGGAAGCGCGCCTGCGCCATCAGGGCGCACTGGCGCGCCTGCTGCTCGCCCTGCGGCGTCTTCCGTTCGCCCTGGGCGGGCTGTTACTGGACGCGCTTGCCGTCGGGATGATTCCATTGGCTGCCGCACTGGTGATCTGGCTCGATCCCTCGGAGGATGAAACCATCGGCCTCGCGCTTCGCGACATGGCGGTGATCGGCGTCGCGGGAAGCGCCGTCATCGTGACCGCGCGCGCGCTCTTCGCACCGGCGCAACCATGGCTTCGCCTGCTGACGATCTCAAACTGGGCCGCCGAATATCTGTTCGGATGGATAAGGCTGATCGCCATGGTCGTCATGATCGGCGGCGCGGTCATCGGCCTGCTGGACGACTGCGCCCTGCCAACAGCCATCGTCCTGGCGCTGACGAAAGTCCTGGCACTCCTTGTGCACCTGCTTATCGCGATGATGATCCTGCGCAGCCGGACACATGTCATGGCCGTCTGCCGCCAACTGAACCAGAACGCCTATGCGTCCCGGCTCATCCTTCTGGTCGGACGCATCTGGTGGATCGCGGCCCTGTTCTTCGATATGGGCCTCTGGCTCGTCTGGGCCGCGGAAATCCATAACGGCTATTCGACGATCTGGACGATTTTCTTCCGCAGCGTCGCGGCGCTCGTCATCATGCGGGTCATCAGCATCGCGGCCTACGGCATGCTGGAGCGCTTTTTCCGGCATGCGCCGGAATGGGCCGCGTTGAGCGACGACACGAAAGCCCGCCTGAGCCTCTACTACCCCATCACACGGCGGATCCTGGCTTTCATCATCTCACTCCTGACGGTGTTCGCGCTTTTCGTGGCCTGGGGCACACCGATGGACACATTGTTCCGGCAAGGGGGAATCGGCAGCCGCACGCTGTCGTCGATCATGACCGTTCTCGTCGCGCTGATCGTCGCCGCCGGTGTCTGGGAATGGGTCAACGTCGCGATCGAACGTTATGTGCGGCGCGCCGATGGCTGGGATGACGGCGCCATCCGCATCGCACGCATTCGCACCCTGCAACCGATGCTGCGCATCCTCCTGCTGGTCGTCCTCGCGGTGGTGATCGGCCTGACGGTCCTCAGTCAGGTCGGCGTCAACACCGCCCCGCTTCTGGCCGGCGCCTCGATCTTCGGCGTGGCGCTGGGTTTCGGCTCCCAGAAACTGGTGCAGGATTTCATCAACGGCATTTTCCTGCTGATGGAAAACGCACTGACAGTCGGCGATTCTGTCACGCTGAACGGCGTTGGAGGCGTTGTCGAGAAACTGTCGCTGCGCACGGTACACGTCCGTGGCGGCGATGGCTCGATGAACATCTTCCCCTTCAGCTCACTCGGACAGATCACCAATTTCAACCGCGACTTCGCCAAGGCGATGATCGTCGCCAAGGTCGGTTACGACGTGGACACGGACCATGTCGTCACGGCCCTGAACGACATTACCGCCTCCATGCGTGATGACCCGGCATTCAGGGACTGGATCACCGACGATTTCCAGCTTTGGGGCGTCGACTCCCTCAACGATACATCCGTCAGCGTCCTGGGCGCCCTGCCGACGACCACCGGCGGACGCTGGCCCGTCCAGCGCGAATTCAACCGCCGCATGAAACGCGTATTCCAGGAACGCGGCATCACCCTGCCGTTCCCGACGCAACGGGTGGAGATCCCGGAGATGTCCATCCTCGCAAGCCGTTTCGGGTCCGGTGGCGCCGCCAACGCGACCTGAAGACAGGGCAAAAAAAACCCGGTCCGCCGACCGGGGTCTCTCCCTGCGAAAGGCTCAGCCTTTCAGCTTGGCATTACACTGCGACCAGTAGCCGCCGCCCTTCTCGATCCATTTCAGATTGCCGTTCCCGCCCGTGGTCTTGTTGGCGTTGTATTGGTCCACGCAGGTCTTCATGCGGGCCTTGCCGGGCGTCAGCTTGGCATATTGCGCCGCGACGGATGACGGAAACACGACGTTCCCCGCGGCAACCGTGCTGGGTCTGGACGCGATCCCGGCCCCCGGCGAGGCAGGCGTCGTGGTCGATGCGGCAGGCTTCGTGCTCGCGCTGGTATCGGCCGCCTTGTCCGCCGGCGTGGAATTCTTCTCAACAGCGGCCGTACTCGCATCGCCGCACTGCGCGGCCTTGAACTCCTTGTATTTCTGCCCGTTCAGCGTGCCGTCCTTCTTGGCGGCCGTGAACTTCTGATGACATTCACGCGCGGAGATGGCATGCGCCGGCGGCATCGTGAAAGTCGTGGCGGCAATCGTACCGCTCAGCAAGGCGGCACCAAAGTAACGAGTGAATTTCATCAACGCTTTCCCTCTACAGAACCAGAACAGACGACGCTCAATTGATGCGTTCACCATGCAGAACCATGTCGAGACCTTCGAGTTCCGCCTCGCGGCTGACACGCAGGCCGATCGTCAGGTCAATGGCTTTCAGCAGAAGGTATGTGACCACCACGCTCCAGACGATCGTGATGCCCACCGCCTCCGCCTGCCGGACGAACTGAACCAGCGACCCGACCGTCCCGGACGGATTGGCATCCGTCGCGGAAAGCGGACCGTAAGCGAACAGGCCCGTCAGCAAGGCCCCCGTGATCCCGCCGACACCATGCACCCCAAAGGCATCGAGACTGTCGTCATAGCCCAGACGATGCTTGAGGATGACGGACGCCCAGAAGCAGATGCCGCCTGCGATCAGCCCGATCAGCACCGCCGCGCCCGGCAGGACAAATCCGGCGGCGGGCGTGATGGCCACCAGCCCGGCGACAGCGCCGGAGATGATGCCCAGCGCCGTGGGCTTGCGGGAATGAATCCATTCCGCGATCATCCAGGCCAAACCGCCGGCCGCCGCGGCAACCTGCGTGGTCAGCATCGCCATGCCCGCACGGCCGTTCGCGCCGCCCGCCGAGCCCGCATTGAAGCCGAACCAACCGACCCAGAGCAGCGCGGCGCCGATGATGGCATAGGTGAGATTGAAGGGTGAAAGATCGTCCTGCTTGTAACCGTTGCGCTTGCCGATCACGAGTGCCGTGACCAGACCGGCGATACCGGAGTTGATATGCACCACGGTGCCGCCGGCAAAGTCCACCGCCCCGAAACCGCCGACCCAGCCGATCGGACTCCACACCCAATGCGCGACCGGCGCATAGACCAGCAACGACCATAAGACGGTGAAGACGCACAGCGCGGAGAACTTCATGCGTTCGGCGAAGCTGCCCGCGATCAACGCCGGCGTGATGATCGCGAACGTCATCTGGAACATCATGTAGACGCTCTCGGGAATGGTCATGACCGTCGGGTTCGACGAACCGGCCCCAAGAACGAATGCGTCATCCACGCCATGATGGAAATGATCGGCAATGCCATGCAGCATGACACGGGAGAAATCGCCGATCCACGGCGTGCCGGTGCCGAAGGCAAGGCTGTAGCCCGCCACCATCCAGACGAGACTGACGATGCAACAGATCGCGAAAGACTGGATCAGCGTGGCGAGCACGTTCTTCTTGCGCACCATGCCCGCATAGAACAGGCCCAGCCCCGGAATGGTCATCAGCAACACCAGCGCGGTGCTGACCAGCATCCATGCCGTGTCGCCCGTATCGATCTGCGGCGTGGCGGCCAAAGCGGCGTCCGGCGCGATGGCGAAAGCCAGCGCAGCCACCGATGCAACACGGAAGCGCGGCATCATAGGGCGCCTTCCCCCGTCTCGCGCGTCCGGATGCGAATGACGCGATCCAGCGGCGAGACGAAAATCTTGCCGTCGCCGATCTTCCCGGTATGGGCAGCCGAGAGAATGGTCTCGACCACCTCGTCAACAATGGCTTCCGACACCGCGATTTCGATCTTGACCTTCGGCAGGAAGCTGACGTGATACTCCGCGCCGCGGTAGATTTCAGTCTGGCCCTTCTGGCGGCCGAAGCCGCGAATTTCGGTAACCGTCAAACCCTGAACGCCGAGCGGGGTCAACGCCTCGCGAACGTCGTCGAGCTTGAACGGCTTGATGATGGCCGTGACGAGTTTCATCGCACCTTCTCCGTGCTGGGTCTGGCGGGGCGGGCCGCCGTGGATACCGCGTGTATATCAGGAACTCGTGCCAGTTTCACAACGATGTTGGCAAGGGCCCGACAGAAGCGGATTTTCGGAACGCACCCGGTTGTTCTAGGATTGTCGCCATGACCATGAACGATCCCTCCGAAACCGGCGCCATCGCGGCAGGAACGCCGGTCGTCGATGTCTGCATCAACGGCGCCGGCCCCGTGGGCGCCACGCTGGCCTGCCGCCTGACGGCAGCCGGAATGAAAGTTCTGCTGATCGATCGGGCGGCTCTGCCAGGACAGGAAGATCCGTCTTTCGACGGGCGCGCCTATACGATCGCCGAAGGGTCGCGCCGCATGCTGGCCGCCGCCGGCGTCTGGACGCATCTGGGCGATCGCCCGCAACCGATCCGCGCCATTCACGTCATCGACGGGCAGCCGCATCGCCGCCCGTCGTCCTGGTCCCTGGATTTCACGGAAGAGGATGCCGACGGACCGTTCGGCTTCACGGTCGAAGCACGCGATCTGCGCACGGCCCTCAACACGGCGCTGACAGATCGGGAGGGGCTTATCCTGCGCGCGCCTGACACCGCCCGTTTCACCTTCGATGCAGCGGGCGTAACCGTGCATCTGGCCTCCGGCGAAACCTACCGCGCATCCCTGGCCGTGGCGGCGGAAGGTCGACGCAGCCCCCTGCGCGATCAGGCCGGTATCGGCGTCACCCGCCTGCCATACGATCAGTGCGGCATCATCACCGTCATCGCGCACGAAAAACCGCATCACGGTCGCGCCCTGGAGCACTTCCTGCCGCAGGGACCGTTCGCACGCCTGCCGCTTGCCGGCAATGCCGGGCATCCACACCGCTCGGCCATCGTCTGGGCGGACGGAACCCTCCGCGCCCAACGCGCCTACGCCTTGCCGGACGACGTTTTTGCACGTGAAATCGCCGGACGCATGGGCGATGACGCGCTTGGCGACATCACGCCGCTCGGAAGACGGTGGATTTATCCGCTCTCCGCCCAATATGCCCAACGATATGTCGGGCCGCGTCTCGCACTCGCCGGTGATTCGGCGCACGGCCTGCATCCCATCGCCGGACAGGGGTTGAATGCGGGGTTCAAGGACATCGTGGCCCTGTCCGCCCTGCTGGAGGAAGCCCGGCGGCGTGGCGATGACCTCGGCGACGCCCAACTGCTGATGCGCTATCAGCGTCGGGCACGGCCGGACAACATGATGATGCTGGCAGCCTGTGACGGGTTGGAACGCCTGTTCGGCAACGACAATCCCGCCCTTCGGCTGGCACGCGACTGGGGGTTGAAGACCATGAACCGGATGCCGGGACTCAAACGTGCCTTCGTACGTCGGGCCATGGGATTATGAGCGAGACAACGCCCGTTAATCTCGACGCCGTCTGGCGCGAAATGCTCGTGCAGAGCGACGTCTGCTGCGATGTCCTGATCCAGGGCGTCTTCGCTACCGGCATCAGTGAACATCGCAGTTTCCAGAGCGCCCTCTCGGCACTGCTGGGGACCAAGCTTGCCGATCGTGCGATCTCCGCCCCAGCGCTTTCGGCCCTCGTGGCATCGGCATTACTCGACACACCGGCGATTGCCGAAGCGGCCTGCGAAGACATGATCGCGATCTTCGAACGCGACGCCGCCTGCCCGGATTACGTCACCCCGTTCCTGTTCTTCAAAGGCTTTCACGCCATTCAGGCACATCGTATCGCCCATTGGCTATGGGGGCATGATCGCCGACACCTGGCGCGCCATCTTCAGAGTCTGGTCAGCGAGCGCTTCGGAGTCGACATCCATCCCGCCGCGCAGCTGGGCCGACGACTGGTGTTCGACCACGGGACCGGCATCGTGATCGGTGAAACCTGCGTGGTGGAGGACGACGTTTCGATGCTGCAAGGCGTCACGCTCGGCGGCACCGGAAAATCCGTCGGGGACCGGCACCCCAAGGTCCGCCGTGGCGTCCTTGTGGGGGCCGGCGCGAAGGTATTGGGCAACATCGAACTCGGCGAAGGCGCGAAGATCGGCGCCGGATCGGTCGTTCTGGAGAGCGTCCCACCCTACACAACCGTCGTCGGCAATCCTGCCCGCCGGATCGGGACGCGGCATACGTCCCTCCCCGCGCTGGGCATGGACCAGCGCCTGCCGCCGGTCGATTACGCGATCTGACGCCGCTGCCTCACGGCCTGCCATAGGGCGGCGGTGGTGGTGGTGGGCCGTAAGCCTGAGGCACCGGCGTTGCGACGACCGTCCCGCCGACCACCCCCGCGATCAACCCGCTGCCGACCGCTGTCAGAAGATACTGGCCGCCGGACTGGATCCAGTAATAGCCCTGTGGTGGCGCATAGAGACCATGATGGCGATGCCAGTCACGCACGATCCATCGCCGGTCGCGCGGGCCATGGTAATAATCTCCCCGCCGCCATTCATAGCCACCATCATATCTGTCAGGACCGTTGGCAGGCCCCATGCGATCCCCACGCCCATAACCGCGGTCATGCATGCCGGGCTGGGCAACAGCACCCTGCGTGGCAATGACGACACTGCCGAGAGCGATCAGGCTGAAAACTTTGCGAAACATCGTAAGGCTCCGATTTGACAACCGAAATTCCCCCCTCGCCATGTCAACACTATGGCTCTCTGTCTCGCGTCGGGTTTCCAAATGTAACGTTCGATACCCGTCACTCCCGGAAGCCCTGCATTCAGGACATGGCGGATATGAAATGATGAAGTTTGCGTAATTTTTCGGAAATTCCTACGTCATGAAAAGGAACCGACTGTTCCGGCGAGGGCTACTCCAATGCGCGCAATTTACCACCCTTCCTGGCTTATCTCTATTGAGCGTGCCTGTCAGCGCGGCACGGATAAAAGCGTCATCATGACCACGTTCATCGCCGTCGTCTGGTTGACGTTCATCGTCGCATGGATCGTCGCGCTCTGGTGACCGCGCCTTAAGTGCGGCCTGACAGGGAGAGGGTTCACCTCTCCCCGATCAGAAGCCGACCAGCACCGTCTTGCCAATACTGCGTCCCCGTTCGGACGCCTCATGCGCCGCACGCAGATTTGCGGCGTCGATCCTGCCGCCACGCTCATTCTCCGTCGTGACCAGCGTCCCGTCCTCCACGAGACTGGAGACCCTTTCGAGAATCTCATGCTGGCGGATTTCGTCATCCGTTTCGAACAGAGAGCGCGTGAACATCAGTTCCCAGCAGATCGTCACGCTTTTCGACTTGAATGGCATAATGTCGAAACTGGCCGGATCATCGATCAACGAAAGATAACCCTGCGGCGCGATAATGTCGCTGTAGAGCAGACGATGCTCGTCACTGGCCGTCAGGCTGGCGATATAGGTTACAGTCTGGATGCCGAGCGCCTGCAATTGCGCCTTCATATCACCCCGGTGATCGATGACGTGCCGTGCACCCATTCGTTCGACCCATGCCGCCGTTTCGGGACGTGATGCCGTTGCGATGACAGTCAGTTTTGTCAATTTCCGCGCCAGCTGGATCATGATCGAGCCGACACCGCCCGCACCGCCCACAATCAGCAATGCACCCGTCGTATCAGGTGCAATCTTCATGCGATCGAACAGCATCTCCCAGGCCGTGACGGCCGTCAGCGGCAACGCGGCGGCCTGGCCCCAGTCCAGCGATGCCGGCTTGTGCCCGACCAGCCGTTCATCGACACATTGAAACTCGGCGTTTCCACCCGGGCGCTGCAATTCACCGGCATAGAAGACGGCATCGCCCGGCTGAAAGAGTGTCACCGCATCGCCGACGGCCTCCACGGTGCCGGCAACATCCCAACCCAGAACGCGATAGGCATCGCCAGGCAGCGCCGCCGCGCGTTTGCGAACTTTCGTATCGACCGGATTGATGGAGATCGCCTCCACTTTTACCAACAGATCGCGCGGGCCGGGATGCGGCTTGGGCAATTCGATATCCTGCAGGACGTCGACGTCGCCCGTGCGGCTGTAGCCTATGGCTTTCATACGGAAACTTCCTTTTGCGAACGGCGGTCACGACAATACGCAATGCCCGGATCCAGAACGCGACATCACGCGCCGGTTTCCGTTTCCGTCACCATCTCCACCCAGAACGGAAGCTGCCATCCATCCCGACAGGCCGCCGCCAGTAAAATCCTAATGCGGCCGGACCAGCTCATAAAGAGCGACAGCCGCCGCATTGGAAACATTAAGGCTTTCCATGTCGCCCGGCATGTAGACACTGGCGATCTCATCGCAGTTCTCACGCGTCAGCCGGCGCAGGCCCGCCCCTTCCGCGCCCAGAACGAGCGCCACCCGCCGGCTTCCGAAGCTCGGACCATCAAGCCGCGTGCCATCCGCATCCAGCCCGACCACCCACAGACCGGCATTCTGAAGCTGCGACAATGCCCGGGACAGGTTGACCTCCCGCAGGATGGGCACGATGTCGAGCGCGCCGGAAGCGGCCTTCGCCATCGCACCACTTTCCTGCGGCGTGTTCCGGTCCTGCAACAGCAACGCCGCCGCGCCGAATGCCGCGGCGGAGCGCAGAATGGCCCCGATATTGCGCGGGTCCGTCACCTGATCGAGCACCAGGATCGGTCCGGGACGCTGCAAGGCTTCATCGATCAACGGGGGCGCCAGCGCATCGACACGCAATGCGATCCCCTGATGGACGGCATCGCGCTCGCAAAGAAGGTCCAGCCGCTGCCGATCGACGACATTGGGAATCAGCGTCCGCCCGAAGCGCTTCGGGTCCAGCGCCGACGCCACGTCCTTGGTCGCCAGTATCTCATGCACCTGACGCTGCGGATTGGCCAAGGCGGCCTCTGCCGCATGCTGGCCATACAGCCAGTAGCTGCCGGACGGCATGGCCGTAGCGGCACGCGAACCGGAGGAAGAACGGCGGGACGGAGATGCGGGTCGTCTGGACATGCGCTTCGTATAATCCGAAGGATTATGCGCCGTCATGCCACAAAATGAATGCTTGCCAGTTGACTCGCAACACGATCCGCCATATCCCCCAACCCGGCCAGGAGAGATGCCCGAGTGGCTAAAGGGGGCGGACTGTAAATCCGCTGGCGTACGCCTACGTTGGTTCGAATCCAACTCTCTCCACCAAAATCCCAATCATAACACATTGATATGACTAGGCTTTAAGCCGATGGCCATCATTTTGGCCCCAAGCTCTATTCTTGGTGCTGTGTCGCCGGATCCGGATCGTGCGCGGCGGCATTCTCGCCCTCGGTCGCCTTTGGCTCCGCCGCCTCTGATGCCGGCTCAGCCCGCGCGGATGACGCCTGCGGCACCGTTTCGGCCGTCGAGGCCGCTTCACTCGGCGTCGACACGTGCCCGATATCGACCGGACCGGCTGCCTGCCCTTGGCCAGTGTGAACATGCGGCGCTTGAATACGCGCAAACGCTTCCAGTATTGCCAGCGTTCGATCTCCCGTTCAGCCATGTAGAACGGTAAGCAGCCCGCTCAGACCAGCATACCCAGGCCGCCTGAATATATCCGCGGCTCTCGCCGGATGCTTACTGTCCGTTGCCAATATGAGAAAGCGAATATCAGAAGAGAGTCGGCTCCCCCGCCTTGCCATCATCGACCCATCCCCTATTCTCCGGGATCAATCATCGTGATGTGAACGCCGTTCAGGTGGAGTGTTTATCTGTTGGCCATACCTCAAGCCGTCGATACCAGACTGACACGCAGCGCGGTCTTTCTGGTTGCCACCCTCGACCGCGATGCGACAACGGATACCGGCGCGCAGATACGCGACCTGCTTGGCGACCTGTCATCCCTCGTGCGCGGGGTCGGCTTCCGCATTCCCGATGGACGCCTGACCTGCGTGACCGGCATCGGCTCGGCCGCATGGGCGTTCCTTCTGGGCACGCCGAAACCCAAAGACCTTCATCCGTTCCAGGAAATTCACGGTGTTCACCACGCCCCGGCCACGCCCGGCGATCTTCTGTTCCATATTCGCGCCACACGCATGGATTTGTGCTTCGAACTGGCACGGGCGATCGTGGGCCGCCTCGAAGGCGCAGCGACAGTCGTGGATGAGGTCCACGGTTTCAAATATTTCGATGAGCGCGATCTGCTCGGTTTCGTCGACGGCACGGAAAATCCGAGCGGACAGGCCGCCATCGATTCAACGATCATCGGCGACGAAGATCCCGACTTCACGGGCGGCAGCTACGTCATCGTCCAGAAATACATCCACGACCTGAAACGCTGGAACGCGACCCCCACCGCCGTGCAGGAACACATCATCGGGCGGGAGAAACTGTCGGATATCGAACTGGCCGACGCTGCCAAGCCCAGCTATGCCCATAATGTGCTGACGTCGATCGAGGAGAACGGTCAGCAATTGCAGATCGTGCGCGACAACATGCCGTTCGGCGAAGTCGGCAAGGGCGAGTTCGGCACATATTTCATCGGCTACGCCCGCTCCCCGGCCCGGATCGAGCAAATGCTGCAAAACATGTTCGTCGGCAAGCCACCCGGCAATTACGACCGCATCCTCGATGTCAGCCGCCCCGTCACGGGCGCGCTGTTCTTCATTCCCACCGCCGATTTCCTTGATGGTGCACCCGATATCGCGGTCGCGCCACCCGCTGCGGAAGACAATGGTGAGCACGTTCCCGCGCCGCCTGATGCGCAGGGCGCGGCAAGCGGCACGTCTCTGGGTATCGGCTCGTTGAAAGAGGAACCATGACATGAACAATCTCCATCGGCATCTGGCCCCGATCTCCAGCGCGGCATGGGCACAGATCGAAGACGAAGCCGCACGCACCATCCGTCGCCATCTCGCCGGTCGGCGCGTCGTGGATACATCCGAGCCCAAGGGAAGTGCCTTTGCCGGCGTGGGCACCGGTCGCGGCCAGAAGATCGATGCGCCGGGCGACGGCATACAGGCATTGCGGCGCCAGGTTCTGGCACCGGTGGAACTGCGCGTGCCCTTCACCTTATCCCGCGAGGAAATCGATGCCGTGGACAACGGCTCGCAGGACTCGGACTGGCAGCCGGTCAAGGATGCGGCGCGCAAGATTGCCTTCGCGGAAGACCGGGCCATCTTCGACGGTTACGCCGCCGCCGGCATTCAGGGCGTGCGGGAAGCAACATCGAATGCCCATCTGGCCTTGCCGCCCTCCGTTCAGGATTATCCCCGCGTCATCGCCGAGGCACTCAATACCCTGCGCCTGGCCGGCGTGAACGGTCCATATTCGATCGTGCTGGGCGCGCAGGCCTACCGTGCCATAAGCAGCGGCGATGACGACGGCTACCCTGTGCGCAGGCACATCGAAAGCATGATCGACGGCAAGCTCATCTGGGCGCCCGCCATCGAGGGCGGCTTTGTCGTCTCCATGCGCGGCGGTGATCTGGCGCTCGATATCGGGCAGGATTTCTCGATCGGCTATGCCAGCCATACGGCCGAGACGGTGGAACTTTACCTGACGGAGAGCTTTGTTTTCCGTGTGCTGACAAGCGAAGCAACAGTCGCCATCAACAGGGCGGCAGAAGCAGCACCCACGGCCTCATAATCAGGACTGCGCATAGTGGCCGTTATCTTGTCAGACAGCAGGATAAGGAGAACACCATGCCTCATGATCGTGTGCCTCATGCCGCAAGTTCGCTTCGGGACCTCGGTCGCAAGGCAACGCATACGCCGAAACTGCTGACGAAAGAGGAAGTCATTCGCCTGGCCGAACACGTGCTGAAAGGCGGCGAGCATGCCACGGAGGAGGAACGCGAGATCGCCCGGAAAGCGAAACATAACCCCGAAGGTGTCGAGGCGGATCAACTGGTCAAACTGGGTGAACGAAGCCTGCTGGACAAATAAGCGAACGCCTCACCGCATGGCGCCAGCCATCCTTCTCCGAAATTGTTTCATCACGTCAGAAACTGGAAAGTCGGCAAAATGGATAACCCTCTCGAAGACTCCCCGCAGCGCGCGGCACGCATCCTCGCCAAGGCCAGGGAACTATGGGCCGCGGATAGCAAGCCGGCATGCGGACCGGAGGGCTACAGGGAAGCCGCCACCGATCTGGTCGGCATGGAAAGCAACCCCGATGCGGGGCAGAAGCCGGTGCAGTCCCCCGTGCGCCTTGCCGCCAACGGTCAGCCGATCGAGGAAGCCTGGCTGGAGGAAAATCTCGGGAATTCCGGCGGGGACATGAACGAACTCGATAACAAACGGGAAGTGCCGTTCGCCACCCGCAAGGAAGAAAGCGAAGACCTGGAAGGGTAACGCTTCACGTCAAACCGGTCCGGCATTTCACGTGAAACATATGCCTGGACCGGAATGATTATACCCTGACGAGCAGGCCCGTTCCCCTGCTCGCCAACAGGACTTTCAGCCTTCGTGACGATTTGCGCCAAGCATTTCCCGCACCGGAGCAGGTGCCGTCGCCAACGTTTCGCGAAGCCGACCCAGAAGACGCCGCGCATCATACAACTGGTCAAGCAATGACAGGACAACCGGCATCGCCGAATCCCCGATCTCCAGATCGCGCAGTTCGACCAGCAGGCTGACACGCGCCTGATCGATGTCCTGAAACGCGTAATCGTCCTCGCCCAGCGGGTCCGGACGCAGCCAGTCACGCGCAATCCATTGCTGGATCACCTGTTGTTCGAGTTGATGACGGCGGCAGATGATTTCGATGGTAACGATCTGGCTCATGCTTCATCTCCTGCCTGCTTGAGGGCGGCCCAGAGGGACGCGCGCGGATCCTGCACATTGCCGTCAGGCTTCCAGTCGCGCAGGAAGTCCGCCAGCTTCGCGTCGCGCGCGCCAACCTGAACGCGCAGCGTGACCAGCAGATCGCTTGCCGGCGTCGATCCCCGCGCCGGCATTCCTTTTCCACGGAGCCGCATGACCCGCCCTGTATCGGCCCCGTCCGGGATCTTCATCGCGACATTGCCATGCGGCGTCGGCACCGTCACACGCTCGCCCAGAACGACCTCCCGCAGATCAACGGGTAGATCGAGCAGGATATCCTGACCGTTCCTGGTATAGACGGGGTCGGGCGCCACGGAGATTTCGACCAGCGCGTCGCCGTCCGGCCCACCGTTGCGACCGGGGTTTCCCCGGCCTCGCAGACGCAGGACCTGTCCCGTTTCAATGCCGGGCGGAATCCTGACATCGAGCGTCCGGCCGTCCGGCAGGGTCAGGCGATTGGTCGCGCCGCGCACCGTATCGATGAAGCGCACCGTCAGGACATATTGCGCGTCCCGACCGCGCCCAGGCGCCTGATCTTGTGCCGCGCCATGACGGAAATAGTCGCCGAAAAAATCCTCGAAGCCGCCGGCGTCGAACGACTCGCCCCCACCCTGCCAGCGATAGCGGTCGCCATGCGCGCCTTCCGCATGCGTCCGCCACGAACCGCCACCCGATCCGGGCGGCGGTCCCCGCTCCTGCTCGTCGGCATCGATCTCGCCACGGTCATAGCGCGCGCGCTTTTCCGGATCGGACAGCAATCCATGCGCGGCGTTCGCGGCCTTGAAACGGGCCTCCGCTTCGGTGTCGTCAGGGTTGAGATCCGGATGATATTTCCGCGCCAGACCACGATAGGCCCGCTTGATATCATCGGCGCTCGCCTGCCGCGTCAGTCCCAGGATCTCATAGGGATCTTGCGCCATACATCCTTCTCCATGCTCTGCACCTGATTTTTAACGGGCATCGGCAGGAGGCGTCTACATCATGCGTGACAATGCGGAAACGCAGGCCGCATCATTCGCGGCGCTGTGCCTCAAGGAGAATCGACAACGCGCCCGATGCGGAAGCATCCACACCCTTCTGGATTTTTGACGTCCAGTCGACTTCCTGATCGTGTTCGGCATTTTTCAGCCAGATCTCGTAAAGCCCGCCAATACTGCATCCGAGCCAGTAACCGGCAGGTTCCCCGAGAGCGCCGACCGTGGGACAGTCCACGAGCGACACAATCAGTCCGCGCGGTTGCGTCGATACCGTGATGCGCGCCTTGCCCCATCCGAGAAACGCCAGCAACGCATTGCTCTCCATCTCCAGAGCCTCCAGCGTCCGGCACTCGGGAAGCGGCAGACGCTGCGCCATGCGATGACCCACCGCGCGCAACAGGTGGTCACGCGCCTTCACGCCGGCCTGGGCATCGAATTCCGTCGCAAGCGCATGCAGGAAGAAGGAGAAATCAGCGGACATTACGGGGCTTTCGAAAAGACATAATGAGCGGACAGCTGAGCACCGAGTTCATTCCAGGGACCGGCTTTCTGATAACTGAATTCGGCGCCCAGTCGCAGCGCGGATGTCAGCTGATAATGCAGATAGCCATCGACGCCACCGGTCAGACCTGACGTCGACTGGCCGGGCAACATGCTGTTGACGGGGTCCCGCGATACCAGGACGCTTTGCATCGCCGGGTTCCTGGGAAAATATTGCGACGGATTGGAATGATACGTCTGATAGCCGATACGGCCGCCCAGCTTCCACGACCATTGATCCTGCTGGCCCGTGTAGTTGACCGGAAAGGTCAGGGCAAAGAACGATTGCGGCGAGAAATACCCGCCGTTGCCATAGCTGAACTGGTATTCGTTGCGATCGTACCGGAACCAGGTCAGATCGGTCCCGACACGCACATGCTGGTTATCAGCGTCATAGACCGGGATGCTGCCGCCCGCGCCAGCCCCGTATTCGGTATTCCCCTTGGTATTTCGCCCCTCGATGGCCGAGACAGCCGCCCGCCCATAAACGGCCACGGCATCCGTTCCATACTCGATCTGCATATTGGCGCGGTTTCGCGTCACGCCGCCCCACGTCGCGCCGGTCCCGACATCCCTTATACCGCCGTAGGAAAGGATGCTGTCGGCAATCGACCGTCGCTCCGCCTGCAAGCGCAGGACCGTATAAGGTCCAAGCTTCGGAGCCACCTCGACACCGCCAAGGATATTATTGACGCGGAAACCCAGCGGCGACGTACCGACATCCATCGTCAGCCAGCGCCATGCATAGACAACGCCCAGCGCGACGCCGGTCGCGTTCATCCGGCCTCCCTGATTTACCCCCGGCGTTAGTATCGTCGAGCCGATCGAACGCAGTCCGACCGCATCATCGGCGCTATAGGCGCGGCTGTTCAGAACCGTCGGGGTCGCCGACAGCGTCAGACGCCCCGTCCCGAGTGGCAGGCTGCCATCCGCCTTGACCGAAAGCGCGGTAAGCCCGTTCAGGCCGGAGCCGGACCGGCTGTCGATCCCCGGCGTGATATTGATCGTCGGCGCGAAAGCCTGCGTCACGTCATTCAGACGGGTATCGATCTGCTGCAACATCGGATCACCGGACGTCGCGCCGTCCGATACGTCTGTGTCGTGCTGCCGAAACGGATTTTGGTCCATGACCGGCTGAACGCCCGTTTGCCCGATCTGCTGGCTCCGCAGCGTGCGCGCCTGTGCAAGATCCTGAACGGCAGTTGTCCAGTTGCCGCGCGCCCGTTCCAGCGTCGCCGCGGCGATCCAGCTACGCGGGTCCGAGGGACCCACGCCGTTCATCTCCTCGACCAGATTCTGGGCATCGTCGAAACGATGCATCGCCACCGCCGTCTCGACCAGAGCGAGACGCGCATCGAGATCGGAAGGATCGCGCTCCACGGCCGCCGCGTTGATCTGGTAAGCCTCCGCCAACTGACCGTCCGACTGGTAAAGGCGCGCCAACGCGAGCCGTGCCGAAACCGGGGCAGTAGCCGAATTGAGCGCCGGTGCCAGAACATCGTAGGCTTTGGCCCGCTCGCCATGTGCGTTGTAGGCGTCGGCCGCCGCCACGGCGAGACCGGTCTGCAATTGTTGCAGCGAGGAGGCCTGCGCAGACGATAGCTCGACTTCCCGAAGCGGCGCGATCAGACGGCGTGCGCGCCCCAGATCACCCATCCGCATCTCGATCCCCGCATAGGCAAGACGCTGCCCGGCCGACAGGGTGCCGCTCTGACGCCAGAGCGCATTGAGCACTTCCGACGCGCCAGCCCGGTCGTTCCGATCCAGCAAGGCATTGCCGATCAATGCACCCAATGCACCATCCGGGTCGCCATCCCGCACCAGACCCATGAAGTAGAGCCGCGCCTCAATCGGATCCTCCGGCGCGTTGCGAACCGCCTCCCGCACTTCCGCCTGCCGAAAGAGTGCCCGGATTTCCGGCGTATAGGCATGCGCCGGAAGTCGCGACCGCAGGCGCTCGATGGTCGCGGAATCGCCGGTCTGTCCGGCATAGAACAATACGGCCTGAAGCTGTTCGGTGGACAGGCGAGCGCCGGGTGCGAGCAGCGGCGCCATGACCTCACGGGCTTCGTCCGGCGTGCCCTGCGCAACCAGAGCCTGCGCGAGATGCAGGCGGACCCAGGGATCGCTGCCGTTGTTGGAAACGGCCTGACGCAAAAGCTGGATCCTGTCCGGCAGGCTCGTGCTGCGGTCTGCGCGCGCGATATCGATCGATGCCCTCAAACGAGGGTCGGAAATTGAGGAATCGTTTAACGCCCGCGCCGCCGCATCGGTCTGGCCGCTGGCCAGAAGCGTGCGCACCAGACCGGCCTGCGCGAGAGCCAGCGAGGGATGACTGGCCAGCAAACGGCGATACAGGGCGATCGCATGATCGTACTCCCCTGCCCGACGCGCGATATCGGCCTGCATCAGCAGCGCACCTGTCTCGCCCGGAGAGCCGGCGATAATGGGGGCCAGCGCCTGCTCGGCGCCATGGAAATTCCCCGCGGAGACCATGTTACGCACATCCTCGTAGCGGCTGCCGACCTGCGCACCATCGCGCGCCTGACGCCAGTGGTCGGCATGGGCCGGATCGGCGGCAATCGCCTCGTTGAGCAGCCTGACAGCCTCGGCATTGCGCTTCTGGCGCAGACGCACCACGCCAAGGCCACCGAGCGCGTCCGCATCCTGTGGCGCCGTCGCCAGACGCTTTTCGAAACTAGCTGCGGCTGCATCCAGATTGCCGCTGTCGAGGTCGTGATAGCCTTGCATCCGCGCAAGGCTGCCCTGATCGACATTGTCGGTCTGCGCGCGTTTCTGCAACGCCAGAACGTCCGTGTCATCCGGATGCGTCCGCAGCCAGTCTGACATGACCGGCGCATTCTGGGGCGTTGCCGGCAACCAGAGGATCGCCTGACGCTCCAGCCGGAGGATCTGCTCACGTTGTTCAGCCGTTGTGGCCGCGTTGTCGCCAAGCCGCTGCAAACGTTGAATGCCGGCGACGCGCGTGCCCTCGGTCCATGTGAGGCTCTGCGCATAGGCGATCTGGGCCGCCATGTTGTTCGGCGACGCGGTCAGAATCCGGGCAAGACCGGCCTGTGCCGCTGCGCGCTGGCTGGGGACGCCGGCCAATGTGGTGTAATATTCCAGCGCGTATTGCGGTGGTGGTCCCTGCGGGAAAAGCGCCTGATAGCGCCGTGCCGCTTCGGCCGTTTCCCCACTTCTTGCCTGCGAACGGATCTGCTCCAGCTCCTCCGGCGAAATCCGATGGAGCCGGATGATCGACGAGAGATGCTGCAATGCCGGACTATCCGGCGCAATCTGCTGAAGACGCCGCAAGGCCGCCGTGGCTTCTGCGGGCCGGCCGTCGTTCAGGGCCCATTCCCCGGTGAATTCGATCACGTCCGGATCATCGGGCGCCATGCGCTGGACCTGCTCAAGCGCCGCACGCGCATCGCTGAACGCCCGCCGCTCATACCAGTAACGTGCGCGTGCCAGCAGGAAGGCCGTCGAACTCGCCGGTGCCGCGGCAGGAGACGCCGGCGGCGCACCTTGAGCCGGAGTTGCCGCGCCCATCAGCAGCATGGCGGCAAGGCCGCCATGCAGGACGATGAAGCATGATCGTTCGCCATGCCATGTGAGAAATCTACGGCGCATCGTCGAGATCCCGATGACGGATGGCGGCATGCAATGTCAGGATTTTGTATAGCACGAGCGCGCACAGCAGCGCACCCACCAGGCCGGCGATGACGACACGCCCCGGATGGTTGCGCATGAAGAAATCCGGCCACAACCAGAGTGGCAGCTTGCCCACCGTGTATGTCGGCAGATTACGCGTGGCCATCACCTTCTGCCCGTTGACGATCGCAAGATCGCCCTGAATGGCGGGTTGCAGGTGCTGGTCGCGCATGGCCTGCACCAGACGATCGACGCCCTGCGGCGCTCCGCCCAGCAATACCGTCACCGTGCGATGGGCGGCATAGGGAGACTGGCGCTGGAACAGGGCACCCCCTTCCGCCAGAAGGGTGCTGCTCCGGAAAGACTGCGTCTGGACACGCTCATCCGACGCGGCGGGCCAGGCGAAATGAATGCCGTCGAGCAAGCTGCCCGCCGAATACACCAGGCTGCGGCCATCGAGGCTATAGGGCGTGTCTGCCAGCAGACCACGCAGCCAGTCGCTGCCGGGCAGGCTGTCGATGACGATCAGGTCGCGCGTCTCCTGATCGTTCACCTCGTTTGGCGCCAGCAAGCCCATGTTGACGACAGGATAATGCGTCATCGCCCCGAAACTGCCCATCAGATCGAAAAATCCTGTCAACAGACTGGGGGACGGAACTTGCGGCAAAACGACAGCCGTATCGTGCAGGCCGGCCATGCGGGTATAGGGAAACCCGCTATTGGCGAAAAAAGCCAGATTCGGCAGGGACGTGAAATGGTAGGCGCGACTGAGGTCGATCGTCGAATCAGCATCGATGCTGCTCCGGAGATCCTGCGTCATGCCGCTGCAATCACGCTGCCCGATCGGTCTCGTTTCGAAGTAAAAACGGAAGTCGTTCTGGCCGTACAAGGTCCAGAGCGGGATGGAAACATGCCCCTGTTGTACCGCCGAGGCAGCCGGCCAGAAGCTTCGCAACCATGCCGGCAGACGGTGCGGGGGCGCCAGCGCGTAACTGCGCAGGTAGATATCGTTCATGCTGATATCGACATGCGACCGGGACCGCTCGATTTCCGTGCCGAGGGGACCACGGAAACTGACGCTGGCGAGGAATGGCCGGTTTCGCCATGTATACAGGTCCGGCAGTGCCTTGAACGGAACGGAAAGCGTTCCCGGCACGTAGCCGTTCCCTTCCAGACGCCCCAGATCCACCAGTTCGCCGAACCGTACCGGCCGGGTCAGATTGATGAAGGCGGGCGCATCGTAGGGGCGGCGTGGCGGCGTATTGACCGGCACAACCGTCTGACGCGCGGCATGGGCCAGATCGTCGGCGGTAAAAGCCAGCCCCCGCGCGGCCGTCGTCACTTCGGCGGCGGAGCGTCCTGTGACCAGCAGCAGGGTGCCGAACGCATCGTTCGGATTGTTCACCTCCAGCAGCGTCGGACCTTCGATGGGCGAACTGTTCGTCAGAAATCTTCGCACCTGCTGCGCGGTACCTACCACCACCGCATTGCCATTCGGGGGGGCATCCTGCAGCACGGGAAATGTCACGCCGCGATAATCGGTAAGACTGCCGAACCACGACGCAAGAATAGCGGCGGCCTTGAGCGTTACGCGATCGGCATCTGCTGCCAGAACCAGCGGAATGCGGGCCTTTTCGCGAACGGCCGGATCGAAGAACGGCGAAGGAAGGCCTGAAAGGTCATGCGTTGGCGGTAATGGCGCGGTGCTGATCGACAGGGTCGATTTGCCCATGATGCGGGCCCAGAGCGTCTCGCTGACCTGATTGCCACATGTCTCGGTGTACTGACCGGCAAAATGAAACGTCAGAACGTTGCGGTTCTTGAAAAAGAGCGGATTGACGGGAAATGCGAGCGGGCCGAAGGCCGGATGCTCGCGATCCACGTGAATCGTGCCAACATACTGGTCGTTGAGAAAAATCGTAACGCCACTGGCGGCCGGCAGCATGTTCGGCGACAGCGCGCCGAAAACATTCAGCGTGGCACCCGTTACCAGTTGGGTCGAAGGAACGCCGAATTCCAGCCCCTGGATCGGAATCCACGGTGTCATGGGCAATATGTCAGCGCTTCCGAGCTGGGTAAAACTGCGCAGCATCGTCTGCCCGTCGGCCATGTCCAGACCAGGGACGGGTGCGGCCTCATGCGCCGATAATGCGCCATTGTCTGGCGACGCATTCCCCGTCGGCAGGTCCGGTAGCGGCGGTTCGCCGGCTGTCGCCGGTGGTGAGGATACCACAGGAGGCGTCTGCGCCAGTGTGTCGGTTCCGTAGCCAAGAGCCAGGGCCGCCACGACGATTTTCAGAAGCGAAGATCTTTGCGGTCGCAGCATGATCGCGCGCTTCTCCGCTCGACCCGGCGCCGCGCGTGGTCCCGGTGGGGTCGCAGCAATCTTTTTCGGTGCCCGGAAAAGGGAATGGATACTTTGCAGGACGAGCCACGCCGAATGGGCCAGACGATCCGGCGGATAGTTCGCCCAGTTGACCCAGGCATTCGGACGACCAAACACGAGACGGATAATCTGGGCTTCCTCCAGAAGGGTTGAATTGCGCCACTTTACCGAAAGCACGTGCGCATCGGTCTTGCGCAGAATTTCCGCCGGAATGGCAAGCATGGTGCCGCCATCGTCCGCCAGCACCTGAATCTGTTGTCCTGCATCGATCGGGTCCAGCACATCCGACGCAACGAACGATAGGCCGCCATTCGACATATTCGTGCTGTGTCCGGTCAGCAGGCGACCGTCCGGAAAGCGGATCATCACCGGCATACGAACATTCACACGCGGACTCTGGCGAATCTGACGGCTCTCGCGACCGACCGAAATCGAGGCCAGCACGATGATGAGGCTGATCGAAATCCAGAGCAGGTTCGTCCATAATGCGTTGACGACAATTGCGCTGTTGTTCTGCATGACCAGTCGCCACACGCCAAACAGCGCACCCGACCCAAGAATGGTGGCAAAGACAACGTTTGGGTAAATCGCCGTCCAGTCCAGATACGATCGCTCCAGCAATCCGCCCTTATCCGTCACGTTGAACTTTCCGCGTCGGGGAAAAAGCAGGGTCACGATCGTGACGCGCACAAGAAACAGCGCAAGCGTCGTCTCGTAGATCTCGCTCCAGAACGAATAGCGCCAGTTGCGGTTGACGCGGGCCGATGTTGCAATGCTGTGCACAAGGTGCGGCAGCGCATAGACCGCGATGGCCATCGGCGACGCGGCGATCAGCGTCTGGCTGAAAAACAGGTAAACGAGCGGCGATCCGAGAAAGATAATCCGGGGAATTGCATAGCCGAAACCGGCAATGGCGGAAAAATAGCACAAACGCTGGGCAAAGCTGAGGCCTGGCCCGATCAGCGGATTATCGAGGCGCAGGATCTGCAACATGCCACGTGCCCATCGCATCCGCTGGCCGATATGCAGGATGAGCCGTTCCGTCGCCAGACCGGCCGCCATCGGCACGCGCAGATAGGCCGTCGCCCATCCACGGCGCTGAAGCTTCAGCGCCGTGTGCATGTCCTCGGTCACCGTCTCCGTTGCGATGCCGCCGACTTCCTCAAGGGCTGTCCGGCGCAGCACGGCACAGGAACCGCAGAAGAAGGTGGCATTCCAGAAGTCGTTGCCGTCCTGGATCAGGCCGTAGAACAGGTTGCCTTCCGGTGGCACGACTTCGCCGGGCGAAAGGTTTCGTTGAAAGGGGTCGGGAGAATAGAAATGATGCGGCGTCTGGAGCAGCGCGAGATTCGGATCCTTGGTGAACCAGCCGACGATATTCTGCAGAAACGAACGCGTCGGCACATGATCGCAGTCGAAGATGGCGATGAGGTCGCCATTCGTTTCCGCCATGGCGTGGTTGAGATTACCGGCCTTGGCATGGCTGTTGTTCGCGCGCGTGATGTATCCCGCGCCGCATGACTGCGCGAATTCCATGAATTCCGGTCGATGCCCGTCGTCCAGGATGTAGACATTCAGCCGGTCGGCCGGCCAGTCCATCGTCAGGGCCGCCAGCACCGAAAGGCGGACAATCCTGAGGTCCTCGTTATAGGTCGGCACGTAAACATCGACGCTCGGCCAATCGTCGATATTCTCCGGCATGGCCACGATTTTACGACCGAGCGGATGAAGGGTCTGGAAATAACTCAGCAGCAGCATCACCAGCGCGTAGAGTTCGGCCAGTCCGAGCGTGAAGCCGAGGATCGCCTGCGTCCATGTCTGGAACACCAGGGTCTCGGTGAGGCGCCAGGAGAGATAGCGCATCGACACCAGCAGCGACAGGAACTTCAACATCAGCGACGCACGCGGGCTTGGCGAACGATTGATGAGGAAGAAGAGCACGATGCCGGCCACGGCGACGACACTTTGTTCCTGAACGTCCAGATAGGCCGACGCGCCCAGAACCAGCAGGGAAAAGCCACCAATCCCCATCAGCCCGCCGAGCAGATAACGATGGCGCCCCGATAACGTCGATGAAATCCAGAGATCGAGACGGCGAAGCATGCGAAAAAGCCATTGCCGCAGGGCATTCCCGATCCTCATCGAGCGACTTTCAGGCTCGAAACGATACGTTGTGTGGCGGCGCTCAGATCAGCCGCGGCACGTGAATATGGCGCGTAATCGCTCACCAGCTGCTGCGCGACCAGGGCCTCCGCCACGTGTTCGTCACGAAACACCATGCCCAGCAGATCCTGGGAGAGCACGCCGCTGACGCCCTTCATCAGGGACGTGGACAGGCGGCTGAGCGGATCGAACTGATTGATGACGACACGATGCTGAATCCGCTGGCCATCGAGTGCCGATGCGGTCGTCGACCCGTAGCAGGCCGCCGACCTAACATCGGCCAGCAGCGCCAGCGATGCCGCATCGGCCGCGAGCACGCTGATCAGCATATCCGTCGCCGGCAGGACCGCAGCCAGCGATGAGGACGGGCCCGGCACCGTATCGACGATGACGGTTGTCGAGGGGTCTGCCGCCAATTGCCGAAGCGGCTGGGTCAGAAGCTCCGGATGCGCCGCAAGTTTCGCATTATGCTGCAACACGGTGTCGAAGGATGCAGCTCCATACGGCATCATCAACACGCCGCTTCGGCTGTTGACGACGACGTTCCGCCATTCCGCCGGCTGCTCCAGCCGCAACATCATCCCGTCACGCTGCCCCAGCGGCACGCCGAAATGCAGCCGCAACGTGTTCTGCGGGTCCAGATCGAGCGCAATCACCTGGCGTGCACCGGCACGCACCAGTTGCCCGGCGACATTGGCGGCCAGCATTGTTTTGCCCACGCCGCCTTTCGGCGAGGCAAAGCAAATTAGAGGCATGCGAAATAACCTAGCAGTGAAATTAACGATCGAACCGGTGCCGCGCCGCTGTGCCGCGCAAAGCCCATTTCAGCCGAAGATGTCGCGCAGGCTGCGCTCGGAAGCGGCTGCCTCGACAGCCTCCCCCCGCAGATACGCAAACAGGGCAGATAACGGTCGGCGGCGCCAGACATCCGGGATATCCCTGTTCGCGTGCTGCCCATCACCAACGCTGTCCTTCACGCTGTTTGAAGGCACTCGAACAGGAGGCGATGCCGCCTGCCCTGCCCGCATCGAAGGTTCGACCGCTGCGGCAGGCGCCGGATCACTCGCCTGCAGAACACCGAAGGAATCGTCCCCTGGCATCCGTCCATGTGTGGATGCCTGCCCCGCGCCGGCCCGCTCGATCTCCTCAAGCCGCGCCAACATATCGAAGCTTTGATAGCCCGGGTTGACGCCTTCTCCAGGAGCAGCCACGGGCGCTGGCTGATCTGGCTGGGCGGTTACAAGGGCATCGCGCATCAGCGGAAAATTCGCAAACTCGTTCATCGTGCGATCTCCGTGGCAGCTATATGGGCCAGCAATGTAAGGGCCGCAGAGTAATAATCCCCACTCTCCCGCACGCCGGGAAGCGGGTGCTGCCCCCAGCGATCCGGATCGGAAACAATAGCGACCGCCTGGAAACCCGGGGGCGCATTATAGGACGAACGCTCTCCCGTGGTGAGGTCGACCCACCCCGGCAGCGCCTGCAATCCCCACACCCCCCAGAAACGATCCAGGGCCGCCCGCAAGGGGTCAGCAAGAACACCGCCCCACGCCATATAAAGAGGGATGCGTATCGCGTCGTAGGAGAAACGCGGCGGCCAGTTTTTGGCGAGCCGCGGCGCGCCGCCGGCGATCGGCACGGCAAGCCAATCCGGGGGCAGGTTGTATTTTCCAAAGACGCCGCGCTCAATGAGCCTCACCCCGTCGCGCAGAACGGTCGGCCAAATTCCCGTGGGAGCCTGCGCTGCCGCGGCCTTAAGTGCCGGGAAGATATAATAGGACGGATTGACCACGGTGCGATGCGCATGGGTAAAACCATGCAGGCCCGGCAACAGCAGCTTATATTCAGCGGTGGATTGGGTCGCCCGTTGCGACAACGCATCGAAGATCATGCGCGCCTGCCGGGTGTAGTCAGGCTCCGACCAGGATAGACCGGCACGCGACAACGCCCATGCGATCA
The DNA here is from genome assembly GCF_002005465.1 of Neoasaia chiangmaiensis. NCBI lineage: Bacteria > Pseudomonadati > Pseudomonadota > Alphaproteobacteria > Acetobacterales > Acetobacteraceae > Neoasaia > Neoasaia chiangmaiensis. Next base: position 2,494,820 of record NZ_CP014691.1, on the reverse strand, counting down.
GCAGATCGCCGTCGGTTGCCGTATTGGTATCGGTCACATGTGGCGCGGCGGGTTGCCACTTCCAGGCATGGAGGGAATCATTCTCACGGGTCAGATTGGCCCTGGTCCAGCCCCATATCAGGTCGAAATTCGAGCGGTCGCCGGCACTTTGCGCGAACAACATCCCATAGCCCTGCCCTTCGCTATGTGAAATATTACCGTTCCCGGTATCGATCACACGCCCGTCATCGCTGACATAGCGGTGGCGAAAGCCCCTCCACTCGTCGGCGATATCGGCACCTTGAGCCGGCAGCGTAATCAGCGACGATGCGCCACTGACTGCCAAACCGGCGGCCATGCTCCGCCGCGTCATCTTCATAGCTGCCCGTCCGGAACTTTTAAGTAAGAGTGGCTGTGTGGTTTACACGCTTCATCATTCACCACACATCGTCAATTTAGTCCAGCATTATGTTATAAGAACGTTTATAACCGTTAAAATAAGTTGCCTTTGATAATATCCACGCTACAAATAAAAATTATACAAATACCGAATGCGTTTTTAGGAAAAATCGACTGCCTTCATAAGGTATACACGTGGCTTTTACGCCGGCATCGTTTCGCGAATAGGTTGCCCATCATTCCGCCTTCACGACATTATCAACTAATATTTTTGTTTTTTTTGGAATATGCGCACACGATACATTAAAGAAAAGACAACATTCTTGAGAAATGTTGTCGTCGGAAATCCATCATGCCACGCTTCATGGAAGCGCCAGAGAAGCATTAGACCAGTGCCCATGCAGATAGCGATAAGGGCGTATATTCTTCAATCATAATACTGATCGAGGAATTTTCGCGCCTTGCCCGACTCCCCTCTCAAAACGCCAGCCGACGTCGGCAACTGATTTATTACTTCCATGCATACTCTGTAATGAAGAAACCATTCCGCGATCCTTCCGCGAAAAGGTCTTATTCTGCGGATGCATCAGAACTCCCGCCTGAAATTATCGGGCGGGGTATCGAGCATGAATCTATCCTGCCGCAGAAAGACCCTCCTTACGAAAGAAACGGTCGCAAAAGAGCCAGATCCGCCGCGCCAAGCCGGTCGGATGCCGTATCCCGCTGATGCCAGAACGGATAAGGCAACGGTTTCTGGCTGGCCCGTTCCAGCTCGGCCCGATCCTCCGGTGTCAATGTGACGGAAGCCGCCTTCAGGTTATCCGTCAGTTGCGCTTCCGTACGCGCGCCGACGACAACCGTGCTGACGGCGTCGCGGGTGAGCAACCATGCCAGCGCCACCTGAGCCGGCGTGATGCTGTTCCGTTCCGCAACAGAGACGATCACCTCGACAAGATCGAAGAGTGCTTCCGTGTCGTAGATCGGCGGTTCGGTCCATTGCGCCAGTTGGCGCGTGCCCTCAGGCGTCGCATGCCCACGACGATGTTTCCCCGACAGAAGCCCGCCAGCCAGCGGGCTCCAGATCATCAGGCCAAGCCCTTGATCGACCGCGCTGGGCAGTAATTCGTATTCGGCTTCCCGCGCCTGAAGCGTGTAATGAATCTGATGGCTGATCGGCCGTGTGAGTCCCCCTTCCCGACACACATTCATGGTTTTCATCGTCTGCCAGCCGGAGAAATTCGAGATACCGACGTAACGCACCTTTCCGTCGCGCACGAGCGTATCCATCGCCGCCATTGTCTCTTCAAGCGGCGTCAGGCCATCCCATTCATGAAGCTGGTAAAGATCGACGTAATCCGTGCCGAGACGCCGCAAACTTGCCTCGCATGCGGCAATGAGATGATGACGGGAGGAACCACGATCGTTCGGCCCGTCACCGGTCGGGAAACGGGCCTTGGTCGTCACAAGAACGTTCTTGCGCTTGTCACCCAGCGCCTGTCCCAGAATTTCCTCGGAAAGACCGTCCGAATAAATATCGGCCGTGTCGAAAAGATTGACCCCCGCATCGATGCATAAGTCGATCTGCCTGCGCGCGACGTCCAGACCGATCGCGCCTACTTTTGCAAACGCGCCGCTCCCGCCGAACGTCATCGTTCCGAGCGTCAACACCGAAACCTTGAGACCGGAACGCCCCAGTGTGCGATATTCCATTGTCGAAATTCTCTTCTGAAAAAGCGCGAAAATAATTACCGATCGTATTGGCTGACCATGTCGAAAAACCTCATCTCGGCCGGCTTGGCCAGTAGTTCAGGCTGCCGCTTGAACCAGGCCTGCTGGTAGTCGAGCGCCATGTGCCGATCGAGATCGCCGCGTTCGACCCAGTTCTCGTAAAACATGAAGACCAGGGGGTCATCGCTGCTGACTTGCAGATGATATTCCAGACAACCTGGCTCGCTTCTGGACTTGTCGATGAACGTCTCCAGAAGTGCTTGCAGCTCCTCCCGTTTTTCGGGCCTGGCATGCAGGGTGGCTGTCAGCGTGCAACGTGGTGTGGCCATGACGATTATCCTCTGTTTATTCAATGAAGTAAGTTACGATCTGGAAGCGTTCCACCCTCGGTACGAAGCAATATTGTCCGCCGTGATGAGGTGGGGATCCAGCAGTTGCACCGTACCGGTCTTGGCGCGACCTGCACGGATATCGATGCCGAGTTGCGTTGCGGTCGTCGCGATCCTGAACGGGTCCTGCGAAGCCGTGGCCGCGATCAGTCCACCGCCCTGGCGCAGGGACTGCTCAACCTCCGGCGACCCATCGACCGCCGTGATGAAAAAATCCTTCCGTCCGGCCTGCCTTGCCGCAAGTTCCACGCCCACAGCCGTAGGGTCGTTCACCGCAAAAATCGCATCGATTTTCGGAAAACGCACGAAGGTGCTTTGCGCCACCGCCAGACCGCCTTCACGCGAACCGTGACCGTCCTGATTCGACGACAGGACATGGATGCCCGGGGCCTTTGCAAAAACGCCCATGCATCCGGTGACGCGGTCGATCAGGGCCGTCACCGGCGGTCCATTGACGATGACGACGTCTCCCTTCCCCTTCAGGCGATCGACAATATACTGGCACGACAATTCGCCCGCTTTGACGTTATTCGTCGTAACGGTGCCGTCCGCACCGGGTGCGCCGACATCGAACGCAATGACCGTCATCCTGTTATCGTGCATGCGTTTGACGAGCGGCCCGGCCGCAGCATGATCGACGGCATTGAACATCACGAGATCCACACCGGCGGCGATGAATGAATCGACCTGAGATGCCTGTTTGCCAATATCGTAGTCAGCCGAGACACTCTGGACTGACGCATTCGGCGCCTGGCTCGACGCCTGCTGCGTGATGCCCCTGATGGTCGCGAGAAAAAATGGATTGCCCATGCTCCCGACCGTGATGCCGATTTTATGAACCGATGAATCATCGGCAGCGTGGGCAAGCCCGGCGAGCCCCATGGTGGCGGTCAGGGCACCCAGAACAAATCGCTTCCGTAATTTACGCCGGAATAACGGGGGCAGTTTTGATTTTTGACGCATCGTGACTGTCTCCAACTGGCGCCGGATGGGCGGCTGCATGATTGTCGTTGGGTTGGTGAACTTGCGAAAGGGAGCGCCATCGCTGCACGTAGTCGCGCCAGCCCGCGGGATCGAATGGCGGGACCCGTGCTGGCTTTTCCTGCTGGAAGGGCATGACGCCATATGTGGCATAGGCAAGCGCCGCCGCACCGCAGGCCGTGCCCTCGGTATTGGCGCCCAGCAGGATGTCCTGTTGAGGCCGCAACGCGGCCAGTAAGGCGGGGATGACCGATACTTTTGCCAGCCCCCCGTCAAGCACGACGGCATCCGTACTTTGCAGCAGATCCAGACTGAAATCGATCATCGCCGCGACATAGACAGCCGCCAGCGCCGTTCTCAGCGCATCCGGCACGGCGCATGGCTGCCCCGCCGCATCGACGAACGCTCCTTCCTGATGGGGAAACGGGCCGCCACTCGCAAAAGACGGCACGGCGTATATCTGCGCGCCGATTACCGCCGCGATATCGGCGGGTTCGATGGTCACAGGGTGATCCGCCCGAATGATGTCGAACTCCCGTCCGCCCATGAAGCGCGCGGTTGGCACTGGGTCCCGCCCGACGGATACATTGGCCAGCATGTCGCGTTCGGGCTGCAGGGCCGTCAGGGGACACACGGGATTCATGACGATGACCCACGTGCCGGTCGAAACCAGCGTCATGCGACCGCGAACGATCTGGCGATAATGATACAGGGCGGCATTGCTGTCGTGCACGCCGTTATGGACGTTGATCGTCGCGGGCGCCTGGCCGTCGATCGGAATCGCCATTTGCCCGACAATCGCGCCCGCGGGCTGGAACGGCGGCATTTTCCCACGCCATCCACGCCGATCGACGAGTGATGAAAAATCGTTACGTGCCGGCGACCACAAATGCGTGTGGCAACCGAGGGAAGAAATCTCCGAAACGCGCGCGCCGCAAAGCCGCCAGACCCAGAATTGCGGGTAGGCGACAATATCGCGCGTCCGCGCGGCCAGTCCGGGATCGCGCATTTCACGCCAGACGATATGTTTGCCGAAAGCGAAACCCCGGTCCATCGCAGGTGTGGCCGTTTCCGAAAATGGCGGTCGGATGGCATCGAATGCCGCCTCGATATCGGCTGGGACCGGTTCCTCATAATCGAGGATCGGCACGGCAAGTTCGGTCTCGCCCAGCATGGCGAAAGTGCAGCCATGCGTCGTAATCATCACGCCGCAAATATCGAAGGCGATTACCGCCTCGACCAGCATCTCCTGCATCCACCGCAGAAGTGCGACATCATCCAGCACGCGCAGGCCGTCATCGACCGGCCATGTCGCATGCGTTCGCCGTTCCCGAAGAATTGCGCCATCGGCATTGAATACCAGCATCTTGGCGTTGGTTTTCCCGAAATCGAACACCGCCAGATTGCGACGGATATTCGCGGGAGAACCTTCTTCAGCGGCGACGGCGCGTGTCATGTTTTCTCGCCGGACGCGGAGGCGATCAGCACCTCCACGCCAGCGTCCTCAAGTATGCGCACGTCTTCCTCCGCTACGGCATCGTCCGTGATAAGGGTTGAAATGCGTTCGATAGGACAGTTCACGAAGCGCGCGCGAACCGACAGTTTCCGGCTGTCGGCCAGCACGATCACGTCATCCGCCCGTTCGAGCATCGGCCGCGTCGCTTTCGGCAACAGCGGATGCGATTCCATCACGCCCTCGGCGCCGACGCCCTGCGCGCCGAGAAACAGGCGCGACGCAAAGAAGTCAGGTGCCGGGATATGGGCATCATGCAAAATGCCGGGTTCACGATGCAGGGTGCCCCCGGCCAGCGTGATCTGGCACGCACCATACGTTCCCAGCGCCGCCGCCAAAGGCATGGAATTGGTGTAGATCGACAAGGGGCGCGCGGCGAGGCGCAGGCCCAGCTGGTGGCAGGTCGATCCGCCGCCGATCATGATCATGTCCCCGTCGCGGCATAGCATTTCGGCGCGCGCCGCGATGGCGCGCTTGGCATCGACGGCGAGATCGCTGCTCTGCTCGAAGGGCAAGGCATGCGCGCGGGCCGCATGAGAAATGGACGCCACGCCGCCGAAGACCTTCCGCGCCTCACCGGCGTCATGAAGTTTCTCAATGTCACGCCGAACCGTCGCGGGGGATACCGAAAGTGCGTCGATCAACTCACGCACCGTTGCAAACGGGCGCGTTTCGAGCATGGAAACAATCTGCTGGTGGCGTTCGGCCTCTGTCACGGACAATCGATCCTTTCCTTTTTGTCATGTTTGGTTCTGACGTCCGCTTTGATCGTCGTCAAGCATAATATGATCGTCCACGATCACATACATCGTGATCCATGCGAATATCGTTGAGAGCCCGAATAATTTCCGTCATATGACGATTATTCATGAAGGAGGTCACGCATGTCGATCCTGCCATTTACCGAGGCGCACGATATCGCCCGTGAAACGGAGCCGGATCAGCTCGCCGCGCTGATGAGCCTCTCCGCGCGGCTCGGCGCCAACCCGTTGCGAACCCAGGGCGCGGGGGGCAACACGTCGATCAAGGATGGCGACTCGATGTGGATCAAGGCCTCCGGCACATGGCTGGCGCAGGCGCAGGATCGCTCCATCATGATCCGCGTGGCCTTGCCGCCCCTGATCGCCGCTTATCATCGACGTGAGCCGGAGGCCGAAACAGCCAAGGCCTTCATTTTATCGCAACCCGACGGGCTCCCATCGGGCGTGACGCTTCGGCCGTCGATCGAAACGGCCGTGCATGCCGTCATTCCCTACCGCGTGGTGGTGCATATCCATTGCGTGGAGACAATCGCTCATGCTGTTCGCAAGGATGCACGCGAGCGCCTGAAGGCCTTGCTGGACCCGCTGGCAGGCGTGGCATGGGCATTCGTCGCTTATCATCGTCCCGGCGTGCCCCTGGCCCGCGCCATCGAAACCGCACAATCCGCGGTTCCTGATGCCAATGTTCATATCCTGGCCAATCACGGCCTGATCGTCTCGGGCGATACGGTGGCTGAAGTAGAGACGCGGCTGAACATGGTATGCGCGGCACTTGCCATAACACCACGACCGGCACCCCAAGCCGATCTTGCCCGCCTCGAGGAACTGGCGGCAGCGTCGGGATACCGCCTGCCGAGCGATCCGCATGCCCACGCTACCGGCACCGATCCCAAAACGCAGGCCGTGGCGCAGGGCGCGCCGATGTATCCCGATCAGGTCATCTTCCTCGGCGATCGCATCGGTGTCCTGCAAGCGGGACAATCGCTCGATGCCCAGGCAGCGGATGCGCCGATGCTCGTGATCGTGCCGGGCTGCGGGGTGCTGGTGCGCGGAGCGGCGTCGGATGCGGGGACAGACGTCATGGCGCGCTGCCTGGCGGATGTCGCGCGGCGTCTGGACATATCCGATCCGTTACGACGGCTGACGGCCGACGAAATTTATGCCCTGACCCATTGGGAGGCCGAAACCTACCGCCAATCCCTCCACAAGGCGGCGACACATGCCTGATCCGTGGCATGCCGTGGCGCTCGGCATCGATATCGGCACATCCGGTGTGCGCGTCGCCGCCATCGACCGGAACGGTAATCCGGTCGGCATGGCCGGTCGCCGCTTCGTGGACGCCCTTGCCGCCACGGATCCGGCAACGTGGTGGCAACTGGTGGGCGAAGCGATTGCGGCCTTGCGCAAGACGATCTCCCTGCACGATATCGCTTCAATCGGCGTCGACGGCACCTCCGGCACGATGCTGGCGGTCGATGCGAACGGCCAGCCGCTCGGCGCGCCGTCGATGTATCGCGATGTCGTCCACGATCCGGCACTGCACACCCGTCTGGACGAGATCGCACCGCCTGAAAGCGCGGCGCGCGGCGCATCATCGCCACTCGGCCGCGCGATTGTCCTGGCACGCGGCGCAGATGTGGCGACGATCCTGCATCAGGCCGACTGGATCGCCGGTCGTCTGCGCGGCGTGTTCGATGCGACGGACGCAAACAATGCGCTGAAAACCGGCGGAGACCCCGATCGTCTTTGCTGGCCGGACTGGATCGAAAGGCTGGGTCTCGACCGGCGCCTGTTGCCGCGCATTCATGCGCCGGGCGCGCCGCTCGGGTTCGTCGGTGACGACGGCGTGGCGCTCGGACTACCACGCACAGCACGGGTTCATGCCGGCACGACGGACGGCTGCGCGTCTTTCCTCGCCACCGGCGCGGACCAGCCGGGAGACGCTGTTACGGCCCTCGGATCGACCCTGGTCGTCAAACTTCTCTCCGCCGTGCGTGTCGATGCGCCGCAATACGGCATTTATAGCCATCGTATCGACGACCATTATCTGGTAGGCGGCGCATCCAATACCGGCGGTGAGGTTCTTCTTGGCCTGTTCGGCGCGGACAGGCTGGCGGCATTGAGCGCGGCACTGCATCCCGATCGACCTTCCGGTCTGGATTACTATCCTCTCCTGCACCCCGGCGAACGCTTCCCGATCAGCGACCCCGCCCTCCCGCCGCGTCTTGAACCACGCCCAACCGACGATGCCCTGTTTTTTCAGGGCGTTCTCGAAGGCATCGCCACCATCGAGGCAGCCGGTTACGCACGCCTCGGCGACCTCGGCGCCACCCCATTGCGCTCGCTGCGCAGCGTGGGCGGCGGGGCCACCAATCATGCATGGACCGCCATAAGACAGCAGCGCCTGAACGTTCCTTTTCTGCCAAGCCGGTCGGCGGATGCCTGCGTGGGCGTCGCCGGTCTGGCCCTGCGCCAGGCTGACCGCACCATCGAAACACGCGCACACGATCCCGTCGCAGCGAATGGAAGCACCCGATGACCGTCACCGACATTTCAGGCCTTGCCGGGATCGCACACCGTTACGACAGCTTTTTCCTCGATCAGTACGGCGTGCTGCATAATGGGAAAGTGCTGTATCCAAGTGTTGTCGAGACCCTGACGAAATTGAAGGCAGCCGGTCGCCAGATCGTGCTGCTCAGCAATTCCGGGCAATCGGGCGCGTTCAACGCACGGCGACTGGCAGCCATCGGCGTGCCGGAAACGCTATACGACCTGTTCATCACCTCCGGCGATACGGCACTGGCTCTGGCGCAGGAGAAACGATTTGCCGCTGCACCGGGAACGCACTGCTTCATCATCGACAGTGGCAGCGGTCATCCGGGTTTCTGCGACGCGCTGGGTCTTCTTCCGGAAGCCGATCCTGCGCGCGCCGAACTGCTCCTGATTGCCGGCAGCCGGGGCGGCACGATGACGGAGGCGGACTACGCCGCCATTCTCGCCCCTCTTGCCGAGCGGGCGGTCAACGCCGTGTGCACCAATCCGGACAAGCACATGCTGACGGCAGGCGGAACGGCCTTCGGTGCCGGACGGATCGCGGAAATCTACCAGGATCTCGGTGGTAAGGTATTGTGGATCGGCAAACCTTATCCGGCCATGTATGACTACGCCGCACGGCGCGCAGATGTGCGACCGGACCGTGTTCTTTGCGTCGGCGACAGCATCGAGCACGATATCGCGGGCGCGCGCAATTTCGGCGCCGATAGTGCCCTGGTGCGTACCGGCATACTCGACACGATAACGGATGGGGAGCGTGCCGGATTATATGAACGCTATGGTGTCAGGCCGGATTTCGTCCTCCCCGGCCTGATCTGGTAGCACTTCAGTTCACTTCCGCGCGTGCGGCCGCCTCCATTTGCGCGGCAATGAAGCCGCGTGCGTGCCGCGCCAGATTTTCTCCTTCGCTCCAGAGATTGCGCCATACGCCCAACGTATTGGAAAGATTGGCATCCACGACGGCGGAGGAAAAGGACTCGAAGGCTATCGGTCCCCGGTAATCGATCCGCCGGAGAGCGCGAAAAATCTCGCCCCAGTTCACCGTGCCGGTGCCCAGATAGCCGCGATGGCTCTCCCCGACATGAAAATAGCCGATATTCCCGCCGCAGCGCTCGATGGCGCGACCGGGAATGCCTTCCTCGATATTCATATGATACGTGTCCAGATGCACACCCAACGGCACGGGAGATGCAACGTCCTGAAGAAACGCGACGGCCTGATCGCCTGTGTTGATCACATTGCTTTCGTAGCGGTTGACGACCTCCAGATGCAGCCGGATACCCGCGCGATGCGCCTGACCGGCCAGCACACGCAACGCTTCCTTCGCGTGTGCGATACCACGCGGATCGGCAGGCGCGGTATATTTGCGCATCGCCGAAAAAATCACGCCGGCCAGGTCCTGCCCACCCAGATCGCGCAAGACGCCGATCGCCTCTTCCAGATGCGCAATACCACGCTGGACGATGCTCTCGTCGGGTGACGATATATCCGTCTCCGCCGTCAGCCCCAGTGAGGCGGTCACGCCGACATGGCTTTTCTCCAGCGCATGCCGAAGATTTTCGACCGCAATCCCCTTGGGATCCGAAAGCGGCAGTTCCAGAAAATCATACCCCGCCTCCGCCGTCCGGTGGACCGCGCGAACGCCTTCCTCACCGTCCCAGCGACCACTCCAGACGGAGCCGTGAATGCCGATCCTGTTCATGACGTTGCTTTTCCTTTGATCCGCAGAGTGGAAAGAAAATGCGGCATCCGGCCGCGCAGCAGATTCTCGATCAGCACGACGCTGATGAGGATCAGGCCCAACAATCCTGCCTGGAGCGTCGGGTTGAAATCGTTGTAGTTCAGGCCGTAATTGGCGATGGCGATGGTGGCGGTCGCAATCGCCGTGCCGATGGGCGAACCGTCTCCGCCGAAAATACTGGCCCCGCCCAAAACGACGATTGCGATGCTGATGAGGTTGGCTTCCGGCACGCCATCCGGCGTCGCGGTCCCCAGCCGACTGGCCGCGATCACACCGGCCAGTCCGGCCAGGGCCCCGGAAAGGACATAGGTGGCCGCGCGCAGGCGCACGACCGGCAATCCCGCCAGATAGGCCGCCGTCGCGTTGGTCCCGGTCAGATAAAGTGCCCGCCCAAGACGCGAGCGATGCTGCATGAAGGCCAGCAGCGCCAGCAACGGCAGGTAGATGCACAGGATCTGAAACGGCACGCCGCCGACGCTGCCCTGCCCGATGGCAAGGAATGCTGCTGGCGCGGCTGTCAGATCGATCGTGTTCCCCTCCGAGACGACCAGCGCCAGACCCGAAATCGCGAACATGGAACCCAGCGTCGCGATGATGGCGGGAATACGAAAACGCGTGATGGCGACGGCATTCACCATCCCCATGAGCGCACCGGAGACGACGGCAATGCCGACCCCGACAGGCCAGGGCAATCCACGCGCGAGCCATTGCGCCGCGAGGATCTGCGCCAGGCCCGATACCGCGCCCACGCTGAGGTCGATCGCCCCGTCGCCACCTTCGATGACCAGTGCCTGTCCAAAGGCGATAATGCCGACCTCGACGGCGAAAACAGCCATGCTGGACAGATTGTCCACCGAAAGAATGCTCGGGCTGCCGATGGCGAAGCCGCCCAGGACAATCAGCGCGAAGACCAGAAGCAGCAGGACGCGCCCGATATGAAAACCGCTCATGACATCGCCTTTCCGGCCCGACGGGACTCATTGACACCGATGGCCACGAGAATGACGAAACCGAGCACGACGCCGCTCCAGAACGGCTGGATATGCATCAGGACGATCGCATCGTTGATGAGCGCGACAACCAGCGTACCAAGGACCGTCCCCAGCATGCCGCCCCGCCCACCCGACAGCTCCGTGCCGCCGAGCACGACGGCGGCGATCACGTTCAGTTCGAAGCCCGTGCCGCTCGTCGTCTGGACGATAGGCGTCTGCCCCAGTTGCATCAGCGCGCCCAACCCAACGCACACGCCCAACACCATGTAGGTTGCCCAGCGTAGGCGGCGCACGGGAATACCCACCAGCCGGGCGGCCTCGTCATTATTGCCGATGGCATACAAACGCCGCCCCTCGCGATGATAGCGCAGGAAAACGGCCATCGCGCCCGTCACGGCCAGCGCCAGAACACTGGCGACGGGCAACGGGCCGACATGCGTCGACACGAAGAAACGCGTCAGCCCCGGCGGAATGGCCGTGATCCAGCTACTGCCCATCATCAGGAAAACGCCCATCCGGAAGACGCTCAATGTCCCAAGCGTCGCCACGACCGGTGGGATGCGCCCGGCAAGCACCAGCAGCCCGTTGATCCAGCCCAGTGCCAGTCCGGTCAGCAGGAAAACCGGCACGACCAGCGCCGCCGACCATCCGGCGGCGAACATCAGGCCACCGGTCGCCGAAATCAGCCCCAGCATCGACCCGATTGACACATCGATGCCGCCATTGAGAATGACCAGCGTCATCCCGGCAGCCGGCACAGCCGTAATCGCCGATGAAACCAGGAAGCTGTCGATGTTCACACGGTTCCAGAAACCGCCATGCGACACGATACTCACCGCAACCACCACCGTCGCCAGAACGACAATCAACATTGTCTCCCGTCGCAGGACAATCTCACGCCAGTCGAGACGGGGATGATAATTCAAGGGCGGCGGCCGCGATACGGCGGGCGCCGACAACGTATGAATGCTCATGCCGCATGCTCCTCGGACTGGCTGCCCGCGCCGATGGCGGCGGCAAGAATGCGCTCTGCCCGCAATGCGTCGCCTTCGCAACGATCCACCACCTGGCCATGCCGCATGACGATCACGCGCTGGCTGACCGCCATGAGCTCCGCCAGATCGGATGAGATGACCACAACGGCCAGACCGTTATTCGCCAGTTCACGGATATAGCCGTGAATCTCCTCTTTCGTGGCCAGATCGATGCCGCGCGTCGGTTCGTCCAGAATGAGAACCTGGAGATTCTGTCCCGCCCATCGCGCAAACAATGCTTTTTGCTGGTTGCCACCCGAAAGCGTTGCGATCGGGGTCGTCGGCGCGTTCGCCTTGATCGCGAAACGCGCCATGACGCGTTGCGTCCGCGTCAGAAGCGCACGAAAATCGAGCGCGCCGCCAAAACCCGAGAAACGGGCAAGCTCCACGCAGGTCAGATTGTTCTCCACGCCCAGCGGCGCGAAAATTCCTTGCCGTTTCCGATCTTCAGGCAGGTAGCCGATACCGAGTGCCATGGCCTCGGCCGGTGTTCTGGGCGAAATTCTTTTTCCTTTCAGAAAAATCTCGCCACCGCTGGATTTTAAGGCCCCGAATGCCGTCATGGCCACTTCGGAACGGCCCGCGCCGACAAGTCCGTAGATGCCGGTTACGGTCCCGGCCGGTATCGTCCAGTCCACATCGCGAAAATAGCGCGGGTGCGAGAGTCCCCTGATGGAGAGCACGACATCGTCGTCATGCGGTGGAGCCGCGTGCGTGAGATTATTTTCCTGTGCCTGGGCAGATCGGTTCTTGCCCATCATCAATTGCAGGAGTTTTCCTTCGGAAACCTCACTGACCGGATAATTCCCCGTTACGCGTCCATCCGTCAGCACCGTGACATGGTCGCCGACGCGATGGATCTCCTCGATACGATGCGTGATATAGACGATGGCGCGCTCGTCGAGCCGGAGCCGATGGATAATGGAGACGAGCCGATCGGTCTCCGCCCGCGAGAGGATGGATGTCGGCTCGTCGAAAACGATGACCCGCGCATCCTGCACCAGTGCCTGGCCAATCAGCACGAGCTGCTGGTGACCCAGCCCCAATTCACCCATCGGTCGAAACAGGACCGTCTCAGGCAGATCGAGCGACTGCAGGTGCGGACGCGCGATATCGACCATGCTCTGGCGTCGGATACGCCGCATCCCGTCGACGATTTCACATCCCGCGAAAATGTTTTCCAGCACCGTCAGATGCGGAAAAATCATCGGCTCCTGATAGACCGCCGTGATACCCAGTGCACGCGCATGCAGCGGATCGCGCAACACGACCCGCTCGCCATCGATTTCTATATCACCCCGATCCGGCTGGATGGCGCCGGTCAGCGTTTTGATGAGCGTGGATTTGCCTGCGCCGTTTTCCCCGAGGAGAACAAGGGTTTTTCCGGCTTCGACGACAGCATCCACGCCTTTGAGCGCGTGAACGCCACCAAAGGATTTGACGATTCCGCGTAGTTCGAGACGACGCATCGCGCACCTCAGAAATCGAGGGAAATATTCTCTTTCGTGAAAACCATCGGTTTCCCGAGCAGAAGCGTTCTGGTTTTCGCATCGTATGAAACGGATCCGAGGCCCGGCACGTCGTTCTGCGCCTTGATCTCCTTGTGATCCAGAATCTGCTTGATGCCCCAGACCGTCAGATAACCGAGATCGATCGGATTCCACAGCGTGGCGCTCTTGACGGTCCCGTTGAGCACATAGGAACGGATCGTGTTCGGATCGTCGATGCCGGAAATGGCGATCTTGCCGCTCAACCCGCCCTGAAGAACGGCCTGCGCGATGCCCGGCGTCGCCGTTGTGTTGACACCGATGAAGCCCTTGATTTTCGGGTAGGCGGAAAGGATCTGCGAGGTGATTTCCGTCGCCTTGCTGATATCCTCGCCGGCATATTGCACGCTGACCAGCTCGATTTTCGGATATTTCGATGCAAGGTAGGATTTCATCAGCAAAATCCAGATATTCAGATTGGTAGCCGTCGGTCCGCCGGACACGAAAGCAATCTGCCCTTCCGTTCCGATCTGCATCGTCAGTTGATCGACCAGAGTATGCGCGATATCGGCATCCGTCGCCTGCATCACGCGTAAGGACACCGCGTCCCCATCGACCTGGCTGTCCGTCGAGGCGAAGACGACGCCATGTTCCTTCGCATGCACGGCCTGCGCCTGCAGGGCGGTCGGGCTATTGGCAGCTACCGCCACGGCATCCAGCTTGCGATTGATAAGGCCCTGGATAATCTGCGCCTGAGCCGCCACGGAACTCGTCGTGGGGCCCTGATAGATGATTTTCGCGCCAAAAGCCGCGCCACCTTTCTCGAAACCTTTTTGCATGGCGCTGAAATACGGAATACCCACCAGCTTCGGCACGAAAGCGATCCGCGCATCATCCGCTTTCGCCTGGAACGGCGTCATGGCGAGAAGCGCAAGAGCCGCCACTTGCGCAGCAAGAACGCACTTTCTGGCCGAAACAGTTTTTTTCACGATCGATCTCTCCGACAATAGTCGCTTCGGACATCTGCCATCAGCCGCCCGATATGAACGTATGTTAATGATAGATACAGATTGCGGTCAATCACATCATAGTTCGAATGACCGATTATCACCTCTATATGATATCTTTTGATCTTTTTTATGATGCTCTATGGGTAGAGTAATCATGATTTGAGTGAAAAATGTCACGATGTTGCGGCGGGGCAGAAAGCGACCATCCGTTGACGGACAGACCACAGCGCAAGCCTGCGCCCGTTTCCCTTGATGGCCGGGATGCGGAAAAACGGCCATGAAATCACAGTTGAAAGCACGACCCGCAATGGAAAAATGGCCTGGGCCAATGCTTTCAATCGTTACGCGTCTGCCCAGGGATAATGGACATCACCACCCCTCAGGCGAGCATCCCGCATCTGGCCCATTCGGCAACGCACCATGAGCACCGTCACACGGACTTCAGAACGCTCCCCAGTATCGTCTTCCTCCCAGCATATCGCCCGTATCGAAAGCTGGAATGAACCGTGATCTGGATTATTGAGGTCGCCCTTTTCCAGCGGAACATAAACACAGGACGGAATTGCCGGAGGGCGGGTAGACTCTTCATCGAATTGCACAACTCCGCCCCCCAAAACTGAACTGCCTTTTCTCCTTTCAGACATGCGTCGAAATTTTCCGCCGCATGTCAGTTGCCGGATTGCACACTATTTTTGATATCCCGCCTGCCGGATGGCACGATTCGCAGCAGCATTGGCAGCCGCCAGACCGGCATCGACTGTCACCGAACCGGAAAGGATTGCGGCAATTGTCTGTCCAACCTGCGTGCCGATCCCCTGGAATGGCGCTATATCGACGAACTGCGCGCCGATATAGGGACGCGGCTGCGCAGTGGCCCCAGACGGATTGGAGTTCTCGATGGCCTGCAATACGAAGTCTGCAAAAGGTGCGACCTGCTTGTATTCCGGGGCTTTATAGGAAGACGTACGTGTTCCCGGCGGAATATTCACCCAGCCATCGGTTTTCGCGACGAGCTGGATATAGTCCTTCGACGTCGCCCACTCGATAAATTTTCGCGCAGCCTCCGCATGACTGGATGATGCCGGGATCGCCAGATTCCAGGACCACAACCAGGTGGGTCCGCCCTTGAAACTGCCGGTGGGAAGAGCCGCGAAGCCGACCTGATCCGCTACCGTGCTTTGTTTCTTGTCGAAAACCGTTCCGGCGGCACTGGTCGCGTCGATCCACACGGCGCAATGACCGGTCGTGAAAAGCGACAGGTTTTCGTTAAAGCCATTCGCCGTTGCGCCGGGTGGTCCGTATTGCTTCATCAGATCCGTGTAATATGTGATCGCATTCCGCCAGGCAGGCGTGTCGATCGTGGCTTTCCAGTTCTTGTCGAACCACTGGCCACCGAACGCCGTCACCAGCGTCGAGACATAGGCCATGTTTTCGCCCCAGCCGGGTTTGCCGCGCAAACAGATGCCGTAAACGCCCGCATTTTTATCGGTCGTCTTGGACGCGATTTCGCGGATCTGATCGTAGGTCGGCGCGGCAGACATCGTAAGACCGGCTTTTTGCAACAGGTCCTTGCGATACAGCGTCATGGCACTTTCAGCATAGAATGGCAGGGCGTAAATGCTGCCTTGATAGCTGATACTCTCACGCACCGTGCCGATGATGTCATCAATATCGTAAGACGGCGAGAATTTATCGAATTTGTAAAGCCAGCCCTGCTTGGCCCAGAGAGGCACCTCGTAATTGCCGATCGTAAGGATATCGAACTGCCCGGCACGGGTGGCGATATCGGTCGTCACGCGCTGGCGCAGCACGTTTTCTTCCAGCGTGACCCATTGCAAATGAATGTCAGGATGCGCGGCCTCGAAGACATGCGAGAGCTTGCGCATCTCAATCATCTGCACGTTGTTGACCGTGGCGATCGTCACGGTCGTATCGGCATGCGCGATACCCGCACCGAAAAGGCTTGTGGCAATAGTCGCGAGCAAAAATGATTTTCTCATTGTCGTTGCTTTCATGAAAGGAAAAACATGTAGGCAGGGCTCAGCTCATCCAGTTACCGCCATCGATGTTGTAGGTTTGGGACACGATGTAGTCCGCATCGCTTGATGCGAGGAACACGGCCAGGCCGCCGATCTCTTCAGGACGCGCCATTCGGCCGAACGGCACCGAGGCGCCGACGGTCCGCTTTTTCTCGCCGGGTTGCAGATGTTCGTATTCCGCGAAACGGCGGTCCACATCATCCCAGTGTTCGTTATCGACAACGCCCGGTGCGATCGCGTTGACGTTGATGCCGTATTTGATGAGGTCGAGACCGGTGCTTTGCGTGATTGAAATCACTGCCGCTTTCGAGGCGCAGTAGAGCGCCACCAACGCTTCCCCACGCCGACCGGCCTGGGACGCGAAGTTGATGATCTTGCCGCCCTTGCCCTGCGCAATCATCTGTTTGGCAGCGGCCTGCAAGGTGAAAAGAAGGCCTTCGACATTGACCGCGAACACGCGCCGGTAGCGTTCGTGCGTGATCTCGACTGTCGGCGCGAGATCGAAGATACCGGCGTTGTTGACCAGAATATCGATCCGGCCATATCGCCTGACGATCGTCGCCATGGCCTGATCGATCGATTCCTGACGCGTGACATCCAGCGCGATGCCGGTATGTTCCGCGCCAAGTGCCTCCGCGGTCGCGATCGCGCCTGCTTCGTTCAGATCGCCGATCACGACATGCGCGCCTTCCTTGGCGTATCGCTCGGCGATGGCTTTTCCGATGCCGCGCGCGGCACCGGTAATAAGGGCGACTTTCCCGGCCAGTGGGGTGGGATTGGCCATGTTCGTTGCTTTCAGGAATGACGATCGCCTGCGGCGCGACCGTAGCGATCAAGGACATCGCGTATGGCCTGCAACAGCAGGATACGCGGTTCGGCCGGCAACACGCCGGATAGGACGCGATCGTAGAAACGCGGCAGATACTGGCTGATTAGGGTCGGCGGGATCGGAGACGCCGACAGGCGCGCCAGAAGGGCTTCGACGGCATCCCGGGCTGCCGGGACAGGCCAGTAATAGCGAATACGATCACTGTAACTGAAATGGCGCAGCAGACGTTGCTCGTCCGCCGTCCCGTGATAATGGGTAGCCCAGTTTGACGGCTGGGCCAGCAGGACCTCTTCCATCACATCGCGCAGCGATGCGGCTTGCGGGTCGAGGAAATTGCTAATGGCATCAAGGCCATAGAGCACCTCGCGCAGGGCGAAGGTCAGTTCCGGCCCAACTTTCAGGATCGGAAAACCATCGGCCACCAACTGCGCCAGCGCAATTTCCGGTTGATAATCGGTCGAATGGGCTTCGAACACCAGTTCGGGCATGTCCCGGAGGCTGCGGGACAAACCTCGGGCGCGTTCCGGCCGGTAGACGGCAATGGCTTCATGACCGAACTCGACACCAGGCTGAACAACGATGCCCAGCACGCGTGCCCAGGCGGCTGGCGCAATCGATTCAAAGGCCCGTTCATGAACGCGATAGGTCGTCATGACGGCCTCCGGCGTGGTCGGAGCCAGATGGTCCAATGCTTCGGTGGCACCGCCGGGCGTGGGAATTTCCGTGCCGATGATATAAACGGGCTTTCCACGGCTGCCTTGTTCCGCACGCAGGGCGAGTTGCGCCGCCCGTTCGGCGACGATCTCATCCGGCAGATGAGCGGGTTCGCCCTGACAGCCCATGCTCGCATCGAGATGAAGCTTCTCGAAGCCAGCCTCGGCATAGGCAGCGATCATGTCGGAAGCCTTGGCCATCGCCTCCGCGGCGGGGAGGTGTTTCCAGGGATTGGGTCCGAGATGATCGCCCCCCAGAATAATGGCCGAGGCGCCCACACCCACACGGTCCGCGATACCGAAGACAAAATCGCGGAAGCCCGACGGCGTCATGCCTGTGTAGCCACCATCCTGATTGACCTGGTTGCAGGTCGCTTCGATGAGAACGGGGCTGTTGGTCTCCAGGGACCGGCGAAGCGCCGCTTCGATCACCAGCTCATGGGCCGAACATACCGACGTGATGCCGCGAGGAACGCCCTGATCCAGCCAGGGACGCAAAGACGACAGAATGGCATCGCTCATCAGGCGACTCCCACGGCTTGCGCGATGACGGCGTCAAGCTGCTGGAATGTGGAAACCCCCTCCATCGGCCCCCGCACCGATACCGCGAGGGCGCCGCTGGCATTGGCGTAACGCAGGCTCTGCTCGGGCATATGGCCTTGCAGACGACATGTCACGAAGGTTGCGCCGAAACAGTCCCCCGCGCCGGTCGGGTCGATTTCCTCCGCCATGAAGGGCGGCAGGTGCAGTGTCTGGTCCGCGCTGTAATAACTGGCGCCCCGGCTTCCCCGCTTGACGACGATTTCCTTGACGCCGAGACCCAGAATTTCGCGAACGGCGTCATCTTCCGTGTTCGCTTCGGTCAGCATCATCAGTTCGGGACCGCTGGGAAGGAAAATGTCGCAGTATTGCAGCATCATCTCCATGGCAGCCCGCATTTCGGGGATATCGAGCATCTCCTTGCGGATATTCGGATCGAACGAGATCGTGCCGCCATTTTCCTTGACGCGACGCAGTGCCGTCGTGGCCGCATGGATGATGCGGAACGAAAAGAGGGATGATCCCATGACGTGAAAATGTCGCGCATCGTCCAGCAGGCGGAAGGCGTCATCCGTCAATTGGGTCTGGCCGCAGGCGGCATTGCGGATATTGTAGACGAAATCGCGCTCGCCATCCGGCCGGTAGCGTACGAAGGCGCTCCCCGTCGCATGATCGGCGGAAACCTGAATGGCGGAGACGTCCACGCCGTCCTGTCTCAGACGCTCGATGTTCATGGTGCCGAAATCATCGCGCCCGACGCAGGAGATCAATCCGCATTCCTGGCCCAGCCGCGCCACCTGATCGATGAAGATCGCCGGCGCGCCGGAGGGAAACGGCCCGCGCAACGCAAACGGCTCCATAAATCCGAAACCTGGCTGCTCCGCCATGATTTCCACGACGATTTCGCCGATCGTCACGATTTTCTTTCGTATATGCTGTATCACGACGCGTATCCTTTGCGCGTATGCAGATCGGCTTTCACTGCATGGCTTTGGCGAGTTCGATATAGAACGGATGTTGCTGCGTCAGGAGGGAGGCGCCGATCGTCCCGGCGGCCGCGGCCTGATGCGCACCTGCCAGCAACGTCAGTGCGGCACCGGCCGCGAGGATTTTTCTAAGCCGAAATGGCATCATGATGGTTCTTCTGATCCAGGATATGTTTACGATAAAGGCGCGCTTGATCGGCTTCCGCGTTGTGGCTGAAGCCGGCTTGATGCAGCGTCCGCGATATCGCCGGCCCGGGATTCTCCGGCGTGATGAGGTAGTCGATATCGTGCAGAAATACAGGTAATTCCGGCACTTCCGCCTCACTCGCCCCGTCCGGATTGAGAAGAGCGATTGTCCGGCGCGCGGCACGTATCGCTTCGGCGTGAAGGGCTTGTGAGAACAGTGTCCGAAGGGCTGCATCCGGCGTGGAGATGCCCGCGATTTCCATCACGAAAAGATCGATGTCGTAGGCGGCAAGAGCCTGCACAGCCGTCGGGCCGTCAATTTCCGCTCGTCCGGAATGACACTGCCCGCCAAGTAGATAAACAGGGCCGAGGCTGTATTGTCGCGCGGCGGGCAAGGCCTCCAGCGACGTGATGATGAGGCGAAGCTGAGAAGAGGCTGGCAAATAAGGCGGCAGGAGGGCCGGTAATATCCCGGAACCCAGGAGCACCGTCATCGACGACCCGACGAGGGGAACGATGGCGGATATCATGTCGCGCCTCTGCGATGCCGCGAGCGGCGCATGCTGATCGCGCCGGACGGCATGAAATTGCCTGACAGCCCGCGCACCGCCATTGGCGCGCATGATAAGGCCCTGCTCCTCAAGATAGGCCAGGTCGCTGCGTATCGTTACCGTCGAGACGCCGATCTGCTCTGCGAGGTCTTCGACACGCACGAAACTTCCTTGCCGTATCCTGTCGGCAATTTGCAGACGGCGTTGCAAAACAGTGCTTCGAGCGCCAATGGCCACTGGGCATTCTTTCGTCGCGAAAGAAAATACTTTCGGAGCGAACAACTAGCCGATCGGTTAACTTTATGCAATCTACCGATCATAAAATCACAATATCTTGATGCGCGCCATAGCGGTTCGATGCTTGCAGATTCATTATCCCCACATGCCGAAAACAGCCGATCGAACGCGAGAGAATGACTTCAGGGCATGAGACGCCAGATTAAAGCTTATTGCGGTTTTATTAATGTATGATTACATGGAAGTTACGTCATAAGCCGGAACAGGCCCTCGCCTTTTGTTTTCCACCGCGCCAGATATCGACTGAAACTCTGAAAACGCCTGGCGATTTTCGGTTCATGCTTCCCGGCACGACGCGGAGTCGTCATCCATGTCTGTTACTGGATTTGCCTGTCGCGGCAGTTTTCGCAGAATTATACTGAACGGCGTCGCAGGCTTTCTGATCGGAACGATCGGCATACCGATGGCAAGCGCACAATCAACATCGTCCGGTGCGCAAAACGGAGTCGGTTCACAGGCGACATGCGTCAACCCGCATCCGCAACATGAATCGCTGTCGGGGATGCTGGTTGGTTTCTCGCAATCCGAAAACGAACAGAACCCGTTTCGCGCTGCCGAAACCGCTTCCGTCAAGGAAGCCGCAAAAGCGGCTGGTGTCTCACGCCTGCTTTACACGAATGCAAATGACAGCCAGGCCAAGCAGGTCGCCGATATTCAGAGCATGATCGCCCAGGGTGCGAAAGCCATCATCGTCGCACCCCTGAACGCAACGGGGCTGCAACCCGCGCTGGAGCAAGCCGCCAGCCGCCATATTCCGGTGGTGACGATCGACCGCGCGACCGCCGGCACGCCGTGCCAGCACTTCATTTCGTTTCTGGGTTCCGACTTCGTCAAGCAGGGGCAGCGCGCGGCGCAGGCCATGGCCGATGCGACGGGCGGCAAGGCCAAGATTGTCGAAATTCAGGGCGCCTACGGCAATTCGGTTGAAACACAGCGCACGGACGGCTTTGCAACCGGTCTGAAAAAACATGCCGGACTGACGTTGCTTGCCGCACAAACCGGTAATTGGTCTGCCACAGATGCGCAGCGTGTGATGGAGCAGTTATTATTGGCCCATCCAGACGTGAACGCGCTTTACACACATGCCGACGTCATGGCGCTGGGTGCCATTCGCGCCATTCAACAAAGCGGTCGTCAACCTGGGCACGACGTCCGGATCGTTTCCATCGACGGTACGCGCGCCATTGTCGAGATGATCGCAAAAGGTCAGGTGCAAGCCGACATCGAAACGAACCCGCGCTTCGGACCCAAGGCGTTCGATGCTCTGAAAGCCTGGTTCAACGGAGAGAAAGTGCCGCAAACCATTACGATGACGGATGCGCTCTATACCAAGGCCAACGCGGCAGAAGCGCTGAAAAGCGGCGCCCCATACTGATCTGACGCCAGAAAAGCGGAACAAACCGCATGCAGCTGCACGTTCATCATGTTGCGAAATCATTCGGTGCCGTCGCTGCGCTGCGTGACGTGTCGCTGGAACTGAATGCCGGCGAAGTGCTTGGCTTGCTGGGCGAAAACGGCGCCGGCAAGTCCACGCTCATCAAGATACTGACGGGGCTGGATACACACGATGCCGGGGACATTCGCCTGGATGGCCGTCTTGTACGTTTCGCCAACCCGAGACAGGCACAGGAAAATGGCATTGCGGCTGTCTATCAGGAAATAAACCTCATTCCGGAACGGAGCGTCGCCGAAAATCTCTTTCTGAACCGCGCACCGAAGCGCGCACGTTATTTCATCGATCGAAAAGCCATGCTCCGGGACGCACGGACGCTGCTTGGGCGTTATGGATTGAGTATCGATCCCGGACGAACGTTGCGAACCCTCGGCCTCGGCACGCAGCAACTCATCTCCATCATCCGCGTCGTTTCGCTGGGCGCACGCGTTGTCATTCTCGATGAGCCGACATCCGCGCTCTCCGGCAACGAGGTCGAACTTCTGTATGGGATCGTCCGAAAATTACGGGAGGAAGGAATCGGCATCATCTATGTCAGTCACCGCCTCTCCGAATGTTACGCGCTATGCGACCGAATGACTGTATTAAGGGACGGCGTCATGGCGGTAACCGCGCCGACCAGAGACCTGCCGCGGGCAAAACTCGTTGCCGCCATGCTGGGTCGCGAACTTGCCGCCGACGAGCACGCTGAGACTGGCATATCCGTTTCAACCAGCGCGCCACAAGATGCCGCCCTCACGGTGCGGGGTCTGTCATGGCGCGGCAGGGTCGTGGACGTTTCCCTGACTGTGGGCCGTGGCGAAATTGTCGGGCTGGCCGGATTGCTGGGCTCCGGTCGGACGGAAACCATGAAAGCAATATATGGTGCTTCACCGCCGGATCGCGGGCAGGTTGCCGTTAGGGGGCACACATTGCCGCATTCGACACCCGCCAGCAGTCTTGGCAGCGGCCTGACATTCCTTTCCGAAGACAGACGTTCGGAAGGCATATTTCCTCACCTGTCACTGAGCGAAAACCTTTCCGCATCGATGTTATCGCGCATCGCCCGATGGGGCGTCATTTCCCGAAAGAGCCAGAATGAGATGGTGGACCGATATCTGCTGCGTCTTGGCATCAAGAGCAGCGGCAGTGGCGCGCCAATCGAATCCCTCTCTGGCGGCAATCAGCAGAAGGTATTGATCGGGCGTGCCCTGAGTACGGAACCGTCCATTGTCATGCTCGACGATCCTACGCGTGGCATCGATGTTGGCGCCAAGGCGGAAATTCATCGTACGATCCGCGAACTGGCTGCACAGGGTCTTGGTGTTCTCGTCACATCGTCCGAATTGCCCGAGCTTGTCGAACTGACCGATCGGATCGTGCTTCTCGATGAGGGGCATGTCATCGGTGAAATGACGACCAGCGGTCATACGGCCGAAGATATTCTCGCGAAAATTGCCCACGGGCAAAATGCCCGTGCGTCCGAGGCCGTCATGGTGCCGGAGAAGGAAACGACATGAAACTCGTTTCTGGCATGCACGCCGTTGGGGTTGACGACCAATCACTTCGCCGTACTCCGTTGATGACCGGCCCCAATAGGAGAATGACCCTACGGCTTTCGGCCATCCGTGCCGCAAGCGTTTATGTGGCGCTCGGCCTGCTGATCGTCTTCGACCTGGTCTTCACCCCGGGCTTTCGAAATCCGTTCGTGGTACGCTCGCTCCTGTTCGAAGCATCGCCGATCGTTCTGATCGCGCTGGGCGAAGCGCTGGCGATTGGCACGCGTGGCATCGACCTGTCCGTCGGCTCCGTCATGGCGCTATCAAGTGCCGTGATCGGCTGTACATTGGGTTGGGGACAGACGAGCGGCATGGCGCTGGGCATCGTGGCCGGCCTGGCCTGCGGCCTTTTCAACGGCTTTCTGATCTCGGTGTTTCGCATCGCGCCTATGATCTCCTCTCTGGCATTGCTTGTCGCCACGCGTGGGTTGGCGCAGGCGATGTTGGGCGGCGCGCGTATTGATTTGCCCTTTGACGGCGTGCTTGCCGGTATTGGTCAGACGACCTTGCTTGGCTTTCCCATTGTCGCGTTCGTGGCGATCATCGCTGCACTGTGTTTCGCGTTCCTCGTGCGGCGGACGTTACCCGGACGGTTCGCCATTTTTGTCGGTGCCAGTTCTCAGGCCGCTATGCTGGCCGGCATTCCCGTGCGCACCACGTTCATGTTCGTTTATGGTCTTTCAGGCATTCTGGCCGGGATTGCCGGTGTTTTCGCGACAGCGCGCCTGGGTGCGGCAGACGCCAACTATATCGGCGTCCAGTTCGAACTCGATACGATCGCCGCAGCTGTTATCGGCGGAACGCCTCTCTCGGGCGGCAAGGTCTCAGTGCCTGGCACGATTGCCGGCGTTCTTTTACTGACCATTCTGGATGCGACGTTCATCATGAACAACGTCAACGCCAACTTCGCGCAAATTCTCAAAGCCGCCTTCATTATCGGCGCCCTTTATCTTCAGCGTGGCCGCGCATGAACGTCACGACGATGACTCACATATCATCGCCCCATTCGGAACGGCGACAACGCCTTTTCGCGATCATGCAGGCAAGAGGGGCCATTGTGGTTGTCATACTCGCCACACTTGCCGCAGGAGGCATATTTCCGAACTTCCTGCATGCTCAAAATCTTGCTGACCTTCTGACTGCCTCGAGTTTTCTGGGTTTGGTGACGTTGGGCCAGACCTTCGTCATCATCCTCGGCGGCTTCGACCTGTCCGTCGGATCCATGGTGGGACTGGGGACGGTTCTGGCAGCCTATGCCGCGCCCTACGGTGCCGCGATCGCATTCGCAACGCCACTTGTCGCTGGGCTTCTGGTGGGGCTGCTCAATGGTCTGTTGATCGTCAAGGCGCGCATGGCACCCTTTATCGTCACGCTTGCCGCGCTTCTGGCATTGAAAGGCCTGGCCATTGTGCTGGCGGGCGAGAGTCTGATTATCGCGCAACCCGGCGTATTCGGACATATCGCCAATGGCACAATTCTGGGGATCGGTAATCTGATCGTCATTTTTGCGGCTGTCTGCGGCCTCGCAGCCATTGTGTTGAACCGCACATCTTTCGGGAGTTGGGTTTTTGCCATTGGCGGGAATGAGGAAGCCGCGCGCATGCTCGGCGTTCCTGTGGATAGAACCAAGATCGTAACATATATCCTCTCCGGCGGCATGGCGGGCTTGAGTGGCGCCCTTCTTGCAGCCCATCTGTCGTCCGGCCTTTCATCGGCGGGCACGGGCTATGAACTGCAATCCATTGCGGCGGCGGTGATCGGCGGCGTGCTCCTGACCGGAGGCGTCGGGACCGTCCTGGGCGCTGCCTCCGGTGTCGTGCTGCTTGGGATGATCGAGAATATCATCAACCAGATTGGTTCGCTAAGTGCAGCCTTTCAGGGGCTGACCAGCGGTATCTTCCTGCTTCTGGCCGTATTGGTCCAATCGGGTCTCACGCGGCAACGACGAACAGCCTCATAGAGGCATGCAATCGAGAAAGTGCCGAAAAATCTCCCGATGCAGATATGAGCTTTTCTGGACGCGAATGACGCGGCGTTTCTTGATGTCGTTGGTTGCGGGGGGCACGCTCTCGGTTTCACCGACAACATTCTGGACGGTGATTTCCTGGCCGACGCGACGAAAGGCAATCCTGATATCTTGTGTCGCTCCTGTCTCATAAGCTGAACCACGCCAGAAAAATTCAGCAAGGCGCCCTTCGCCGGGAGCTTACGACTGAACTCGGCCGATGGACGATCGAGATCGTCAAGCGCGGCGATCGAGCCGAAGGCTTCGTCGCCCTGCCCAATCGCTGGATCGTGGAGCGTAACCTTCGCATGGCTCGGACGCTGCCGCCGCCTCACGAGGGATGTCGAGGCAACAATCCCGCCATCCCCCGTCTGGTTGATGACCGCCAAACCGCTTTCTGATTCAGATTCTCAAACGTGGACAAAATTACAGCGTATATGAGCGTCGCTCAAATAATACTCCCTAAAAGTACTGACACAACATGCACACTTCCATCGTCCACCAAATCAATCGAGTCAGCAACCGGGGCAGAAACGTTATCTAGGACGATCTGTCTCACGCCATGACAAACATGCTCAGGATTGCTGACGGTCACATGATAGGTGGCGCTTCGCCAACGCATCGTCACTGCGAATTGTGGCCAGTCGTGTGGAATACATGGATTGATCGTCAGCCTCGTACCCTGGATCTGGATGCCGAGGATGCTTTCCATGCCGACGCGCTGCATCCATCCCGCTGAGCCGGTATACCATGACCAGCCGCCACGCCCTGCATGCGGTTCGCCGGAATATATGTCGGCCGCCACGACATACGGCTCCAGTTTATAGCGGTTCACCTCTTCAGGCGTGCGGGCATGATTGATCGGGTTCAATGTGTGGAACAACGAATGGGCGCGGTCACCGTCGCCAAGTTTAGCCATAGCCATGACCGTCCAGAGAGCAGCATGCGTATACTGCCCGCCATTTTCGCGGATACCCGGCGGGTAACCCCGAATATAGCCTGGATCGGGCCCTGTCGTATCAAAAGGAGGCGCAAGCACGAGAACCAACCCTGCGTTCTGGCGAATGAGGCGGGTGAGAACCGAGCGCATGGCGTGTTCTGCGCGCTCCAATGATGCAACGCCGGATAGCACGCCCCATGATTGGGCAATGGCGTCTATTTGGCATTCTGCATTGAGGTGCGAACCAAGTGGGGTTCCATCATCGTACCAGGCGCGCAGATACCAGTCGCCATCCCATGCCGCTTCCAGCGCCGAAGCCAAGGCATGTGTGTGATCTTCCCAGATCTGGGCACGGCGGTGTTCTCCTCGCGCTTTAGCCAGCGGAATGAAGGCCGTGAGTGCGGCGTGCAAGAACCACCCGAGCCATACGCTTTCGCCCCGCCCCTTCTCTCCCACCCGGTTCATGCCATCGTTCCAGTCTCCCGTTCCCATGAGTGGCAGACCGTGCGCGCCAACAGGTAGGCTGTGATCCAGCGCGCGTGCACAATGCTCGAACAACGAGGCATTTTTCGGCGAAAGATCAGGCACGGTGAAGCTGTCATGCTCGCCAAGCGGTAAAGGCGGTGCCTGGAGAAATGAGACGCTCTCATTCAAGACGTTCTCATCGCCCGTGGTCGTGACGTAATGAGCAACCGTGTAGGCAAGCCATGCACGATCGTCGGAAATATGGGTGCGCACGCCCGCCCCGGTTTGCGGTAGCCACCAATGCTGCACGTCACCTTCCACGAACTGGCGCGACGCGGCCCGTAGCAGATGCGCACGCACGAGATGCGGAGACGCCGTGGCCAGAGCCATCCCGTCCTGCAACTGGTCGCGAAAGCCGTAAGCGCCACTGGCCTGGTAAAAACCGCCACGCGCTTGCACACGGCTGGCCAACGTCTGATAGAGCAACCATCCATTGAGCATGATATCCATGCTGCGGTCCGGGGTGCGGACCTGTATGGCGTTGGTCACGCTGTCCCAATGTTGCCGTACCGCCTCCAGCATATCGTCAAGGTTTATCGTTCGATAATGAGCAACCAGACGATGTGCTTCGTCCTCGCTTTCGGCATCGCCCAGCAAAAACACGATCTCGGCTTTCCCGCCAGCGGGCAGCGTCACAACGGTCTGCACCACGCCACAGGGGTCGAGCCCAGCGCCGACCGCCCCCTGCACGCCATCGGGCGCAGCAAAAGCGATAGGATGTTCCAGGCTGCCGTTGCGTCCGATAAATGCACGTCGATCACCCGAACTGGCTGTCAGATAACCGCCGATATCGGCAAAGGCGACACGCTGACCGTATGTGGCGTTCCATCGGTTGCGGGCGAATAATGTCCCTGTTTCACTGTCGAGTTCAGTTGTAACAAATGGCGCCGACGTGCTGCGATTGGCGCCCAGAACCCATTCCACATAAGCGGTGACCGATAAGGTGCGCGGCTGATCCGACAGATTATGAAGCTGGATACGCGTAATCTTGACCGGGTCGGCGATCGGCACGAACTGAATCAACCGGCTGGAGATACCATGCGCGATACGCTCGATCTGGGTATGGCCGCGACCATGGCGCGTTATATAGGTCGCAGCCCGATCACGGAGGACAGCAGCGGTCGGACACCACAAGGTGCCTGTATTCTCGTCTCGCAAGTAGAAAATCTCGCCCGCGTGGTCACTGACGGGATCGTTCGACCAGGGCGTGATCTGATGCTCCCGACTATTGCCGGACCATGTGTATCCGCTTCC
Organism: Neoasaia chiangmaiensis; assembly: GCF_002005465.1. NCBI lineage: Bacteria > Pseudomonadati > Pseudomonadota > Alphaproteobacteria > Acetobacterales > Acetobacteraceae > Neoasaia > Neoasaia chiangmaiensis. The sequence goes on along the minus strand of NZ_CP014691.1, from coordinate 2,466,397 downwards.
CTCCGCCGAAACCTGGAAACCAAATGTATCGTTGGCGATCACATTGATCCATGGTGCCGGTGTTGTTTGTCGCGGACCCAGAACGATCACATATTCCTTTCCGTTGTCAGCGAAGCCGCCGTGGCCGTTGAAAAACTCCAGTTCAGGGATATCCGGTGCGGAGAAAGTGGATGATGAAGAACCGCGAACAGATTGTGTCGCAGGAAGAAGGCGTGCGAGAGCTGGTTCCGCATTGTCGAGCTGTTCAGAAATTTCCCGATCAGCCTGCAGCACGACGCGTGCGCTGGAAAGGATCAGATTTCGTGTCGCCGGACTAAGCAGATCGGCACGTAGTATTTGTATCGAGCCTACCTCGCTGCTACCACGCGACGTCGCATGCACGATCTGGTCGAGTGATGTCTGCAACTCCTGAAGATAGGAAGGCGGATGTTCGTTAAGAATGACAAAATCTACCGCCAGTTGCTTGAGCCGCAAATATTCATGGGCCAGCAGGAGAGTACGCACGACATCCGCATTCACGTCATACTTTATGCGCAGCACGAGAAGGGGAAGATCGCCCGATATTCCTTGTTCCCAAAGCAGAGGCTGGGCACCGGCGCCTTTGGCGATAATGGCCGAAGACGCACGCATGGCTGGGCCCGCGAATAGAATATGCCCTGCCAGCTTCTGGAAAAGATCTGCCGTGGCCGGCGCGATGTCGAGATGCCGCAATTGCACCTGCGCCTGTGTCCAGGCCAAAGTCCGGACACGCTCAAAAGCGGCTTGATCCCTATGGGTATCGATCATAGCCAGCAGGGCCGAACGACTGGGAGCCGCCATCGTCCAGAAGGCGATACGGGCTATATTTCCCGGCCGGATGGAAATCGGCACCCGTATGGAAAAAGCAGGATCGAGCACCGTGCCGGTTGTGCCGGAGAGTGGTCTCGTCTCCCTTATGGCCGACGGCCGGCGCACATCCTGGTTGCGTCCAACAAACTGAGCGCGGTCGGTTTCAATCTCTACTTCCGTCGCATTCGCAGCAAGATGCGCCACCCAGATTTCCGGCTCTTCGGGCGCCCGCCGTCGACGCGTTGCAATCAGGGCACGGAGACCGGGCAGATATTCGGTCTGGACAAAGAGTTTGGTAAAAGCCGGATGCGCAAGGTCGGCATTCTGTGCCAGAAGTGCCAATTCGGCGTAGGAAGTAATGTCGATTTCGACAGTCTCTCCGCTATTGTTCAATATCGAAATCTGTCGCACCTCCGCATCCTCTTCGGTGGAAACGCGTATTTCCACCGTTGTGGTCAAGCGGTCGTCCCGCCGGGAGAACTCGGCCCGATCTTCATGAAAGCCGACGGCGTAATCGTCTGGCTTCCTGCCCAAAGGCTGCGCGCAGGCGGACCAGACATTACCTGTTTTGCGATTTTTTATATAAAAGTAGGTGCCGTAATTATCGCAGGTCGCATCTTCCCGCCAACGTGTGACGGCCTGACCATTCCAGCGACTGTAACCAGATCCCGCCGCCGTCAGCATAACCGTGTAACGCCCATTGGAGAGTAGATGCGTTGTGGGTTCAGCCGTGTCCGAACGGGTCAAATAGCGACCGGATATTGCGCTGACAGCGTGAACGCCAGTCTTGGTATCATCCTCGGACGGCAGCGGCCTGGCAACTGCGCCGGTATGCGGTGCGCGCTCCTGCAACAGTATTTCGGCCGATGCGATGAGCGGATCATTATGGAAGCGGCTACGCATGATACCGTTCAAAACCGTATCGGCCACGGCTAGGATCGACATGCCTTGATGATGCGCCATATAGGCACGAACGATGACGACATCGCCAGGATTAGGGACACGATCAGGCGTGTAATCCAGGGCTTCATGGAATCCATAGCGGCCGAGGGCACCTATCCTATCCAGAACGGATAAATTGGCCACCGCTTTCTGGGGATCGACCATAGCCGCCAGCAAAGTCGCGTAAGGGGCAACGACCGTATCAAGACCAAGTCCTCGTTTAAGTCCAAGGCCCGGGACGCCGAAATTCGAATATTGATAAGTATAGTCGATATCGCGTGCATTATAGGCAGATTCAGAGATCCCCCACGGAATGTTGCGAAACTGACCGTAAGCCATCTGCCGCTGCACGATCAGGATATTGGTTTGCTCCATCAGACTGCCCATCGGCGCTCTCATGACGAGCGAGGGCATGAGGTATTCGAACATGGATCCTGACCAGGAAACCAGTGCCGCGCCGTTGCCGACTGAGGTCAGCGAACGCCCCAGCCGAAACCAGTCATGCGCGGCCATATCACCTTTGGCGATGGCGAAAAATACGCCGAGGCGTGCTTCAGAAGCCAGCAGGTCATAACAACTGGCGTCCTGCTTTTCTTCAGCGACCTGATAGCCGATGGAAAGGAGCTTACGCGAAGTGTTGCAGAGAAAGCGGAAATCCATCTCCAGCGCCAACGTCCTTGCCCTATCGGCAATTGATGCCAGGCGGGACGCGAGTGCTGGATAGAGCGCATCATCAAGATCAAGCAGGTGACTTTCCAGCGTCCGAAGCAGTGCGGAGGTCCAGAACAGACGATCGGCTTGCTCTTCCTTGTTGTTTGTAGCGGTAACCGCCTCCATCTGCTCAACATGCCCCACTATCTGCGACGTCTGGCGGTGCAGTTCGGTCAGCACCGCTGCGGACGGTTCGGCCGGTGCCCCTAAAATCGCATTTTTCAGCCCGGTCAGACGTCGAAGAAGCTGACGTTCCGCGGTCGTATTGGCCCGTCGAGTGCCCATGTGGAGTGTGAGATCCGTCACAGCAATGTTGATCGTGTCGACCATGCCGTCGGACCATGATCTCGTCTCCGGTCTCGTTTCCGACCAGGACTGGCAGGCACTGGCCAACGCGATCAGATGTCCTGCAAGGTTGCCGCTATCGACGCTCGAAACATAGATCGGTGCCAGCGGCGTAAGATCGTTCGTTGCATACCAATTGTAGAAATGACCGCGATATCGCGGCAGTTTGTCGAGTGTTGCAAAGGTCGCTTCCAGTCGAGAGACGGTATCGATCAATCCAGTCCAGCCAAAATCCCGCGCGCTGATCGTGCAGAGCAGGTAAAGCCCGATATTGGTCGGCGATGTGCGCCTGGCTAGCACGGGCGCCGGATCCTCCTGAAAATTATCGGGAGGAAGCATATGGTCATCTGAGGTGGTAAACGTCTCGAAATACCGCCATGTGCGCCTTGCCGTCATACGAAGCATCCGAATATCGGTGCGGGACGGCCGAGAGCGAGCCGCGATGGCCGGAGTACGACTGGCCCACATCGCAACGGCTGGCGAAAGCGCCCAGAGAGCTGCCAGGGGAACCGTCAGGAACAGGCTCCACGGTGCCCAGAGAGCCACCGCCAAAGTCAGGCAGCCGGACAGAAACGGTGCAGGAAGCATCCGGGCATAATAATCGGAAACCCCTGCATGCTTCTGAGCGACGAGCTGAGCGGCGGGCACCCATTGAAGCATATGCCGACGTGTGACGAAAACGCGTATCAGTGTGCGCGATATGGCGTCGGCCATGAGAAAGGCATGGTGCGCCAAAAATGTAATGTTGAGGAATATCGTAACCGCGGCCTCGGATGCCGCCGAATCAATAACGCTCAGATAGCTGTGCCAGGTGATCCATTCGCGTCGCGGGACGAGTGCCGGCAGCACGGGCAGAAATGCCGGAATACCCATCGCGAATAAAAGAAAGACGGTCCATACAAGCGCTGTGTGAAAAGGCAGAAGCCAGCACACGGCCAGAGCCAGCAACAGCAGGGGTGCACAGAGCGTACGACGCAGGTTATCCAGCATTTTCCAACGTGCGATGCCGGAGAAGCGCTCGCGCGCCGATAAAGTGCGGCCGGTCACACCAGACGTTAGCCACGGGAGAAGTTGCCAGTCCCCTCGGGTCCAGCGGTGCAGTCTCTGGGCGGCGACAAGATAATCTGTGGGAAATTCTTCGACCACCTCCACATCAGTCACCAATCCGGCGCGCGCAAATATCCCCTCAAAGAGATCATGGCTAAGCAGTGTGGAATCCGGCACACGCTGGGAGAGAGCCGCTTCAAAGGCATCTATGTTATAGATACCTTTTCCAGCATAAGAGCCTTCGCCGAACATATCCTGATACAGATCAGACACGGCGGCCGAATAGGCATCGATGCCGCTGGTGCTGGCAAAAATACGCTCGAACAACGTACTCTGGTGACCCACGGGCAAGGATGGCGTTATCCGAGGCTGCAAAATGGCATAACCCTCAAGCACTCGGCCCGAAACCGGATCGTAGATGGGGGAATTGAGCGGATGGGCCATTTTACCCACGAGACGGCGGATTGTATCCAACGGCAGGCGCGTATCGGCATCGAGCGTCACAACATATCGGACGTCATGAGGCAGTTCGTGAGACGGAGTCAGGAAGGTCGTATCGTTTGCTCCCCGCAGAAGTCGATTGAGTTCATGTAGCTTGCCGCGTTTGCGCTCCCATCCCATCCAAACCTGTTCGCTCTCGGACCACACGCGCTGCCGATGCAGCAGGTAGAAGCGCGTGTCGCCGGGTGTGGCCCCATATTTGCGATTGAGTTTGTCCATTCCCTCCTGCGCGCGCGATAGCAAAGACTCATCATCCTGCGCATGGGCCGTATCGTGATCGATCCAATCGGTTAGGAGTGCGAAATAGACGGCCTTATCTCGGGTGGCGAGATAATGTATCTCAAGGCGTGCAAGCAGGCTGTCGACAGTCTGCTGCGTCGTCAATAATGCGGGCACGACCACCATTGTACGCAGATCTAGTGGGATACCACTTAGAAACTCCATCCCCGGCAACGTTGTCGCGCGGATTGCCCTGAGCGCCAACCGGTTTGCCGAAGCCACCGCCGCTTCTGAGACCGGAATGGCGGCCAGCACAGCCACGACCCAGCCATCCCTGGGCAAGTTCGTGAACCAGAGTGGAAAAGCCAGAAAAAACAGGGTCAGAAAGCTGACGACAAGACTATAAGACGCAATCCCACGCTCACAGAAACGGCGTGCCAGCAGGCGTGGCAACGAAGGGCGAAACCCGATCGCTGCCTCCAGGCTGAGGCGTCCCGACATAATGAGATAATAGCCAGGATCACCTCGACGCATATCGGATGGGTCGCTTGCGTTGGCGTCACGCGCCATCGTGAGCGCCCGTTCCGCAACGGCCATTTCGCTGTATTCGCTATTGTATGCAAGTTCCTCAATGGCTTTGTGGTAGAGGTCGCGACTTGCGAAATCAGCCTGCGTGAAGCTCGCATAATCAGCGAAAATCCGGTTGATGAGGCAAACCCGGTCAAAAGCTTCTGCCCAGTCGAAGCTGGCGATAAATTTAAGGCTCGTGATGATGTTGCGAATCGTGGCGGTAAAAGCGCCCTGCTCGTGCAAATCTTCGCGCACAGCGTCATCGATGGTCATGCCGCGGTCTGCACAACGCTGCTCGAGCCAAAGAAGCGCCGGATCCTTCTCGGGATCCAATCCTCGAGAACGACGGGCAAATTGCGCGACAAACGCAGGCGTCAGGCTGCTCGGATCGACCGAGGCGAGAATTGCGGGCATGGAACCGAGTGCCGTCTTACGACATGCATCGAGCCTTTCGGCCAGATGATCGGCGTCTTGCCGATTGGCATTGCTCCGCATGATTGCCACGACAATTCGACGCAGATTCTCGATCAAGACGATGCGCAGGGTAATCGGAACAGCCCAGAGTTCTCTAATCATGAGCGGAACGACGCTCTGGTAGGCCTCCAGATAATCATAGAGAATTTCTGTCTGGATACGACTGTCTGTATGGGCCACATATGCCCACGCAACGCCGAAAACCCGCGGCAATCCGGCAAAAGGTCCGCCGGCCAGCTTGGGGAGGCGTGCGTAATAACGTGCTGGCAGATCCAAAATTGTTTCACGGATCTGCATATCGATTAGCGCGTAGTTGTCTACCAACCACTGGGCTGCGGGCGTTTGAGATCGCCCTGCCAGTATTGCATCTGAAATTTCCACGTCGGCCGAGCGAAGAAAAGTCCCATTTTCTTTAAGCCGCTTTGATAGAGGATGATGACGACCAACAGTGTGAGGAGCGAGAGCCTGAGCGAGCGCAAGGGTCCGCGCATGGGCCTCCAAACGCTCTACGCCGAAAATTTCACTTCTGACCGAAGTGGAGTCATTCTGCCAGTCCAGGTGCGGGGCCTGTCTGAAAATTTGCGACACCCATGAACGTCGAAACGCACGACCCGCCATCGGAGGTAATGAAGCGCTTTTGTCCATTTTTCGACGTCCATGTTGTATTTTAAGTAAATACACCTCTGATTCAGAAGATTATTTATTTGTTCGTTTTTTAGCTTCTCATTAAGTTAATATTTTAAAAAAAATATTTTATAGACTGATGAAATTCGCTTCGAAAATCGAAATAATTTATTGCTGAGTCTTTTATAACGCGTTGGAACGAGCCGCGTTCCATAGGCGTCTGCCTCAGCGGTATCACCGAAGGGTGCGATGGGTCTCATTCAGATCATGCCAGACACATGGCGGGAGCTTCGCACGGCATTGAATCTGGGGAGCGATCCCTATGATCCGCACGACAATATCGTCGCAGGCGCGGCGTATCTTCGCTGGCTGCATGAGCGCCATGGCGATGCGGGTCGCCATAGATGACCAGCGCGCCATTGGCTGCGGTCGTCAGGTTCTGGATCGCACCATCGACGGCTACCTCGATGCTGGAGGTCGCAATGTCCTCCCCGTTGAGGCGCTCCAGCTGCTTGTTATAGCGATTGGCGAGCTTCGCCTTGTACTTTGCAAGGTTCGGAGACACCTCGAAGCAACCTGGAAATTGCAACCTATGCCGATGCCATAGCCGATATATTCGAAGCGTATCTGCGCCGGCTCTCCAGAAAAATCTAATCGGAACCTGTCATCCAAATGTCGGCCGCTCTATGTGCGTCAGAGAACCTTTCGGCTCAGTCAGGAGACGTCCCAAGCCACACTCACACACTTGTGACATTGGACAAAAACTCGCCGGACTACCTTTTCATCTGTTTCCTATGTGTTTCCTGCGATGGATTTTGGACAAAAAAACCCGCCTTTGAGGGGCGGGTTTATCTTGTCCAATCAAGGACTTGTTTCTGGTTGCGGGGGCATACAACCGCTTCGGTCGTAACTTCAAGATTATCATTACCTGCCGCCAGCGCCAGAATACCAGCCATATCCCCTACCAACGTCAAACCGACTTCTCCTCGCGCTTGTCCGGGTCGGAATTCAACGGACTGAATCAGGCTGCGTAGCTTATCGGAAGCCTCGCGGCCATGATTCGGATCCCCGATAACAGCACCCAGATTTTTCACGCGCTCATGAAAGAGCGCCGAAAAGTCACGCTGCAAGTTGGGCATTGGTGCAGGCACGGGCTTTATCGCCTCGGCTAACGCCTTCCGCTCTTTTGAAAGCTCGGTGAGCCGGTTGGCGAGCACAGAAACGTCCGGTGCAAATTCAATAGCTTTCATTATGTTATTTATTTGAGCATCAATCGACGCAAGTTTTTCACGGCCAGCATCGGATTGCCGAAGCCATTGCGCATAGAGCGCCTGACATTCTTCATTGTACGCCTGCAAAGCAATCTCTATTGATTCGCCTGTCACAAGAGGGCCGGCTAGCCCCGACAGGATACGTTGCTCCACGACATCCCGTTTTTTCGTACGATTGTTCGTGCAGTTTGTGCCCCGGTGGTGCCCCAGACATCCCCAGCGATCGCGCAGAACAAGTCCGACATTACCTCCACATGCAGCGCATTTAATGATTCCACTCAAAAATGACGTGGGCCGCCGTGCGTCGCGAAAATTATGCTCCTGCCCACATGCACGTTTCTTCATGTTCGCCCGGATCACCGCCTCCCGCTTTCGAATCGCATTCCACTGCTCCTCGGTGACGAGGCGCAAATCCTGATCCTCGATGCGTTCAATATCTTCTTCAGGATTCTGACGCGCCACACGCTTACCCGTGTCTGGATTCTTCAAATACATGCGCTGGTTCCATACCCTCCATCCGCGATACAGCTCGTTATGAATTATTCCTGTGCCGCGCGACGCATGACCCAAAATCGTACTTACTTGCCACTGCGAGCATCCAGGAACTTGAGTCTCCCCTTTTTTACGAGGGCGGCGCGGACCCGGAATACCTTCCAGATTCAATTTTCTCGCTATCTCTATTGGGCTTTTACCGAAAGCATATTCATCAAAAATTCTACGCACGATTTTCGCTTCAGCCGGACATATCTTCTGATGTCCTTTGTCGAGCTTTCCGTCAGCAGTAAGTTTTGGATCAGACACATACCCATACGCTCGACCGCCTGCACTCCGTTTTTTCAAGATGTTGGCTTTGGCCCCTCGACGTGTCTTATGGGCAATTTCCTCCAGCTGCGCTTCCGCAACACTACTCATGATCGCGATCACAAGGTCTGTCTGTTTTCCAGAGGTGTATGTATGAACTTCAATCCCATGAAATTTCAACCGCCGATACAGAGCAGTGACTTCAGAAACATTCCGGCCAAGGCGATCAACAGATTCGACAACTACAACATCAAATTGTCCTAGCATGGCTTGCTGTTTTAACTCTTGCAGACCTGCTCGGCCATGCTCGTACGCTCCGGATATTGCATCGTCCGTAAAACGTGCCACCACCGTCCAACCGTGTTGCGTGGCATATTTCTCGCCCGCATGGAGTTGGTCGGCCGAGGACGCTGCATTTTGGCGGGATGTCGAAAAACGACCATAAAGAGCAATCCGAAGATTGTGTCTATTAGTTTTCATTACTCTTCTCCAGTATATCCAAAGTGACAGCACGGTGTGCAGGAAACACTCGACTTGTTTTGTCTAGCTCTTCTGTTCTCGCTGCTCTTTGGGTTGGTTATCATTGGCCACCACGACCGTTGTTTTGAGCCACGCCTCAAACTGCTGCTGCGCGACTGATCGCCCCACGGCCCGAGCCAGAACGGTGACCAATTGAGTTAATTCCGCACCCGCTGAGCCGTTATCGTTAGCGATTTCTGGTTTTGAACCTTCAGGGGTCATTGCCGGCCTCCGTGAAATTTGCATCGTCACAGTCAGAAAAGAACCGGTATCCAAAATTTGTCATTCAATATTTTTAGAGAAAATTTTAGAGAATTTTTAAATGAAAAAGAAAATTAAGAAGGGTCTTGAAAAATGCGATTCGCTGAAAAAGCAAGTCGCTAATTTCGTTATTTTTGACAGCCCTAATTTCGAATTTTAAAGGCCAGAATCGGTCTGATGTGCTCACACACAGGCCGCACTGACATCCAAACGATTCGACAAGCCGGGTGGGGCGCCCAACGCAGCCTGCTGTCGTCCACCCCAGGCTTTTCAGTTCGGCCCTCTTGCGATGCCTAGGGCTTTTTTCGGCCTTCAGCGTCACGGAGGACACGCTCGATCAACGCCTTACACTGGGCCTTCAACTCTTGTGGCCGCGCAAAATCGTCGACAAAAATCATTGTCGGCTGAATGCCATGACCTTCATAAAACCGCTCACGCTGCTCCGTTCTGATCAGACCGCGCTTTTCAACCGCATTCCGCACGACCCGGTCACGGGCACAACACCCTACCACCTCAATGAAATGTGCTGCATCACGGCATCGAAGGGCGATGTCGGCACGAAAATCATCCGATGTGTCGTCAATGGGCTGGTGTAGATCGACTGCCACACCTGGAGACCGACCACCTGCCAAAAACTGATAGATGATCCGCTCTGGCAGCGATGCCAGAACGGTTTCGTCCGCAGCGACCTTGCCTGCAACCGGCAGCTCCGGCCAGCGCTGCCGCGCCATGGCATCCATCCGCGCCCAGGCATACGTACCGCTTTCGCCCAGAAACACGAGATGCTGGGCACGAATACCCCGGTAGCGACACATCTGATGGTTAGGGGGTGCCCCCAGTTCCACGGCGAAGTCATGATAGATTTCCAGATCTTTGTTATCTGGAAAAAAAGCGTTCCTTCCCGGCGTTTGAGAGGCACGCGAAGAGTGTAACAAGGAAGACGTTGATGACATGAGAGTATCCTGAATGCACCCATGACGCAGGGCGTCCGCCCCACCCCATGCGATGAGAAAAAACGGCATCGGGTGCCGTTGAGTATGAATGAAGAAAGGGACGTAGCCTTCGGACGATACGCTTAACCGAGCGACAGATCCTGATCAGACAGTCCGGATATTGCTCGGGAATGGAAAACTACAGTTCTTACCTGAACGGACGTGACCCAGCTCTTCCTCCCATTACGCTACTTGATTATCTTCCTAAGGACGGGCTGCTGTTCGTGGATGAGTCTCACGTCATGATCCCGCAAATCTCAGCGATGTATCGTGGAGATCAAAGCCGTAAAGACACGCTGATCGATTATGGCTTTCGCCTACCGTCTTCAAAAGACAATCACCCATTAAATTTCAAGCAGTTTGAAGAGGTAAAACCACAGACCATTTTCGTCTCTGCGACCCCTGGTGCTTATGAGCTGAAAGTTTCCAAAGAACATGTTGCGCTTCAGGTTGTGCGGCCGACGGGACTGCTTGACCCCGTAATTGAATTGCGGCCGTCTGCTGGAGCAATTGATAACCTCTGCGATGAAATTGAAGTGCGTAAGCATCGGAAAGAGCGCGTACTGGTTACAACCCTGACGAAGGCGGCCGCTGAGGATCTACACGCTCTTTTGGAAAGCAAGGGGGTTCGAGCCAGCTATCTTCATTCAGATATCAAAACAGAAGAGCGTACTGAAATCATCGACGGTTTGCGGGCTGGTGAATTCGACGTTCTCATTGGAATCAGCCTTCTTAGAGAAGGACTCGATATTCCGGAAGCCTCGCTCATCGCAATTCTGGATGCAGATCGGGCGGGCTTTCTCCGGTCAACAGACGCGTTAATACAGATGATTGGAAGGGTTGCGCGTAATCCTAACGGAACAGCCATTTTGTATGCCGATACAATAACACCGGCAATGCGCGGGGCGATAAGCGAAACAGAGGCACGTCGAACGTTACAGATTCAGTTCAATGAGAAAAACGGCATTACGCCCTCCTCTACCAACGAAAAGGGAGCACCATCTGAAAACGAAAACCGGGAGCCAAGTGTTCATGACGAGGCATTTTGCGCTGATCTAACCGAGCTCTGCACGCGTATTACCAGGAAAGAAAAAGAAATGCTGGATGCCGTGCAAGAGAATAGAGAAGAAGACGCCAAAAACATTCGAAAATCTCTACAAAATCTCTACAAAAGATACATTTTTGTATGACGAAAAAGAATTGTCCCCTTTCCCTAAGGGGACAATTCTAGGAAATATTCTCACGTACGGGCATTCATCAAAAGTCTCTCGATCTTGAAAAGGCATTTCATGTAGCGAAGCACACTGTAAATGTTCATGCTAAATGGCCATCTGTGAACATCTATGAGGTATAGGGGGCGGTCTACTTTAGGGGCACTGTAACCAGTTGAAGACCTATCTAACAATCCAGGTACGGTTTACTCTGTTGGCGAACTCTTTACGGATTATAGCCAAGAGCACCAAAATCACGCAGAGAAAGTCAAGCAGCCATTCATAATATTGAAAAAGAAATCCTTCTTTCATGCCGGATGCCTTGCTATCCCGGCCATTATCATGGCCTCCCAAGCATCATCTAGGACGTTCCGTAAAGCGTCGGACGGCTGTCAATGATATCTTTGTCGGCTCCAACCATCGTTGGCCGAATCCACAGCAACCTGCTTTCTGCAAGCGCCTTCCCAAACCGTTGATTCCGCCAGTGTCCTCGGCGCCAGTGACCAACGGCCGTCCCGCCGAGCGTCTTTCGCGGCTGGAATGACGTTCGATAGCCGCAGAAATTGATCCAGCGGCAACCATCCTGACGTGCTCGCGCTTCTGCCATTTTTCTGGCTTTGCCCTTGGCCCGCCCGACTTTTTCATGGACACGTGGATCGTTTAGTCGTTTTTCCTGATCGCGCTTGGGATAATTCAAGTAGCAGACGAGGTTGAACACCAATCGCGTAACCTCCTCCAGAACCGTCGGGTCGGAAATCACGTTGCGAAGATCGTCAGGATGCCCGTCTTCTTCTCGAAAGGTATCCATTGGAATTGCCGATCGGCGACCGCGTTCGATGCCATCTCCAACCGTATTGCGGTGCGAGACAAAATTGTAGTGCGCACGGAGCGTTGGCTGGTCCAAAAGATCGGTCAATGAAAGTGACGCCGTAGCATGATCACGCCGACGGAACGTGAAATCCACCGTGAACATCATGTATGAGCGCCACTCGCCCAAACCGCGGATATCCATCTTTTCTGTGATTTCATCCATCACCGCATCGGGATCTAGTAGGTATCGATCGTAAAGCTGTTGGGCAGCCGTATTTTCGGCCAATAGCTTCGCAATATAACTGTCAAAGCTTGCAAAACTTTCGGATCCGTCCTTACATAGATTCTCCAGAGCACCTGGTATTCGCTCAAGATCCGCCCATTGCTCCCTCTGCTCAGCGATCAGTTCGTTCGGAGGACGGGGCCTCATCCGGAGAGAGTCAACCAGGCAAATTTCAGCCGTGACATAGAACCCATCGACTACCCAGTCGCGCTTGTAGTTAGGCAAAAAATGTCCCGGCGCAAGAGCAACATAGAATGTGTCGTATGGCATCCGCAGGTTCTGGATGGGCAATTCATCCACGTCCGTATCGGCCAGCATTGCCAACAGGTCTGGCGCAAACTCGAATATTTGTTGACCATCGTGGCGCCAATTTCGGAGCACCGAGCGCCAATTCTCTTCACGCAGGATAACCTCCCAGGCGGTTCTCTCCGGCACACCTTGAGGGAAATCGGCGAGAATGGCGTCTTCGTGAGGCGCCACCACCTGTCGGTAATAGTTTTCCCGCTCTCCGTCGGTACCCTCCGGCCTATTACTATCGACTGCCCAATAAGCATCGAGCCGAGGTTGTAAACCGCGCAATTCAGTTTCATGACGCCAAGCGTGCAACTGAGATAGCCTCACGGCCGGATTCTTCAAAATCGCCCCCAACAAAGATAGATTTAGCTCACTGCCAGTCAGCACTCATACCCAATAACAAATGTTCATCTCAATCGGAAATCGAGACGATACATCGCCTAAACTCTGCTAGAAAAACGATGGTAAGCAGTAACACGAACAGTTCTTATGTCTTCCTCGCCTCCTGTCATCATATCGCGCGACTGTATCTCATTTTTCTCGATCAGCTTTTCGAGCCGTGAGTGGCCGATATAGGCGACCCCGTAAATATCGATGAGGATGCGGGACAGGTCGAATTTCTTGGCGTCATCGACCAGCACCGGCGTGCCGCCAGCACCTGATAACGGTGATCAATGGCGGCGAAGCCGTAGTTGCCGCCTTCGTTCTACCCCAGTCGAAGCTGACGGTCTCGCTCTTGTAGACGAACTTTCCGGACCAAGCTGCGAGGAAAGGGAAGGAAGTCCTCCAATGTATGACCGCTTCTGAGCTACGCCGTCCCAGAGCCGACATTCTGTCCCCCCGCTCCCCATAACTGTCATTTCAAAGGCTGCGGAGAATCGACACAAGCAAGCATGGCATCCGACAAAGGCTTCTGAAGACATAGAGCCTCGGTGACAGGCGCATTCATCCATATATCCAGTTCATCTGGCTGCGTCAGAATAACCGGCATGGCTTTCGGATAGATGGCTCCAACTTCCCGGTTCGCCTCGGTGGTCAGAAATCCAAACAGGTCATCCGTTGTCTCTCCATCAGCCAGTTTCCGCACGGATGTCCATCGGCACCAGATACCGGCAAAGAAAGCCACCTGCTCACCGTCGCTGCGGGCAAACCACACAGGCTGCAATTTCCCGTCAGGCAGACGCTCCGGCTCCGAGAACGCCGTCAGCGGCACCAGACAGCGATGTGCCACACCTTCCCATCGCTTCCACCATGTCGAGGTCGGATTGCGGATGTTGGTGACACCACGATCCACCTTATGGCCTTTCAGGTATCCCGGCGGTGTCGGCATGCCCCAGCGGCCCATGACCAGTTCACGACCGTTCGTGCCATTCCGCACAATCGGCGCCATCGTGTTCGGGTAAATCTCGGGCAATGGCTGGAGATTCCCCGTGCGATCCTCGAGGACTTTTGCAACGTCCTTGATCGCCTGTGGGTTGGAAGTCATGGAATAGAGATTGCACATCTGTCTGCTCCCTTACGACCACATGCCGCGCAGACGGGCGGCCATGTCGATCCGCACGGACTGCACCGCCTCCTGCCGGGCCTGCTCCTCTGGCTTCACAACGGGCCAGGATACAGACTGAAACAGGGGCAGCATATCGCGGTCGATGAAGCGGCTCCGTGAAGCATAGACATGCCGGTCGCCCCGGCTGTGCTGGCCATGCACGTAAAAACGCTGCGGCACCATGATATCGAGACTGTCCTTCGCCCGTGTCATAGCCACATAGAGCAGCCGGCGTTCCTCCTCGATGTCATCCTGCTCGCCGGTAGCCAGATCGGACGGAATGCAGCCGTCGACGGCGTTCATCACGAACACGTTCTTCCATTCCTGCCCCTTGGCGGAATGGATCGTCGAGAGGATCAGATAATCCTCATCCAGCAACGGCACGCCAGCCTGATCGGACGTTGCATCCGGCGGGTCGAGTGTCAGTTCGGTGAGGAATTTCTCACGTGAGGGATAACCGCCGGCGATCTGCTCCAGTTGCACCAGGTCCGCCAGACGGGTGGAGGCGTCCTCATGCAGCCGCTCCAGATGCGGCTCATACCAGTACCGCACAACCGCGATCTCGCCCGGCCAGCCGACCTGATGACTGCCAAGGGCTGTCAGCAGGTTCACGAAACCCGTCCAGGCCTCGCCACTGCGCGGTGGGGCTTTCAGATCCTTCAATGCCTCGAAGGGATGGGCACTCTCACCCATCGTGTCCAGCACGCGCCGAGCTGAGGTCGGCCCCACGCCCGGCAGAAGCTGCAGGACCCGGAAGCCCGCGATGCGGTCGCGCGGGTTCTGGGCAAAGCGCAGCAGAGCCAGCACGTCCTTCACATGGGCGCTGTCGAGAAACTTCAGGCCGCCGAACTTCACGAACGGGATGTTGCGCCTTGTCAGTTCCACCTCCAGCGTGCTGCTATGGTGCGAGGCCCGGAACAACACCGCCTGCTGCTTCATCGGCGTGCCGGCCTCCCGCTCTTCCAGCACACGATCCGCGATATAGTTCGCCTGGGCGGTGTCGTCCCAGATTGTCACGAGCCTGGGAAGTTCGTCGGACTGTCGCTCGGTCCACAGATCCTTGGTGAACCGCTCGGCAGCTTCGCCAATGACGGCGTTGGCCGCATCCAGAATGGGCTTTGTCGAGCGATAATTCCGGTCCAGCGTCACGACGCATGCCGGGGGATCGAAGGACGCCGGGAAATCAAGGATGTTGCGCACGGTCGCCGCCCGAAAAGCGTATATGCTCTGCGCGTCGTCGCCCACCACCGTCAGTCCGCGTCCGTCGGGCTTCATGCCCAGCAGGATCTCCGCCTGCAGCCGGTTGGTGTCCTGATACTCGTCGACCAGCATATGATCCCATTTGCCGCCGATATCGGCGGCCAGCACCGGATCGCTCACCATCTGCGCCCAGCACAGCAGCAGATCGTCGTAATCCAGCACACCCTGTTCCTGCTTGGCCGTAACATAACCTGCAAAGAGCTGTTTGAGCTGCGCGTCCCAGCCCGCGCACCACGGATAATGCTTCAACAACACGTCGGCGAGCGGTGCGCCGGAATTGACCACACGGGAGTAGATGGCAAGGCACGTGCCCTTGCCGGGAAAACGCTTCTCGGTTTTGGAAAACCCCAGATCATGCCTGATCAGATTCATCAGATCGGCGGAATCCTCCCGATCATGGATCGAGAAGGCCGGGTCCATGCCAATCTGCTGCGCATACTCCCGCAGCAGCCGGGCGCCGATGGCATGAAACGTCCCGGCCCAGGCCAGCGCATCGGCCAGAGGACCGGCCTTGTCGCCGAGCGCCGTTTTGCAGATCCGCTCTACCCGTCGCGTCATCTCGACACTGGCCCGCCGCGAGAAGGTCAGCAGCAGGATGCGGCGCGGATCGGCACCCGAGGCGATCAGATGCGCGACCCGGTGCGCCAGTGTGTTGGTCTTGCCCGAACCGGCGCCGGCGATGACCAGCAGCGGGGATGAATCCGCCCTGCCCGGCGAGACCCCGGTCCCGTGCGTGACGGCCTGCCGCTGCGCATCATTCAGACGGGACAGATAATCGTCGCTGCCCGAAGCGGGAGAAGGTTCTGGATTCAATTCCTTAGCGCACTTTCATCAACGATACCGAACCGACATCGAACACCAGCATGCCGGATACGGAGCGAATTTGCATTGACTTGCGTAGCATAATTAGAACAAATCAGGAACATATAATCATGAAATGCACCTGCACAAGGGACATAGAACCGTGACATGACTGCTGAAACCGCGAAAAAACCCGGTCTGGAGACGCTGCGGGCTGCGATCAGCCGTCTCGAAGGGCACTGCGACCGACGCCGCACGGTGCTGCCTTTTGGCGTGCGCGAGATCGACAGTCGCCTGCCCGGTGGCGGTCTGGCGCTAGGTGCGTTGCATGAAGTGGCAGGAGGCGGGAATGATGCTCTGCACAGTGCCGCCGCCGGTCAGTTCTGCGCCGGGATTGCCGCCCGTACGCGCGGTAAGGTGCTCTGGATCGTCACCCGTCAGGACGTGTTCGCCCCTTCCCTGAAACAGGTGGGGCTTTCTGCGCGGCGGACGATCTATGTCGAGGCCAGTTCGGAAGTCGATGTGCTGGCCTGCTTCGAGGAAGGGCTGCGGCATGGCGGCCTCGGAGCTGTTGTCGCGGAAGTATCCCGCCTGTCCATGACGGCCTCGCGTCGCCTGCAACTGGCGGCTGAAACGTCTGGTTCGCTTGGCATCGCGATCCGCCGCTGGCGACGACAGACGGATGCGGCGGATTTTGGCCAGCCGACTGCCAGTGTGACACGCTGGCGGGTCTCCGTCCTGCCTTCCCTACCGTTGCCGGTGCCCGGTGTAGGCCGTTCTCGCTGGCTGCTGGAACTGATCCGTGCCCGCGCAGGCGAATGTGCCGATTTTGAAGTGGAGGCTTGTGATGGCAAGGGTCGTCTCTCTTTACCTGCCGCTCTGGCCGACCGACCGGATCAGGAAACGACTTGGACCAGACGCGCCCGCGCCTGAAACGCCGCTCGCACTGGCCGGGCGTGAAGGACGACGACGAGTTGTCCTGTCGGTCGATCTGGCCGCCCGCAAGCTGGGACTGCGTCCCGGCACACCAATCGCCAAGGCCCAGGCGCTGTATCCCGATCTGGTGCTGATGGACGCCGATCCCGAGGGAGACCGTCTGGGGCTGGAAAAGCTGGCGCTGTGGTTCCAGCACCGGATCGCGCCCATCGTGGCCGTCGATGCACCGGACGGGCTGGTTCTGGACACGACGGGGGCGGATCACCTGCACGGCGGTGAACTTCCCATGCTCAAGGACATGGTTCATCGCATGGCGGGCGCAGGTTTTCGGGCAAAAGCTGTGGTGGCGGACACCTGGGGGGCGGCCCATGCACTGGCTCGCTATGGCCGGTTAGCGATTGCGGTTGTCCCTTCAGATAAAACGACCTCTGCTCTGGCAGATCTGCCCGTTGAAGCACTCCGCCTGCCCTCACCTATCATTGAGGGTCTGCCCACGCTGGGCGTATCCCGCATCGGACCACTGGCCGCCATGCCACGTGCACCGCTGGCGCTGCGTTTCGGACCGGATGTCGCCCGTAGGCTGGATCAGGCGTTCGGGCGTATGGGGGAAGCTATCATGCCAGTCCGCCCGGTGGATCCGGTCGAGGTCAGCCGTAATTTTGCCGAGCCGATCGGGGCCGCCGAAACCATCGCCAAATATATCGGCAAGCTGGTGCCGCTGCTCTGCCAGGGACTGGACGAGCGCGGACAGGGCGTGCGCCGTCTTGATCTGCTGCTGCATCGGGTGGACAACCGCACCGAGGCGATCCGCGTGGCGACCGCCATGCCGGTACGCGATGTGAAGCGCCTGACGCGGCTGCTGTGCGAGAAAATCGAAACGATCAATCCGGGCTTCGGCATCGAGCGCATGGTGCTAATCGCCTCTCTGGCGGAGCCCATGGATCGGCGCCAGACCGTCTCCTCGCTCATCGCCGAAGAAGAAGCCGATGTGTCCGACCTGATCGACACACTGGCCAACCGTGTCGGTACACAGGCGCTCTATCGCTTTGCCCCAGTGGAAAGCGACCTGCCCGAACGCTCTTTCTGCCGTGTGCCTGCCCTTGCACCTGAAGAGACAAAGGACTGGCCGGAGCATTGGCCACGTCCCACCCGCCTGCTGGCACGACCTGAGCCGGTGCAGGCCATGGCGGAACTGCCGGACCAGCCGCCCTTGTTCTTCATCTGGCGGGGCGTGCGGCGGAAAGTGAAATGCGCTGACGGGCCTGAGCGGGTCTTTGGCGAGTGGTGGAAAAATGACGCCGAGCTGACCATCGCCCGCGATTACTTCCGGGTGGAGGACACGAGCGGCGAGCGGTTCTGGCTTTACCGTGCCGGTGATGGTGAGCACGGCGAGACCGGCTCGCAGGGCTGGTTTCTGCACGGGATTTTCGGATGAGCACCTCGGCACCGCATTACGCCGAACTGCAGGTGACGACGTATTTCTCGTTTTTGCGCGGGGCGTCTTCCCCGATCGAACTGTTTGCGCAGGCAAAGGCCCTTAGCATCGAGGCACTGGGCATCTGTGACCGCAACTCTCTGGCCGGGATGGTGCAGGCCCATGTCGCGGCAAAAGAGATCGGGCTCCGCCTTGTTGTGGGATGCCGTCTCGATCTGGCGGATTTCCCTCCCGTGCTGGTCTACCCTACGGGCCGGGCCGCCTATGGCCGTCTTTGCCGCCTGCTGAGCCTCGGCAAGGCCCGTGCCGGGAAAGGAAAATGCCATCTGCTCTGGGAGGATCTGGTCGCCTGGGGTGAAGACCTGATCGTCGTCATGATCCCGGACACGGCGGACGAGGCCTGCGCGCTGCATCTGCGCAAGCTGAAGGACATCTTTGCCGACAGGGCCTACATGGCGCTCACCCTGCTACGCCGTCCCAATGACCAGATGCGATTGTATGATCTTGCCAACCTGGCGCATCAGGCACATGTGCCAACCGTCGTGACCAATGACGTGCTGTTCCACACCCATGACCGGCGTATCCTGCAGGATGTCGTCACCTGCATCCGGCACAACACGACCATCGACGAGGCCGGGTTCGTCCGCGAACGTCATGCCGACCGTTATCTCAAGCCACCGCAGGAGATGGCCCGGCTGTTCAGCCGTTACCCTGAAGCGGTCGCCCGCACCATGGATATCGTGGAGCGCTGCCGTTTCTCGCTCGATGATCTGGCCTACCAGTATCCCGATGAAGTGTCCGCGCCCGGTCAGACGCCCCAGCAGGCTCTGGAAACCCTGACATGGGAGGCCGCAGCCCGCACCTACCCCGAAGGGACTCCGGGCGAGGTTCGCAAAAGTCTGCACCATGAACTGGGTCTGATCGGGCGCATGGAATACGCGCCCTATTTTCTGACGGTGAACAGCATCGTCCGCTATGCTCGCAGCCAGGACATTCTCTGTCAGGGACGTGGATCGGCTGCCAATAGTGCCGTCTGTTATGTGCTGGGCATTACCGCCATTGATCCGGCCCGAAACTCCCTGCTGTTCGAACGCTTCGTCTCTGAAGAGCGCGGCGAACCGCCGGATATCGATGTGGATTTTGAACACGCACGCCGTGAGCAGGTCATCCAGTGGGTCTATGAGCATTACGGGCGTGACCGGGCAGCCCTGACAGCCGTGGTGATCCGCTATCGCGCCAAGGGGGCCTTACGCGATGTCGGCAAGGTCATGGGCTTGCCGGAAGACCTGATCCGCACACTGTCGGGCCAGATTCAGGGCTGGGGGCGCAAGCTGGACGATGACGCCCTGACTGACAGCAGCATTGATTTGTCCGACCGGCGCATCCGTCTGACCCTTGATCTGGCCCGCTGCCTGATTGGTGTACCTCGTCACCTGTCACAGCACCCCGGAGGATTTGTGCTGACGCATGACCGGCTGGATGAGCTTGTGCCCATTGAGCCTGCATCGATGGAGCAGCGCCAGATCATCGAGTGGGACAAGGACGATATCGACGTCCTGAAATTCATGAAGGTCGATATCCTCGCTATGGGCATGCTGACTTGCATGAAAAAGGGGCTGGATCTGCTGGCGGACCATAAGAATCAGCACTTCACCCTTCAGACCATCCCGGCGGAGGATCCACGCACTTACGCCATGATCAGGAAGGCTGACACCATTGGCGTCTTCCAGATTGAATCCCGCGCCCAGATGTCCATGCTACCACGGCTCAAACCGCGTGTGTTCTACGATCTCGTCATTGAAGTGGCGATCGTAAGGCCCGGACCAATTCAGGGCGATATGGTGCATCCGTATCTCCGAAGGCGCGAAGGGATCGAACCGGAAAACTATCCCACCCGGGAATTGGAAAAGGTTCTGAGGAAAACACTGGGTATTCCCTTATTTCAGGAGCAGGCGATGCAGGTCGCCATGATCTGTGCGGGGTTTACTGCCGCTGAGGCCGATCAGTTGCGTCGGGCCATGGCGACGTTCAAAAATACCGGCACTGTCTCACAGTTCCAGAGACGTCTGATCGAAGGCATGCGGGCCAACGGTTACCCGGAAGAATTTGCAGAACGGATCTATCAGCAGCTCGAAGGGTTCGGGTCTTACGGATTTCCCGAGAGCCATGCCGCCAGTTTCGCCATTCTGGCCTATTCGTCGTCCTGGATGAAATGCACCCATCCGGATGTGTTTCTGGCCTCGCTTCTGAACAGTCAACCAATGGGATTTTATGCACCAGCACAACTGGTTCGCGATGCGCGGGAACATGGCGTGGAAATCCGGCCAGTTTGTGTGAATGCCTCGCGCTGGGACAGCACACTGGAAGGGCCGGAAAGACCAGACGGGATGTTCGCCGTGCGACTGGGTATGAGTCTGGTCAAGGGGCTGGCCAATGACGATGCGGCCCGAATTGTTGCCGCACGGACCTCGCGCACGTTTACCTCGATCGATGATCTGTGGCGTCGGGTTGGCGTGAAGGCGACAGCACTGACCCATCTGGCAGAAGCGGATGCGTTCCGGCCTTCGCTCGGGTTGCCACGGCGCGAGGCGCAGTGGGCAATCAAGGCGCTACGGGACGAACCGCTGCCGCTGTTCGCGGCAGCCCAGGTAACGCGGGAAGCGGAGGAGCCGGATGTGCTGCTGCAGCCCATGCACGACGGGGCGGAAGTGGTGCGCGATTACAACCGGCTTGGCCTGAGCCTGCGGGATCATCCGCTGACTTTTCTGCGGGGTGATCTGCTGGCACAGGGCATCGTCACCTGTCGGCAGGCGCTGGCGGCAAAGGATGGAAAGCGCCTGACTGTCGCTGGGCTAGTGCTGGTTCGGCAACGCCCCGGCTCAGCCGAAGGCGTGGTGTTCATGACGCTGGAGGATGAGACGGCCAACATGAACGTCATCATCTGGCCGGATCTATTCGATGCGAACCGACGGATGATATTGGGCGGACAGATGCTGGCCGTAAAAGGCATGCTGCAGAGGGAGGGCGAGGTCGTGCATCTGGTGGCGAAGGAGATCAGGGACCTATCGGGATTGCTGGCGGATGTCGGGAACCGCTCCTTGCAAGACATTGGTTTAGAACTACAGGACTCCAGATCCGAACATCTGGTGGTAAAGTCACGAAACTTCCACTGACTGATGATTTATCAGCTTCTGCGCAATGCCGGCAAGAGTTGCCCGCCTCGCGACCTGTGAGAAGAGAGGCGCACCAATCATGAGTTCGTCAGGCTGATGCTGTTTTATGAAAGCGGAAATGCCTGCAGCCACGACATCTGCCGTTCCTGTAAACGTATAACGCAGGGTTCTGTCGATCAGAGCCTGTTCCGGTTCGCTCCACGAAACAGCGCGAGATGCTGGAAATTGCGTCGGACGCCCTCGACGCAGCGCAACAAAATGTTGCTCCAGTGAAGTCGCTGCATGCTGCGCCTCGGCTGGTGTATCTCCAATAATCGCATTGACGGCCAGCATGGCATATCCGGACCGATCCGTACAGCGATCATGTCTTTCGCAATCTCGCCGCCCAACCGGATGCCAGCGTCGAAGCGATCTGCCACCACATCCGCCAGTCCGTAATCGATGGTCACGTCCACGCGGATATCGGGATTGTCTCGCAGAAGCTGCTTCACGCCGGGAAGGAGAATGGTTTTCGCCGCATGTTCCACGGTCGTCACCCGGATGGTGCCCGATGGACGGTCCCGCAAATCACCCAGAGAGGCCACCGCCGCGTCCAGATCATGCAGCATGGGGCCAAGTGTCGCGAGCAGCCGCTCGCCCGCTTCCGTCGGTGCCACGCTGCGGGTGGTGCGTGACAGCAGGCGCATGCCCAGCCGTTCTTCCGTCCGCCGCACGATCTGGCTCAGACCGGACTGTGCAATGCCAAGACGACGGGCCGCCTTGGTGAAGCTGCCTTCCTCGGCCACCACGACGAAAGCTGCCAGATCGGCGATTTCATCCCGCCTCATTGATCACTCCAGTGATAGGGCCATGACAAATTATCTCTCTAATCCACACAATGCACCTGTCTTATCCTGATGTCATCAACAGGAGACAAAGCCATGGGCAAGATCAGCTTTACCAATTCGAACAACCCCACAATCACCATGTCTGCCGTAATCAATTTCCCCAATGGCTTCGACGAGGCGAAAAAATGGCCTGCCATTGTCGTCTCCCACCCTGGCGGCGGCGTGAAGGAGCAGACGGCTGGCACCTACGCGCAGAAACTCGCGGAACAGGGCTTTGTCACCATTGCGTTCGACCGGTCCTGTCAGGGTGAAAGCGGCGGTGAGCCACGCCAGCTTGAAAACCCCTACGTCAGTACGGAAGACGTCAGCGCCGTTATCGACCATCTGACGACGCTGCCCTACATCGACCAGAACCGCATCGGCGCGATGGGCATCTGTGCGGGCGCGGGCTATACGGCCAATGCCGCCATTCAGGACCGTCGCATCAAGGCAATCGGCACCGTCAGCGCAGTCAATATCGGCTCCATGTTCCGCAATGGCTGGGACAATTCGGTGCGTTCGATCGACGCGCTTCCGCTGATCGAAGCCGGGTCCAATGCCCGCACCGCAGATGCCGCAGGCAACGGTTACGCCACCATGCCACTCGCGCCGCTGACGGAGAAAGATGCGCCGAACGAGGAGCTGCGTCAGGCCTGGGAGTATTATCACACGCCCCGCGCCGAATGCGCGACCGCGCCGGGCTTTGCTACGTTGCGGAGCCTGAACCAGATTGTCACCTATGATGCCTATCACATGGCCGAAACCTATCTGACGCAACCGATCCAGATCGTCGTCGGCAGCGACGCGGGCAGCAAATGGATGAGTGACGATCTGTATGACCGCGCTGCCAGTGCGGACAAGTCGGTCCATATCGTGAAAGGCGCCAATCACATGGATCTCTACGATGGAAAAGCCTTCGTGACCGAAGCCGTTTCCGTGCTCGCGCCGTTCTTTCAGGCCAAGCTGGCGTAACGAGCCTGCAAAGCAGAACGAAGGATATCGAGATGAAATCCGTCCAGATACAGAATGCCGATATGGCATGGCCGATTGCAGCCAACATCCGCCACGCCTTGATGTTCTGTATCCAGGATCAAGACGAGATCGATAGTCGGAAGATACTGTTTCACCGTCAGAGCGAGCCCTTCCTGCCGCAAACGATCAAGGACGTGCTCCCTTACTTTCTCGGCGCGATCGACGAGGATCTGCTACGGCGGAAGGTACAGCTCGATCTTGAGCGGAAAGAGCTGAGGAAGCTGCAGAAGCTCGCTGGGGAGCGCGAGCAACTCGCCAATCTCTCTGGCGCACGTACGGAAGAAATGTTCCGCGAGGCGCAATCCGTTGGTCTGATCCCTCCAGGACAACCACCGGCGCAGGACATAGCTCTCAGCGGCCTTCGTGCCATCAACCCGGTGATCCAGGAAGTCCCAGTCCCACCGGACTCGACCGAACCGATCGCGATCCTTCGGCGCGAGCGAACGTCGTTGCGGCGTGAGCTTGGAGTCCTGAAAGAACGGCTTCGCCAGATCAGGCATGTCGAAGATGTGGCCGGAGGCTTTGCGCACGAAGCTGATGAGCAGCGCGCCAGGCTGGCGACCCTCGGGTTGGTCGCCAAGGGTGACGTGGAGACCTGCGCCTTGTGCGGATCGACCGATCTGCATGTCCCATTGGTAGCCGAGATGCATAAAACCTTGAGCGGGATCGACGAACAACTGAGCCAGGTCCGGCGAGAGGTACCCCGTCTGCAGGAAGCCCAGGGCGAACTGGTCGCGAAGCAGAACGACGTCGAGGATGCACTCAAGCATAACCAAGGCCAGATCGACGCGCTGGCCAAACAGGACGACGCCTTTCGAACGGAGCGGGACAGCCAGCTTCGCCTCGCTCGGACGATGGGCCGCATTGCCTATTTCCTAGAAACCTTGCCGCCTCCGCCAGCCGCGACGACGTCGGTCGACGAATTGGACGCGGCGCGCAAACGCGTTGAAGCGCTCGAGAAGCTTGTCGACCCAGAGAATACCGCTGAGCGATTGACCTCGACTCTCAATCTGATCGGCGACTACATGACGCGGGATTCAGAAAAGCTAGACTTGGAGCATAGTGGTAGCCGCCTGCGGCTGGATATCCGGCAGCTCGCGGTCGTCGCCGATACGCTCGATGGCCCAGTCCCGCTATTCCGCATGGGGAGCGGCGAGAACTGGGTAGGCTATCACGTGCTCGCACATCTCGCGCTGCATCGCTGGTTCCGGCAGAAGAATCGTCCCGTCCCCGGCTTCATCTTCTTCGACCAGCCTTCGCAGGCTCATTATCCGGCGGAGCAGGATCGCGCCGGAGACTTGTCGGATCTTCCGGACGCGGATCGCGAGGCCGTGTTCAAACTTTTCAAGCTGATGTTTGAGGTGGCGGTCGAACTGGCGCCGAATTTCCAGGTGATTGTGACCGATCATGCTGATCTGCGGGACAAATGGTTCGCCGATGCCGTCGTCGCTCGTTGGAGAGGACAAGGGCTGGTGCCGCAAAGCTGGATCGACGCCCGAGCTTAACCTCATCTTGGAAAACCGAACCGAGAACGTACCAATTGTATCTGTTCGATTAGGGCCACAGCATAGGAGAGGCTTGGCGTGCCTCAGGTGGCTATGGCGTAGGAATACCGCCCATCTTCACCGTTCTCGGCCCGTCCGCCGAGATTCGAACCTCGACTGGATAGAATGCGCGCACAAGTCCGCTATCCGCCTTTTCCGGTAGAGCATCGGATGATTCATGTCAGCTTTCGGGAAGCTCTCCCAACCGCCTGAATGACTGACATGACGGCGTATCCCGCCTGTCTGCTTCATATTCCTTGAGCGGATAGGCAGTACAGGGGGGAAACCGGCCTGGCCGCTCAAGGTGGCGGTGGGCTTGCTGTGTAGTCATCGAGAGCCGATACAATGCGATCAAGCAACCCGGAAAATTTTGAAAAGTCTATAATATCCTTCTTCGGTCGCACAACTTTCTCAGCAAATATCTGCTTCCCATATTTTCCAGGTTCACCATGCTTTTTATTGACGTCAAATTTCTTACCGTCGATTTCTGCTTTCAGGAGCGTTGGATCGAATAGATCTTCGATACAACTCTTACCCTTTGGGCCAGTCTCCGGGGTTTTGATGAGATACAAATTGGGGCCGAGCCGATAGAAGGCATCTGTGGACGTGAGTGAAATCCCTATAGCGCCAAGTCCCTTAGCAGCCCCGAAAATCTCCTTGGCACCGTCGTCATTGTCAATCAGTACGATCACCGGGTTGGGCAAAGGCCTATGATGGTAATGCTTTAGTAGTTCATGATACTTCCTTATGAAGTGAAATAGATCTCCAGATCCGCTGCCGAGCTGAAGCACGGCATGCACTGTACTCGAAAAATTCATGAATTTGAGTGCAGACTTGAACTTACCTTTGTCCATGCGGCCGAGCTGCGGATGATAGGCGATGAGCTTTTCTATCGCTGCCTGGAGATAGATCGAGTCAGTCTTGCCCTCGGGGATGATAAGAGGCTTGGGCGCCACAATAAAGTTTCGATAGAATAGAAACCGGTGGTAGAGCTTACGTGTCGCGGTGGCCGTCGTCTCTTTCTTCTTTTCAGCAGAAGACCGTTGGTCGATCTGATCGCGCACATGATAGATGTGGCCGAGCATCCCTTGCAGCGGCGCGAGCGAGGTTGCTGGTTCCTGCACATCGGGATCACCTGGTTTGCCGCCCGCCAAAGTGGCAGGGACCACACGATAGTAGCTGCCGTTGTTGAATAGAGACCAACACATCGCCCTGACAGGGCGATAATATTCCGGGAGGATATTTGGCTTTTCGTTGACTAGAAGGCCGGTCGTTACCTGACGCGATCCACGGTATTGCATCCGTGTCTTGACCGGATTGATTGCGAAGCCGGCTTTGTCGATCTCCTCGATCAGCGCCGCGCCTAGCGTCCATTCATGCTCCGTTCCAGCGACCAGAGCGGCCATATCGGCAGGGAACAACTTAGCGTTCGTGGAGAAGGTGATGTCATCAGCATAGCGGGAATATGTGCATTTCTGTGCCTTGGCGAGGCGGACCAGCCGAATGTCGAGTAGATGGCCGATGACATTTGAGATGACCGGAGAACATGGGCTGCCCTGCGGCAGCACGTTGTTATGACAGGCAATCTGCGCGATCAGGGTCGCGATTTTTGGGTCGAGCGCGAAGCGCTTGTCCTTGATGAACATACCACGCACCCGGCCAAAATTAATTGACGGAAAGAAATCCTTGAGGTCGAGGTTGAGCACATAGCGTCGCCGCCTATGGACGTTTGCGTTGGTGACGATCGACAGATGTTTGGCAAAGCCATGCGAGAGGTGTCGGCGAGGCGCACCCGCTTTGTCGATATCCGCCAGCGCCAGATAGAGGACATTGGCGAGACGGCGCTGGAGCAACTTCAATTTTGGCGTCGGCGCCAGAATGTCGCGCGGAGTACCGTCGCGTTTGGGGATAGTGAAGGTGGTGTATTTCCGCGCGGTGGGTAGATGATAAAGGAGATAAGCAAGTGCTGCTGGCTTATACCCTAGGATCGCGGCCAGCTCGTCAAGCGATTTGGCCGATTGTAGTTTTGCCAGGCTCGACACTCTTCTTCCTTAAATTGGCGGCTTACAGGCACTCCTATGCGACCGATCGATCGTCCGCTCAGCTTTGCAGCTGCAATAAGGGTAGTTGGAAGCATCACTGCCCAACATCGATGTCTTATATCGCGATACGCGATAACAACTCTGCCTGTAAGCCTGGAGACATCCTCGGCGATACCGTCAAGATTTTCAAGGCGCGCCAGCGCCGCTTTGTGAGTGAAGTCCCGGCTCCAGGTCCGACGAGCCGCGAATACGGGTTGTCTGCCTGTCTCCCTTGGAGAAGCCTCGTTCCATAGCCTCTCATCGTCGGTGGAGTTCATCTCAAGGGAATGAATCGCATCGAGAACAACGGACACCGACTCTCCGCCAATCTGTTCACATGTCCGATTCCAGGAAACGCAAGTCACTTCGCCTGCGTCCGAAATGAGGGCGACAGCCGCCTGTCCGCTCTATTTCCGCTAAGCCGACAGGGGATTTGTGGTGTTAGGACGCATGTAGGCTCTGCGCGCATAAAGGCAGCCAACCGGACTTTCGTACTTCCTCACATTGCATGCCTCCAAATTTGTGCCACGACTATGGAGGTGAAGACTGGTTCTAAAAAATTCAAAGATGCCAGTTCATTGTCATGCCGATGAGGCGGGGCGGCATCAAGTAAATTTGGTCCAGCGTCGGGGCACCGTTGATGTAGCCCATCGTCACGCCATGCGAGTTGTTGAGATTGTTGACGTAGAGACTGATGGAAGACGTGCCGATCCGCGTCTTGAACGTGCCCGTGGCCCGGATATCGACCGTGTTATAATCCCCAATCCGGAAGGAATTGCCGAGCAAACCGGGCGCACTGCCCTGATAGTGATGCACGACTGAAAACAGTGGATGCAACGGCAGGGTATCGCTCTGATAGCTGAGGATTTCGCTGAACTGCCATTTCGGGCTGGAGGCAAGTTGAGATCCTTTGGCGATGACGGTGCCGAATGCCTCGGTGATGGTATGGTTCGTATGCGCGTCGTCATATGTCGCGTTCACGTTCAGCGACAGGCCAGGCAGCGGCGTGAACCATGTGCCGGTAAATTCGAAACCCCGGCTGGTCGAACTGCCGACATTCGCGCCATACGTGATGCCGTCCGGACGCGACAGACGCGTTTGCATATTGCTCCAGTCGATCCAGTAGAGTGTCGGTTCGAGAACAAGGTGGTTATGGAAAAAGTTAAGGCGCGCACCCGTCTCGTAGTTGATCAGGCTGTCCGACTTGGTGCCTGCGGGTGTCGGGTATTTCGGGTTGATCGGATTGGTGTTGGGCGCGCCGAACCGGTAACCTTCAGACAGGAGGAAATACGCCATAACCTGCCGGTTCGGCTCGTATTTGATCGAGAATTTCGGCAGTGCGCTCGTCTGTGAGACGGTGGACGCACCCCGATGATACAGTGTGCCATAATCGAGATAGGCACCGTAGCCGCCGAGCTCGCTTGAGGAATTCTGCGACATGTTGAACACGCGCGCGCCGCCGGTCACAGTGAAGTCATGCAAAAAGCGATAGGACATCTCGCCGAAGATCGACTTTTCGGTACCGTCATACTTCGCGACATCCGGATTTTCCCAGTCGTCGCCCTGAGATACAAGCTGACTCGCAAGTGCTGGCCCATAAATTCCGGCAAGTGCAGGCTCGATTCCAGGTGTCAGCACAGGCGCGCTGATCCGTTTCCACGTCTCGTAGAATGCGGCGCCGAGCAGCCAGGTGAAATTGCTATGTTGATGGGAAGCCAGCCGCACCTCGTAATACATTGACTTGCTGTCGCCGTCCTGTGGCGCGTAGGTCGGTGAGTTTAGGCCAGGTACGACCTGTCCGAAAAAGGGTGTGTCGTCCCAGTAGCTGCTCTGCCCTTTGCGAAGGAATGCGCCCATGGCGGACAATGTCGCGAATGGCAGTTCCTGATCGAGCCTAAGTTCATGCATCTGGGTCTGGGTATAGACGCGCTCCGTAATGCCGCGCTGTTTGGTGTAATCGCCCAAAGCCTGGGGTTCGGAATAGGGGTCGTCCGACACCTGGACGCTTTGTCCGAGATAGGTATAGGCGATCTTGGTGCCGTCCACTGGCGTGAAGACGATGCTTGCGCGGGCGTTGCGCGTATAGGTCGTGTTCGTGTTGCGTCCGACGCCGAGATTGGTGATATAGCCGGGATCCTGACGATAATCGAGCACGCCGCGAATGGCGAGTTTACCCTTGATAAGCGGGATGTTGATCATCCCTTTTTCGCCATAGCCGACTTCGTGACCCGGCATGCCGTCGATGGTCGACTGCGCGGCCGCGTCCCATTTCGACGCATCGGCCTGATTGGGAATGTAGTCGATGGCGCCGCCCAGTGTCGCCGATCCGAACAGTGTGCTCTGTGGCCCGCGCAGCGCCTCGACACGGGCCACGTCGAACGTGTCGATATTGGGAATGTCGATCGCGAATCCCGGCTCGGTCAGAGGAATGTCGTTCAGGAAATACCCCGTCGTGCCCTGCCCCTGATCGAGACCAGCCGTCGTGGAAATGCCACGAAACGTGATGGTCGAGATGCCGGGGACGGTCGGCGTGAACGTCGCCCCCGGAATGAGCTTGATGTAGTCCTCATAGGATTGTGCTCCGATCTGTTCGAGCTTTTTCCCTGTGAGCACAGTCACGGAGTTGGCGACGTCATGTGTGGTCGTGCGCCGACGCGTGGCGGAAACCGTGATAGCCTCTCCCGGCGCGGCATCAACAGTCTGATCCGGGGTTCCCGAACCGGTATGAACACCGGGAACGGCCTGCGCCGCCGGGCGCGTGCCGGGATGCGTCGCTGGACGTGTCGTCGAACGGGCAGCCCGGGCATGCCGCGACGCGACTGGAGTCTGTGCCAGCGCGGAAGATGCCATCATGGTGGCAACACCCGCTGTGAGAAGGCAGCGTGTTGCGGCCCGGACCCTGCAAGACATTGGGCGATCCTTCCTGAAAAAATCGGCGTCAGATTATGGTGGAGGCGGTGCGCACGGCCCGGTTCGCAGCATAAGCACTGGGGGCTGCACCGAAGATGCGTCGAAAGACGGCGCTGAAGGCGCTGGGGCTGTCGTAACCGACACTGTAGGCGACTTCGGTAACGGAAATTCCTTGTTCGAGCATGGCGATGGCCTCCACCATCCGCGCCTGCTGCCGCCAGGCGGCAAGCCCCATGCCGGTCTGCTGCCGGAACAGTCGCGTGAAGGTGCGTCGTCCCATCGCTGCCTCCCGTGACCAGTGATCGAGATCGCATGTATCGGACGGATCGGACAGGATCGTCCGGCACACCCGGGCCAGTCTCGGATCGGACGGCATGGTGACCTGCAGATTGAGATCAGGCATCCGGTCCAGTTCGTCCAGCAGAAGCGCGGTCAAACGCCCCTCACGGCTGTCCGGGGCATAAGGCAGGCGGAAATGCAGGATCTCGCCGATCAGCGCGCGAACCAGCGGTGTCGTGTCGAACACGCGGCAGTGGTTGCCCCAGGCCCGAAGCGACTTGTCGATATAGAGCGTGTTGAACACCACGGCGCCTCGGGTGGTCACCTGATGGTGAGTCGAGGCTGGGATCCACATTGCGCGAAACGGCGGCAGGATGAAGCTCGTCTCCGCTGTCATCACGGTCATCATGCCCGACAGCGTGAGGGCGAGCTGACATTGTTCATGGGCATGCAACGGATCGTTGAAACCGGACGGGTAACGATCTTCGAGTCCCACGACCGGCTGGACGCTGAATGGCAGATCGGCACTTCGTTTGAATATCACGACTTTCGCCTCCTCCGTCATGATCCTGCCGCCCCAAAACGTTACGTTCCGAGTTTGAAACGTAATCAATGTTTCGACCCCGCGTCTTTTCCATAAGGGCCAACAGCCATCTTGAAAGGGCCATTGAGCCCATGCATGTCCCTGCACGGATGGACAAGTCACAATCGCAATGAAAATCTCGGCACGATTAAATCGACCTAGGGATTCTCCTGATGCTGCACCGACCGTCGCACGTATGCCGGCGTCTCATCTCCGCCGGCCGGGTACTTGCGCTGGCAGGCATGCTGATCGGCGGCGATGCCATCGGACATCCTGCGATATCGCCACCAAATCCGATCACCCCCTATGCAATCACTCACCTGCGGCACCCGGCCGACGTCGTCCTGTCTCCTGATGGAACGCAGGTTGTGTTCGAACTGGATGACGCAGCCCCTCCAGATAAGCCGCCTAGGACTCGACTTTGGATAAGCGCAACTACATCCTCCGGCCGTATGGTTGCCCTTCCCGGCAGTTTTTCAGGCGATCACGCGCCAGAATGGTCCCCGGACGGAAGGACGCTCGCCTGGATTGGCACCCATGGTGGGCCGACCGCACGTTTGTGGCTCACAGGCTCTCCGGGAGCTAAGAGGCCTGCGAGAGTGCGCTCGCTCGCTACGCCGCCCGGCAACATCAATTCATTCCGTTGGGCACCTGATGGAAAAACGCTCCTGGTCCTGGTAACGCGTGAAGATCACCCCTCTGCTTCCGGTGCTCGTGCGACATCCGGGCAGAAGGGCGCCAGGCTGTTTCTCGTCCCGCTTGATGGTCGCCGAGCGCATGCGCTTACCATCGCGGACCCTGCGGTATTCGATGCCGCCTGGGCGCCGGACAGCCGAAGCCTTCTTGTACGCAGCAGCGACGATCCCAGCCTGGATGCGTTCTGGTATCGCTCGCACGTGACGGTCGTAGATCTCGATGGGCATGAACTGGCGCGTCTTCCCGGCCATGCGACCGCCGTTCACCCAGGCTTCTCGCCGGACGGACGCCATATCGTCTATGGCGTGTTCGCCGCTGACGGAATTTCAGGCGAGATCCGCCGTTATGACTGCGACGGTCACACCGCCCATCCGATCGGCGCCGACTGGAGCGGGTCCCTGCGCGCGCTGCACTGGGATGCGGACGGCAGGGGGCTGACAGCGATCGGCATCGAGGATGTGACACCCACGCTCGCCCATGTTGATGCAGGGACCGGCCACGTGACGCCGACGACGCCTTTGGGCGGCGAACCTTACGATTTTTCGATGACGAAGGATGGGACGGTCGCCGTCATCGCGAGCCGGCCGGATGATCCGGACAACATCTGGGTAGTGCGTCACGGACAGGCCACACGCGTCACCGATCTTGATCCTCAGGTTCACGGCTGGCCGCTCGGTACGCAGCGTATCGTTCATTGGCGGAGCAAGGATGGCACGACGCTGTCCGGCTTGCTCGTCCTGCCGCCGGGCGCGACGCGGAACGTGCCGTTGCTGGTGCAAATCCATGGCGGCCCGTATGACGCCTGGCCGAACGGATGGCTCGGATCGTGGCACAACTGGGCGCGGATGCTCGCGGCGAACGGTATTGCGACGTTCATGCCGAACCCGCGCGGATCGGACGGGCGCGGCCCGGAATTCGCCCGTGCGACCGTGCACGACTGGGGCGGGGTCGATGCGCAGGATATCCTCGATGGCATCGATGCGCTGGAGCGCGATGGCACGGCTGCTGCCGGACGTATCGCGATCAGCGGCTGGAGCTATGGCGGGTTCATGGCGGCGTGGCTTGCCGGACATAGCGACCGCTTTCGCACGGCAATCGACGGCGCGGGGCCGACCCAGCTTTCGGCCATGGCGCTGAGTACAGACGTCACGACCGGATTCCTCCCGCCGTATTTCGGCGATCCGATCCGCGAGCGCGCGCTTTACGACGCCCATTCGCCGTTATTCGCCGTCGATGCGATCACGATTCCGATGCTGCTGATGCACGGCGCGGCAGATGCACGCGTACCGCCGGAGCAGAGCCGGATGCTGTTCAATGCGCTCCGGGCGCGCGGGCGTCGCGTGGAACGCGTGACCTATGCCGGGGCACCGCACTGGTTTGGGGAATCGGTGTCTTCTGCAACTGAAACCGACGTGCAGGCCCGGGTACTGGCATGGTTGCGTGGGACTTTGGTGCAATGAGCCTGCCTGTTGGATCCGGCGTGCGTGCCAGCGGCAACGCTCTCCACCGCACGTTAGGCGCACGCGATCTGGTGCTGCTCGGTATTGGATGCGTCGTTGGCGCCGGGATTTATATCCTGCCCGGCGTGGCGGCAGCCGACTATGCCGGGCCCGCCGTGACAATCGCGTTCCTGCTGGCAGGCGCGGGGTGTCTGCTGACCGGGTTGTGCTATGCGGAACTCGCCGCCGCCATGCCGGAAGCCGGGGCAGCCTATCTTTATGCCGCACGCGCATTCGGGCCCCGTCCGGCCCTCTGGGTCGGCTGGATGCTGATGCTGGAATACTGGCTCGCGGGTGCCACGGTCGCAACCGGTTTCATCGCCTATCTGCAAAGCCTGCTGCGCGACATGGGTATGTCCATGCCGCAATTCCTCGTGACGGCGACCATAGCACCCGCGCACGGCGCGGCATCGTCGACCGGCCCACGTGCGGATATCGCGGCCGTGCTTGCTCTGGGGCTTGCAGGCTTTGCCCTGATGTTCGGCGCACGCGTGACCGCTCACGCCAATACGGCACTGGTCGCCGTCAAGATCGGCGTACTCGCGCTGTTTCTCGTCGTGGGCTTCAGCCACGTTCATCCAAGGTTGTGGCATCCGTTTCTGCCGCCGTCGGACGGCCCGTTCCACTATGGGCCAAGCGGCCTCGTCCGGGCGACGAGCATTGTGTTCTTCGCCTATCTCGGGTTCGATGCCGTCGCCAACGGGGCGGCCGAAGCACGCCGCCCCGGCCGGGACGTGCCATTCGGCCTGATCATGACATTACTTGTCAGCACGGCGCTCTATATCGCCGTGGCACTCGTGGTGACCGGCATCGTGCCCTACCGGCAGCTCGACGTGCCGGACCCGGTCGCACGGGTCATGAGTGCGATCGGATATTGCGGCCTCTCATCGCTTATCAAGGTCGGTGCGTTGGCCGGGCTGGGATCGGTGATGCTGGTGAACACCTATGGACACTCCCGTATCTGCCTGTCCATGGCGCGTGCGGGCGTTCTGCCGGGCTGGATGGCGCGGGTTGATAAGACCTCCGGCGCGCCACGCGCTGGAATCGCGGCAACCGCGTTTGCCGCGGGCGTTGTTGCAGCCCTGTTCCCGATCTCGATCCTGGCGGATGTGGTCAGCCTCGGCACCATGGCGGCCTTCGCCGGTGTTGCGCTGAGTGCCATGCGGCTGCGTGTCAGCGAACCCGACCTGCCGCGACGCTTTCGCATACCGTTGGGTGGCGTCGCGCGCTGGGGGCTCTGGTTCGGGATCGTCCCGGTCGCGGCCTTCGCCGTCTGCTGCACGATGATCGGGGTCGTCGTGACCGACCTCACGCTTCAGGCGGCGACCGGTCATCCGGCTCCGCTGATTTTCCTAGGCGCTTACATCGTTGCCGGCGCCATTCTGATCGAACGGATGATGCGCAGCGGGCGCAGGCTTACGCCATGACCGGCAGGTCGTCCGCGAACCGGCGCATGGCCTCGGCCATACGCCGCTGCTGCAGCGAGCCCGCGCTCAGCGCTGCCTCGACCCGGGCGCGGTCGTCCGAATCGTTCTGCTGGGCAAGCCGCAACTGCCCTTCAAGCCGGCGCAGCGGAATTTCAAATCCAACGATGTGAGGCAGCAGTTTCGCCATGTAGTCTTCCACTCCATCGGCCGACCATGGCGAGCCCTCTGCCAGCGCCAAAGCGCTCGCGCGCACCACGCTATCGCGCAGTCCGGCGACATCGGTCACCATCGTCGCCCGTCCGCGTGCCTGCACTGCCACATACAGCCAGGTCGGCACGCGCGGCGCGGTTCCGTACCAGTCGGGCGAAACCCCGCTGTCAGGCCCGAGAAACGACACGACCGCCTCGTCAGCCTGCGCCAGGGCCGCGCAGTGAGGATTACGGCGATCGAAGTGTCCGATGAGGGTTCCGAGCGGACCTCGTGTGCGATCAAGCACGATCGGAACATGGCTGACCACAATCGCGCCTTTTGCGTCGCAGCAGGCGACGGAGCCAAGGCGGATGGCTTCGATCAACGGCCACAGCCGGTGCGGATCATCACAACGATAAGGATCGGGTGCGAACATGACGTGCACTCTTGCATGACGCGGCCAGACGTGAAGCTGCGCGCGGGTCGGATTCATGCGGGCACGGGCCAGGTGCGACGTCATACTGACATGCCGGCATCATCGCTGTGGGCGCGAGGGCGTGTTCAGTCGCACAAGCGAAGTCCTGCCGTGTCTGGCCCAGCCGCGCGGATATTTGTCCTGCGTGGAAGCGACGTGCGGGGTCTCTATGCTACCCTTGACCTATGACCGACCAGTTTTTTGTCCGATGACGCGTGCGTCCCTCGATCCAGGCGTCCGCGCCTTTCTCGACCGGATGGCGGAGGCGACACGCGGCTTGGCCGCCTTCGAGACGTTGACGCCGTCTGCCGCCCGCGCTCAGGCTGAGGCAGTCCGCCGATGCCTCCATACCGCGCCGCCACGCGACATGGCGCGGATCGAGGAAATCGTCCTGGAGGATATCGCGCCGGCATTGCGGCTGCGGATCTACACCCCTCCCGGTGATGCACGTGGCTTACTCGCATATTTTCATGGCGGTGGTTGGACGATGTTCAGCCTCGATACACACGACCGCCTCATGCGCGCCTACGCCATAGGGGCAGGCATGGTCGTGGTCGGATTCGACTATGTACTGACGCCCGAATACGTTTTTCCAACCGCCCTGCATCAGGTCATTGACGGCATCCTGGCGTTGCGTGATGCAGAACGGTTTCCAGCCCTGGCGCGACTCCCGCTTTTCGCGGGCGGAGATTCGGCTGGCGCCAATCTCGTCGTCGCAGCGGCCCTGTCTCTGCGCGATGCAGGAAAAAATATTCTCACGGGATTGATGCTGACATACGGCGTTTTCGATAGCGAGACCGATCGGCCGTCGTATTCCCTGTATGACGGACCGAATTACATGCTGACAGCAAACGAGATGGAGCTGTTCTGGTCACGCTACATTCATGACCCCGGCATGCGATCGTCCCCGCTGGCATCGCCCTTGCGCGCATCCCTTGCCGGATTGCCCCGCGTGAGCATGACGATTGCCGAGTGCGACGTGTTAAGAGATGAAAACCTGGCATTCGCGCAGAAACTTAGAAACGCGAACGTCAACGTCGAAGCAAAGGTTTATCTGGGAACAACCCACTCGTTTATTGAAGCATTCGAAACGGTGACCGTCGCGAAAAACGCAGTGGACGATCAGTGCAAGTGGTTAAAAACATAGGGGCCGTAAGCGTGTTCGTTGTGATCATCGCAGACGTAACAGCATTATTTCGTGCGCACCGATAAGTTTGTGCTTTTGTCGAAACAACGGGCGGTTGTAAGGCTGCAATAGCGCGAAAGCAGCCTATTTCCTGAGTTTCGCAACGCCGAGTTCCTGCCACATCCAGGTGAAATCATAGGCGGCCATGCCGCGCTGTCCGTCCCCGACCCTCGCGGCGTTGTTCTCCAGAGATTTGAGCCATGCGACAAGCTTTTCCCGACCGGCGGCCGTGCGCGCCGCCTGGCGCGGCGTGACGTCTCCGAGGGCGGGCACAGCCTCGTTCAGCACCTGCCGGTAATGACGCTCCATCGCCTCACCGATGAGCCGCGCCTCGTCCTCCGACGAAAGGCCCAGCGCTTCCCGATCATTTTCCGGATCGTGCCGTGCGTCCCGTTCGGCCAGCGCTTGGTCGGGCGTCATGATCTGCGTCAGCGGCGTCCCGAGCAGACCGCCCAGCACCTCGGCCAACATCGCCTGTGCACGCACCGCCCGTTCCCGCGAGTTGACCCCGACAAGAAGCTGCCGCCCCTTCAGTTCCAGCGTGCCCAGCACCGTTGTACCGTCATCCATCTCACTGGTCAGGGAAAGCCCTTCCTTAGCCCGCCCCTGCGGCCGGAACGCCTTCTTTGGCCCCTGATGGTTTTCCAGCCAGTTCCAGAACGTCCGGCTCTCCGGCCGCAGATTCGGGACAGCATCCAGCACTGCTACAACGGCCTTCTGCGTCACTCCTTTCGCAAGCGGGTAGCGAATTTTATGGAACAGAAGCTCGTCACCGTCACTGTTGAAGAGGAGATGAGACGTCCCCTCCATCTGCCGGGCCATATCTTCCATAGTCCGGAACAACCAGGTCAGCGTGAAGGCCGGCGCAAGTTCACGCAGCGTCTCCGTATCCAGCTTCGGGAAAGCCGCCTTGCCGCGACGCTTGCGCAAGGCCTCGTAAAAAGACGCCGACAGATCCTCGCAGGCTGCCGAGGAATAGGGCAACAGCCCGCCCGCCAGGATCATCTTTCCATCCGACGGGACGAGACGGGCAGCGATCCTATCCCACGGTTTCAGCGTCCGGGTGGCCGTGCCCTCCTGCACCAGAACCGGATCACCACCCTGCAGCAGGTCGCGCGCCATCAGGCTCTTGCCGGGCACGATATCCGAGACTTCATACAGGCTCATGACCGAGGTTTTCAGTGCCCGCATGTAGGCACTGTTGCGCGGCCCCTCTTTCCAGCCTCGCCGCTTCAGATAGACATCGATGAAATTCCGGCCGTTATCCCAGTCCTGCCCGAGAAAATCCTCGAAGGCGCAGCCCCACAGCGTCATGGCGACGTCGGGGCCGATCATCTCCGCCAGATCCTCGAACGCGATGTCGCCCGCTTCCAGTGCCGGAACGATGTGATCGTCAAGCACTTCGGCAAAGCAGTCCTGCCAATCTTCCTGATCGAGATAGCGAATCAGTCCCGAGAGTTCATGTGAGGCCATGGATCATCCTGTCAACGGCTCCGAATCCTACCGTGCGACGGCGACCGACATGAAGCAATTTCGGCACTCTCGGTTCGACATGACGGAGACTTTCTGCCTCCCGGAAACACGCTGGGACGAGCGCATCCTATGGGCGACAGCAACCAGTACGATCGCCTCCTGGTATTCTTCGAAAGCGCATCGTCGTTGAGGAACGCGCCGAGCCGGCCGTTTTTGATGGAGGCCTTGGCACAGCACTATCGTGTTCTTACGATCGATTACGTTTATAACCCGGCCGGAACAGTACTGTGTAATGCCTCAATGGATCCGTGTTTCTCGAAATACCGGCAGGCGAAGGTCTTCGGCGGCTCACTGATGAAAGGACTGGAGATCGTGCCTCCCGAGGCGTTGGTAGCTCGCACGTCATCAATGCTGAACTATCTGAACCGCACATTTCCGTCGGAACATTGGGACAGCTATCTCGATGACGGCGCTCCCCGCTGGAAAGCATTCGCAGTGTCTGGTTTTTCGCAAGGATCTGGTCTCGTTGCCTATCTTGCCAAACACCTCACTATGGCGCGGGTGATCCTGCTTTCCAGCCCATGGGACCATTATGACGCAACAGGCTCGATAGCGGCATGGCTCTCCGAACCGTCAGCGACCCCAGCCGATCACTGGTGGGGTATGTATGCTGCGCGGGAAGTGAGCGCAGGCTGGATGCAAAAGACCTATGCGGCACTGAAGATACCGGCGGATCATATCCGGCTGGTAACAGACGCTCCACAATGCGGCCCGACACCAGGAATATATATGCCTTACCATTGGTCCGTCACGGGATGGCGCTGTAGTCCTCGCACTCCCGATGGTCGGTTTATGGAGAAACCGCTTTGGGATGCTGTGCTGGGCGACGGAAGCTCGGGGACTGTGCTCAAAAGCCAGTAGATGCGCGTCTATCTACGCCCTCATCCAAGATTATCCGAGCCGTTCTCACAGTCGGATACATAATCCTGTTGTCCATGGTCCGAGCGCCATTTCGTCTTCCAGAATGAGCGCCCCGCCATGTCCCCGCACGATCTGCCGTGCGAGACTGAGCCCGATCCCGTTTCCGTTCGCCTTGAAGGAAACGAAAGGCTCGAAAATACGCTTGCGTTGGGCCGCGTCGATGCCACTGCCATTATCGTGCACCGTGATTTGAATGGCACCGTCAATCCATGCCCCGGCGAGTTGTATGCGCGGCGCAGGATGCTCCAAAGCAGCTTCCGCCCCGTTGTTCAGAAGATTGAGCAGCGCCTGCTCCATCTGCCCCCGGTCCAGCCTGACCATGATCCGTTTCGGCGGCAACGCAAGCTCAAGCGCCACACGTCCAGCCCATCGGGCATCGAAAAGTCGCGCCGTCTCGCGTAGCAGTTCCCCAAGATCGACCGGCTGCAGGTCCGGTGCAGGCAGACGCGCAAGATCGCGATAGCCGCGCACGAACCGATCCAGCCCATCGGCGCGTCGCCTGATCGTCGCGAGTGCCTCGCCGATCATCAGCCCCGTCTCACGCGTCGGAACTTCGCTGAACAATTCCGCCGCCGTCGCCGAGAGGGAGACGATCGGCGTCAGAGAGTTCATGATCTCATGGCTGAGAATCTGGAGCAGCTCGCGAAGCGCCTGTGCCTCGGCGGCGTTTATGCTCGCCTCGACATCCATCAACGCCAGATAAGCGACGATCCCGCCAGCACCACCGCCCTGTCCGACCGACACCGCATAGACACGCGATGAGCCGCCGGATGAAGGCAGTCGGATGACAGCATGCTCGGATGCGCTTTTGTCAGGTTCGATGACGGCAAGAAGCGCCGGAGGCGGCGCAATCAGCCGTCCTTCCGTCTCGAACAGGCGGCGCGCCGCCCGATTGGCGGCGTGAAGCGTGCCGTCGGTCTGCTGAAACAGCAGGGGCACCGGCGCATGATCGAGAAGAGCGCGATTGCGCAGCGTTTCGCGCCCGACAGGCCGCACGACGGATGGTTCCTTACGCTGAGCACGGCGCAGCAGCTCAAGCTGCGTTGCGATAAGCGAGGCCATGCAAAATACGGCGACACAGACGAGAAGCACGGCCGTCGCGAAAAATCCGTTCTGCCAAACGGGCCTCGCCAGACAACAAGCTGCGACGATGCCTGCCACTTTTGCCAATGTGGCGAGAACGACGCGCATCTATAGCCCGTACCGTGCCATCCGGCGATACAACGCCGGGCGTGTCAGCCCCAACTCCCGCGCGGCCTGTGTGACATTGAAGCCATGCTTGCGCAGCGCCGTTTCGACGAGCATGCGTTCCGTATCATGAAGCGTCGCCGGACCATCTGCGCTCCCATGCCGCTCGCAGGAAGGAACGTGCCAGGTCCCCGTCAAAACTGCGCGCTCAACCGTGGCGCGAAGGGATCGCACATTCTGGGGCCAGACCGCCGCTTTCAGGGACGCGAGACAGACGTCGTCCACGTCAGGCTCGGGCAGGCCGTGACGGGTGGCGAAATAATGCGAGAAATGGGTGACCAAGGCGACGATGTCATCAGGTCTTCGATCCAGGGGCGGTATGGTCAAGACCACCATGCCGAGGTGAAGCATCAGTCTGGGGTCAAGTCGCGCCTCCAGAACATTCCGATCAAGAGATGAAACTGCGATGACGCGCGGCGGATTGACTCTCTCGAGGCTGTCAGCCAGCCGACGCTGGATCGTCGGCGTTAGCGTCTCGACGTCCCGGATCAGCCAGTTCCCATGTTCCTCGGGCAATGTGTCGCATTCTTCCGCACGGATCAGAGTTTCACTCCCCGCATCGCGAGACAGGGCAAGAATACGCCGCGCCAGAAGCGTCTTTCCACTTCCCGGTGGGCCGCAGATGACGATCGGCGCCCGCGTCGGCGCAAGGCGATCCGCCTCCCCGACGATCCGCCCCAGCGCCGCTGAGGCCACGATCATGGCAGGCTCACCCGCCGTCTCGCGCCCGGTTGTCCGGCCTGCAAGCAACTTCTCGATCAGCGTCGCCAGACGATCGTTGTGCCACGGCTTCATGACGAAATCGCGCGCGCCGGCCCGCATCGCCTCGACAGCAATCGTGACACCACTGTGCCCTGTCACGACCACAACGGGCAACTCAGGACGCAGAACGAGCATGTCCTTCAGCAGCGTCAGTCCCTCGGCGCCGCTCGTTGCCCCTCTGCTGTAATTGAGGTCGAGCAGCACGAGATCGACCGCATGCGTCGCAAGCTGCGTCAGCGCGGATTGTGCGTCATTGGCGCACACGATTTCCAGCCTGCGATGCCTGAACAGCAGGCGGGCGGCTGATTGAATATCGGGATCGTCATCTACAAACAGCAGAAGCGGCTTGGCATCAGGCTGCGACATCAGGGCTCTGCTCGATTCGTTACATTACCCATCCGTTTTCCTCTTGACACAGCGTCCGAAGGTGTCCGCTTCCGGACAGCGTGTCCGATTTCGAACATGCCGAAATGGCGCGCGTGCAAATAGTCGTTTCTTATCAACAATCTAATGTTTGTCTTCATCATGATACACTGTTTTCCCAAAGGAGAAACAGCGTATGGATCGACCGGTCGCCAGCAGCCTTTCCGTTGCCGACACGCCACGTTCCGCCCTGGGCAGCGGCATGGATCGGGCCGTGCGGCCGTCGAAACGCAGGATTGTGGTTCGCCGCGCCTTGCGTTACGGCGCGCCCGTCGCGATCGTGG
The DNA here is from genome assembly GCF_002005465.1 of Neoasaia chiangmaiensis. Lineage (NCBI taxonomy): Bacteria > Pseudomonadati > Pseudomonadota > Alphaproteobacteria > Acetobacterales > Acetobacteraceae > Neoasaia > Neoasaia chiangmaiensis. The sequence continues at coordinate 2,424,605 of NZ_CP014691.1, read as the reverse complement.
CGTTGCTTGTGGCCGGGTGGCGGCTTGTGCCAGCATCCGGCACGCTGTCCGTGCCGCGTGACCAATTGTCGACGGCAACGGTCACGTCCGCACCGTTTCTCGATTATCTGCCGGTCCGTGCGACGGTCGCGCCGCTGAACGTCACCTTCATCGACGCCGTGCAGGGGGGCGAAGTGGCCGAGGTGGTCGCACGGGACGGTGCCCTCGTGAAAAAGGGCGATATCCTCGCCCGCCTGACGAACCCGCAACTGCAACTGGACGTCACCTCGCGCGAAGCGCAGATCGCAAGCCAGCTCGGCGCGGTCAGCGCGCAGCGCCTGACGTTGCAGCAGACGCGCACCACCGAAGAGACGCAACTGGCGGAAGCGCGCTACAATCTCCTCAAGGCGCAGCGCGAGCTTTCGATCCGTGAACAACTGCACGGACAGGGCTTTGAATCCGAGGCGAATGTCCAATCCTATCGCGACGAAGCGGATTACTACGCCCAGCGTCTCAAACGTCTTGAGGGCGCGCTGACGCAGGATCGCAAGGTGGCGGATCGCCAAGGCGCGGAAATCGACGAGGAAGCGCAGCGTCTGCGCTCCAATCTCGACGTGGTCGAGGCCAGTCTTGGCGCTCTCGTCCTCCGCGCACCGTTGCCGGGGCGGCTCACCAACTTCGACCTTCAGCCGGGGCAGTCGCTCAAGGCAGGCGACAAGATCGGGCAGATCGACAGTGAGGGCCTGTATCGGCTCGATGCGGATATCGACGAATTCTATCTCGGTCGTGTCGCCGTGGGCGAGCGCGCGGAGGCCGATCTCGGCGACACGAAAATTCCCATGACCGTCTCGCGTGTCCATCCGCAGGTGACGAACGGTCAGTTCCGCGCCGAACTGACCTTCGACAGAGCGCCCCCGGGCGGCTTGCGTCGCGGCGAGAGCGTGGATCTGCGCATTACGCTGGGCGAAACGCACCGTGCGCTCGTGCTGCCGAACGGGGCGTGGCTGGAAGCCAGTGGCGGCTCGTCGGCCTTTGTCGTGGCGTCGAACGGCCATACGGCAGACCGCGTCGGCATCACGTCAGGCCGGCGTAACCCTGAGCAGGTGGAAATCACCGGCGGCCTGCACGAAGGCGATCGGGTGATCGTCTCGTCCTACAATTCCTACAAGAACTTCAACCATCTCGCGGTCCACTGAGCGAAAGGCCCCATACATGCTGATCGAACTCTCGCACATCCAGCGCCTCTATCGCTCTGACGAGGTGGAAACCACGGCGTTGCACGACATCGATCTGCGGATCGAGGCGAGCGAGTTCGTCGCCATCATGGGGCCGTCGGGCTGCGGCAAGTCCACGCTGCTTAACATCCTCGGCACGATCGACCGTCCGACGGCGGGTTCATACCGCTTCGGCGAGCACGAACTGACGGCGATGAACGAAGCGGCGCTGGCCAAATTCCGGCGTGAACATCTTGGTTATGTGTTCCAGAGCTTCAACCTGATCGACGAACTGACGATCGAGGAAAACATCGAGCTTGCCCTGGTCTATCGCAACATGCCGAAAGGTGAACGCCGCACGCGCGTGGCGCATGCCATGGATCGGGTTGGCATCGCGCATCGCGCGCGGCATTACCCGTCGCAGCTTTCCGGCGGACAGCAGCAGCGCGCCGCCATCGCCCGCGCGATCGTCGGCGCGCCGCGCCTGATCCTCGCCGACGAACCGACCGGCAATCTCGACACCGAAAATGGCGCGCAGGTGATGGATATCCTCCAGCGCCTCAACGACGAAGGCGCCACCATCGTCATGGTCACCCACTCCCCCAGCCACGCCGACCTCGCCCGCCGCCGCATCGACATGCTCGACGGCCAGGTCGTGGTCTCCGTGCGCAACGCGATCTGAGGGAGAAACGGAACATGCTGGCAACAATCTTTCGCAGTGTCATCCGACAGGCACGGCGTCACCCACTTTACGTCGGTTTAAACGTGTTCGGTCTGGCGCTCGGCATCGGCGTGTTTCTCGCGCTCGCCCTGCTCGTGCGGTTCGAATACAGCTACAACGCGGGGCTGAGGGACGTAGACCGTCTCGTGCGAGTCGATGGAATTTCGACCGAGCCGGGCACGGCGCGGGCGGAATATGACTCCGTTACCTTCCGCGCCCTGCCCTTCCTGCGGCAGGACTTCCCCGAGATCGTGGATGCCGCTCGAATAAAGCCGGAAGACGTCCAGATCAAACAGAAAGACGAGCTGGCAAGCCTTGATGCAACGCTGGCGGACCCGTCCATTCTTCGGATGTTCGGCATCCGCCTGGCGGCCGGAACGGACGATGCACTGACGCGACCGGATGGGCTGGTGCTCTCGCGCGCGGCCGCCACGCGCCTGTTCGGAACGTCGGACGTGCTGGGCAGGACGGTCACGATCGACCGGTCAGGAGTGAGCAGCAGGCATGTCGTCACGGCGGTCATGAACGGAGCGCGAGGGCCGAATTTTCTCGCCGATCTGGAGATGATCATCCCGATTCCTCCGGAAGATGAGCGCACCAGATCCTGCTTCATAAGCTGGGGCAGCGATTGCGGTTCCGTCTATCTCAAGCTCCGACACCCCTCCGACATTGTTTCTGTTCAAAGCCGACTGCGCGATTTCATCATTCGTCGCGCTTCGGGATCAGGGAGCGGTGATTCAAGCCTCGGCACTCATCCTGAGGAGACTTTTGCGCTGAATCTGGTGCCGATGCGCAATGCACGTTTTTACGATGCCAACGTTGTCGAAGCCTCCAACGGGGCCGACCGGAACGTGATCGACGGGATCGGACTCGTCGGGCTGTTGGCGCTCGCGCTGGCCTGCGCCAATACCGTGAACCTCTCCACCGCGCGCTCAGTGCTGCGCGCCCGGGAGATGGCGATCCGCAAGACTCTCGGCGGCACGCGATCCGCGCTCTTTGCGCAGTTCGTCGGCGAGGCGATAATGCTTACGGCCATCTCCGGCGTGCTGGGCCTCGCGCTTTGCGAAGTGCTGGTGCCGGAGGCCGCGACGTTGACGGGCGAATCCATCGCCATACCCTACGGCTTCGTCCTTGCCGTGCTGCCCCTGATCGTGTTCGGCTGCGGAATGGCGAGCGGGATCTACCCGGCGCTGGTGCTCTCGGGCACGCGACCGGCGGCGGTGCTGGCAGCGGCGAAGATGCCTTCGGGTGGTCGGGCCGCTGCGCGTCTGCGCGACGGTCTGGTGATCGCACAGTTCACCATCGCTGTGACCATCGTCATCGGCATGGTCGTCATCCACCGGCAGACCGGGTTTCTCCGCAGCGCCGATAGCGGGTTCGCGCGCTCGGGCCTCTTGATCGGCAGGGCTATTCCAATCAAGGACGTCACGATCCAGCGAAGAGTGCGTGAGGCATTGCGTTTAGTCGCTGGCGTGCAGTCCATCGCCTACGGCAAGCTGGCGCCGAATCCGAACAGCACGAGTCAGAGTGACTATTCCTATGTTGGTTCACACGGGACGATAAGAGTTCACCTCCTTCGGGATGTCGTCGACGGCGGATACTGGAACACCTACCGGCCGAGGCTCATCGCCGGTCGATGGTTCGACGACATCCACGGTCAGGATGTCTGGCCCACCTATGGCAAGGATGTTCACGATGCGGTCGGCAATGTCGTAATCAACTCGACCGCCGCACTGAGATTCGGCTTCGCCACGCCCGCCGACGCGATTGGCAAGGTTCTCGATGCACGTTGGGTTCATGTGACGATCGTCGGCGTGGTTGCCGACATGCGCTTCGGATCACCACGCGATCCTGTCTATCCGGGCGTAATTGCATACGATCCGCTGAAGGGCAGACCTTACGAGGGACCCATCCCCGCCGTACGTTTCACCGGCGTGCCGGAGCAGGAGATGGAGCGCCGCCTCGACCGCGCGTGGGCGAGCGTGCTGCCCGATGTATCCGCCCACTTTCAGGCCGCCAACGAGCGCATGGAGGATTACTTCCGTGCCGACGAGCAGCGCGGCCGCATCTTCGCCCTCGGCGCTGTGGCGGCCGTGGTGATCGCCGCACTTGGACTCTATGGTCTGGCCGCGTTCTCCACCGCGCGACGACTGCATGAGATCGGCATACGAAAAACCCTTGGGGCCACGTCGGGGCAGGTGATCGCGCTGCTCCTGCGTGATTTCCTCCGCCCGGTCGTCATTGCCTGCGTCATCGCCTGCCCGATCGGCTGGGCAATCATGCACGACTGGCTCTCGGGCTTCGACGAGCGGATCACGCTCGGACCGGTGTCATTCATGATCGCGGTCGCGGGCGCGCTGGCCATCGCGACGCTAACGGTGCTGGGCCAGACGCTGCGCCTGTCGCGCGCCGAACCTGCACGCGCCTTGCGTGCGGAGTGACGCCGATGCTGATGACAATCTTTCGCGGCGCCGTCCGGCAGGCGCAGCGTCACCCGCTCTACGTTGGGCTGAACGTACTGGGCCTCGGCCTCGGTATGGCGATTTGCCTCGTTCTCGCGCTGCAGGTCCGCCACGAATATGAGTTCAATGTCTCAATTCCTAACGCCACGAACATTTTGCGCGTCGGACAGCGCCTGTCCAATCCCGGCCTGCCAGTCAGCGAGCACGCGGATGTTCCGTTCATCGCGTTTCCCTTTCTGAAGGTGGACTTTCCGCAGATCCTCGCCGCAACGCGTTACGACAGCGATGTATTCGTCATGCATATGGGCGACAGGCATCTATCAACGAATGGCGCTATGGTCGATCCGACGTTTTTCGAGACGATCCCGTTAAAGCTTGAGCGTGGCGATCCGAAAACTGCGCTTGCTCGCCCAGGCTCTGTGGTTCTCTCGGCGGAGAAAGCGCGGGCCCTTTTCGGTACAACGGCAGCGCTCGGTCGCACAGTGCTGGTGAGCCGAGAGGGTCATCGGCTTGACCTCACAGTGACGGGCGTTCTCGCGCCGCCAGCCCAGCCTGTAACTCTCGCGCCGGATCTGTTGACCGGTATTCCAGCCTATCGTCTCGACGACAGCGCCTATCGTTACTGGGGTGCGAGTTCAGGCTCGATCTTCATCCGCGTTGGAAGTGCCCGAGATCGCGCGGCCATCGCAAGTCGCCTTCGCGACTTCGTCATCGCACATGCCAGCGGTGCGCCAAACGATGACGTGGCATTGGGACGCCACCCGGAGCGACGATTCGCGCTTACGCTCGTAAGCCTGCGTGAGACGCATTTTCACGATCTGGACGTGAACGAAGGCGACGAGGCGACGGATCGGCGTGTCGTGAACATGCTCGGCCTCATCGGTGCCTGCGCCCTGATGCTAGCGACGCTCAACGTCGTCAATCTTGCGACGGCACGGTCTACCCTCCGCGCTCGAGAGGTCGCTGTCCGCAAGGTGCTTGGCGCGACACGGCGCACTTTGTTCGTCCAGTTCATGGGCGAGGCACTCGTAAACGCGATCCTTGGCAGTCTGCTCGGGCTCGCTCTCACCGAGGTCGCACTACCCGGCGTGGCATCGCTGATGGGGAGTACGTTACGAATGGACTACACGTTCGTGCTGCCGTTCCTTGTCGCTGTGGTGCTTGTCACGGGTTTCGCATCCGGCCTGTATCCAGCCCTTCTCCTCTCGCGTTATCCGTCCGCATCGACACTGGCAAGCACACGAATGCCCTCAGGCGGCCGGCACGCCGCGCGCCTGCGCGCCGGCCTCGTCGTCGCGCAATTCTTTCTTGCCGTAACCTTCGCGATCTGCACGCTCGTCATCGACCGGCAGGCAAGATTCCTTCAACAGATCGATCTCGGCTTCGTACAGAGCGGCCTGCTCATCAGCCCCATGATGACGACGCAGGACCTGGGCACTCAGCGGCACGTCCTTGATGCCATGCGCCACGTTCCGGGCGTGACATCCGCGGCTCTCTCGATGCTGGAGCCGAATATTACCAATCACTGGCGTGTCACACTCTCGTCCACGGGCACACATCCAGTCCAGAGACATATCCTCGTTGATACCGTTTCAGACGGCTATTTCGAGACCTATCGACCACGCCTTCTCGCCGGTCGCTGGTTTGATTCCGCGCACGGCGAAGACGAAAGTCCTGGCATTGCGACCCTGGAGCAGGCCGGGAAGAGGACATTCAGTGCCATCCTCAATCGTAGTGCCCTGCAACAGTTCGGCTTTAAGAGCCCTGAGCAGGCGGTGGGACAAATCCTCACGGACGGTCCTGTAAGCGTAAGGATTATCGGCGTCGAGGACGATATGCGCTTCGTCTCGGCGCGCGAAGAGGTTTCGGCGACGCTCACCCTACACACGTCTTCTGCTGCGTTGAGCTATCCCAACCTCTCTGTTCGTTTCTCCCATGTGCCGGAATCCATGATGAAGGCACGGGTCGAGCAGGTGTGGAACGCGACGTTGCCCGAGGAGCCGGGCTATTTCCGCTCGGTGCAGGACCGCATCTCCACCTTCTACCGCTCCGAACGGCGGCAGGGGCGGCTTTACACGATCGCCTCCGTCCTCGCGATCGTCATCGCCTGCATGGGTCTCTACGGTCTTGCTTCTTTCACAGCTCTGCGTCGGACACATGAGATCGGCATCCGTAAAACGCTCGGCGCCACGACGCGCAATGTTCTGGGGCTTATGCTCGGCGATTTCCTGCGCCCGGTCGTCGGTGCCTGTCTCTGCGCGATCCCTCCTGCCTGGGCGCTCATGCGCGCCTGGCTTTCGGTATACCAGCAGCGGATCGCGCTCTCGCCGCTCTATTTCGTCTTCGTCGTGACGATAGCGCTACTGATCGCGGCGTTGACCGTTTTTACCCAGACCCTTCGCGTCGCCCGCGCCAAGCCCGCGCGCGCTCTTCGTGCGGACTGACCGACCATGACCAAACGCTTTCTTCTTCCGCTTCTTGTCGTTCTGCCCGCGACGTCCGCCTCGGCCCAGACCCTGACTCAAGCCCTGGCACTGGCCTATCGAAGCAACCCGACCCTGCTGGGCGAGCAAGCCAATCAGCGTTCTGTGACCGAGAACTCCGCCCAGACCCGTTCCGGCTGGCGCCCGACGGTCTCTGTCAACATGGACGCCAACTATCAACAGGGTCCCTATACGGACGCCTTCGCACTCGGCACCTACACGTCGAACTATGCCGAAGGCTATGTCACAGCCAGGCAGACCCTGTATTCCTTTGGGCATGTCGCCAATCAGGTCCGGGCCGCGGATGCCCGCTCACGGGCGGAGGGTCATGCGCTGCGTCTGACGGAATCGCAGGTTTTTACCAACGCGATTACCGCCTACATGAATGTCTTGCGTGACCGGAACGTTCTGGAGGTTCGACGCGCCGATCTGGATATGCTGACGCGGCAGGTGCAACTGACCACCTCGCGCTACAATCTTGGCGGCCAACCAACCGAGCAGGTTACGCGGACCGATGTGGAGCAGGCGGAAACACGTCGTCGTTCGGCGGAAGTGGCGCTAACGCAGGCGCGGGCAACGCTCGCGGCATCGGAAGCACTGTTTCGCGCGGTGATTGGCGTGGAACCTCAAAACCTAACGATGCCCGATGGACTTCCGGGCATGCCGCCAAGCGTCGGACAAGCGGTGACGGCGGCGATCGCGGCCAATCCCCAGCTTGCCCGGATGCGCGAGACCAAGGACGCGACAGCCGCCGATATCGATACAGCGCGCTCGCAGTGGGGACCGCAAATTCAGGTGCAAGGCACGTTCGGTACAATCGGACCGGCCTCGCCGTTCCGGGGCCGGGAATATGGGGAGCAGCTTGCCGGTACCGTGTCGCTCGTGCAGCCGATCTATAACGGCGACCTTTATAATTCCCAGATCCGGCAGGCGCGCGCGAAGGACGAGCAGGCGCGGCAGAACGTCGAACTTGCCCATCGAACAGCCTTACAAGACGTGGTGACCAACTGGCGTGCCGTGGAAAACGGCCTTCAGGCGATCAGGGCCGGCATGGCCGAGGTGCAATCCGGCGAGACGGCCCTGAAAGGCTACCAGCTCGAATATGGCTATGGCCTGCGCAGCACGACGGACGTGCTGTATGCCGACCAGAATTTGCGCACGGCGCAGGTGGAGCTTGCGGGCAGTCGGCATGACACGATCGTGGCTGAAGCCACGCTTCTGGCCGCGATGGGTCGATTGCAGGCACGCGACCTGCTGCCGGACGAACATCATTACGATGCGGATGCGAACCTGCAGCGCGCCCGCGCGCGCGGCTGGGAGCCATTGCAGGCCCCCATTTCCGCGCTGGACAAGGCTGGTTGGTAGAAGGAAGAGCGCTCATGTTCACGGGTCTTGCAACGTCGATCTACCGGACACTCTCGCGGCACAAACTCTACACCGTTCTCAACCTGTTCGGGCTGGCGCTGGGCATCGCCGTCTTTCTGACGATGGCGCTCATCGTTCGCTATGAATATGGCTATGACGCCGATATTCCCCACGCAGCACAGATCTATCAGGTGGACGAACTCGCGCATGTTGCCGGTCACGCACCGCAGGAGAATAGTACCGTCAGTTTCGTCTCGTTTCCGTTTTTGAAAGTGGACTTCCCGGAGATCGCCGCCAGCATCCGTGTCCTGCAGGAGCCTCTCGTCGTGCGTGTGGGGAATACGGTGGCATGCGAGCAGGTCACGTTCACAGATCGGTCCTTCTTTTCCGTGTTCGATCTGCCGCTCGTCGCCGGCAACAAAGGCACGGCGCTCAACGGTCCCGGCAAGGTGGTAATCTCGGCTGCCGAAGCGCGCAAATATTTTGGCACGACCGCCGCGCTGGGGCGGAAGCTCCAGATCGACAATGAACGAAACGAAGCCGTCGTCACGGGCGTACTCGCCGATCCGCCAACCAATCGCTCGATGGCGTTCGATATCATCGGCGTTACACCAACAAGCTGGTTCACTAAACCGCCCTTCACGAACTGGGGCTCAGAATGGGGAACGATGTGGGTGCGGATCAACAATCCGCAAGCCGCCCTGCGCGTCAATCATGGGCTTGCCGGTTATGCCGCGCGCCATCCAGGCAATTGGACGGCTGACACGATCCGCGAGGCTTTTGGCGACGGCGGCCTCGAACTGGTGCCGCTGCGTGCCGTGCATTTCCATTCCGCCGCGATCGGCGACGGCGGCAATAATCGGACACTCGTCGACATTCTCGGTTTCGTGGGAATTGCTGCGCTGACAGCGGCACTCATCAATTATATCAATCTCGCGACTGCCCGATCCGTGTTGCGTGCGAGGGATATCGCCATGCGCAAGGTTCTGGGCGCGACCCGCTTCGCACTGGCCATGCAACTGATCGTCGAGGCAGTCGTCCTGGTCGCTCTTGCCGGCCTCGCGGGGCTGGCTCTGACGGAACTCTCCTTACACTGGGTGAATGAATGGGGCGGCTGGCGGCTTGGTTTCGACTTGGTTTTCATGTTGCCCATCACCCTCGTTATCGTGCTGCTCACCGGAGTTTTAGCGGGGGGTTATCCCGCATTGGTGCTGTCGGCGTACCAACCGGCGCCAGTGCTCGCTGCAAGCAAGACGCCGGCGGGGGGACGTATCGAAAGCCTGCTGCGCTCGGTGCTGGTGGTTTTGCAGTTCAGCTTCGCCATCACGCTGGCGATTTGTACGCTCGTGATGACGCAGCAGGCGTCGCATGTACGCCGTTTGGACCGGGGCATGAATTCGGGCGGCTTGATTCTGATCCCGTCATTGGCCGACGCGACCTTGCAGAACCGCCAGAGCGAGATCATGCGGCGATTGGCGGCGGTTCCCGGCGTTACGATTGCGACCCGGTCCGACGTCGTGCCGCACAACCTCGTTGACGGCTTCGACTGGCGGCGTCCCGGACACGCGGATAAGCACGAATTACGCTGGGGCAAGGCGACAGAGGGATATTTTGAAGCCATCGGCGCCCATGTGATCGCGGGGCGCCTGTTCGACAGGGCGCATGGTCAGGATTATACGCCCGACCCGATGGTGGCCGGAAATGGAACAAGCGTCGTTATTTCCCGTTTTACGGTGGAGCGTCTCGGGTTTGCTTCCCCTCAGGCGGCGGTGGGACAGGAAGTTCAGGAGGCGGCTCAAGACAGCTCTGCACAGGTTTATCGTATCATCGGCGTGGTCGACGATATTCGGTTTCGGAGCGCGCGCAGCCCTATGGCGCCTCTGCTCTATTATGGGACGAACGGGCCGATTTCTTATGTCTGGGGCATCGTTCGCTACAGCGGTGCATCCGAGCAGGTGGAGATCGCCCGCCTGCGTGCCGCATGGGAGGAAATTGCGCCGAATGTCGCATTCACGGCCCGCACCGCGAACGACGTTTTCGCGGAAGATTACCGAACCGACGCAAGTCATGGCGCGCTGTTTGGCCTCGGATCGGCCATTGCCATCGGCATTGCCTGTCTCGGTCTATATGGACTTTCCACCTTCACGGCGACACGCCGAATGCAGGAGATCGGTATTCGTAAAGTCTTGGGCGCGCGTACGCAGGATATTCTCATGCTTCTGATCGGACAGTTCCTGCGTCCCGTTCTGATCGCCACTTTCCTCGCATGGCCGCTCGCATGGGTCTTGATGCGTGCTTGGCTTTCCGGCTTCGATGAACGAATCGGCTTGACGCCGCTTCCTTTCGTCGCAGTCACACTGATCGCAGTCGGCATTGCGGCCGTCACGATCCTCGGCCAGACCGCTCGCGCAGCATCCCAGCCGCCTGCTGCGGCTCTTAACCGAACCGGGTAATGACGAGTGCTTACGCTACTGAACGTCGGATCAGGAAAACCGTCGCACGCACATGAAAGAGTTATGGAAATAAGTAACATGGCTCTGCGCACGAATGGCTGCTTCCTAGAGCCTTTTGCCGAAACCGGACAGACAGCTTCCCCCCCTGTCTGTTGGTGATGTGAGAGAGTGGGCAGCGGAAGGGAGCCCGTCCCCCCCCCCCCCCGAGGGTCTGGAGCCCGTTTGGGAGCATGGGCCCCTTCCGCCTTTGCTCAACCCTGAACAGTTGCTTGGGACTTCCGATCCCGCACGACATGGACAGGAACCTTCACCATGCCACAGCCAGTCATCGGTTGCGATCTTTCGCGCGCCTTCCTCGATCTCTGCGCCCTTCCTTCCGGCAGGATGCTGCGCATTCCCAATACGCGTGACGCCATCGCCGAATGGACCGAAACGCTCACGCCCGACAACCTCGTCGTTTTCGAAGCCACCAGCGGCTGCGACGGCGCTCTCATCGCCGCCCTGACCGAACGCGCGCATCCGTTCTCGCGCGTCAATCCGCGTCAGGCGCGCGAGTTCGCCCGCGCGACCGGCGTTCTGGCCAAAACCGACCGCGTTGACGCCCGCGTGCTGGCCCAGATGGGCGCAGCCCTGGATTTGCCTGTCACCCGGCCCATCAGTCCGGCCCGTGCGACATTGGCCGATTTCCTACGTCGCCGCAGGCAGTTGGTCGACATGCGCAAGGCCGAGAAGTTGCGTCGTCACAGTGCAGGCCATGACGACATCGCCGAGCAGATCAACACCATGATCGCGTTGCTCTCGACCCAGATCAGCGCGATCGACCAGCGCATCAAAGCCATGATCGCCAAGGACATGCTGCCGCGCGACGGTCCCGGCATGGATCAGGGAACCAGACATGGCATATTTCTTTCGGGGCAGATGATGTGACGACATGGGCGTCCGACGCCGGTCGGGGCGTCCTCCGGGTCAGCCTTGCAAGGCAGGCGGGTTGCTCGACGGTTGTGTCGACGCATGGCGCGAGGTGCCGCGTCCCGACGTCCGACTGCTCTCTTCCGCGCGCCCTTTCTTCATGTATCGGGTGTTGCGGCCTAACCCTCGTTTGTCTGACATGGTGGACACTCCTTCTGAATGTTTTCCCGTCTGCTCATTCCGGCGATCTGTCGGTTTGCCGTTCCGGGTGCGGTCGACGGGAAGCGTCCTCAGGCGGCGGGCGCACGCCCTCGGCCCGGTCTTGGCGCGGAAGCCGCTTGCGGCTTCACGGGACCGGGACGACCGAAGGCTTGGGGCTTGCGTGCGACGACGGACGCTTCAGACCGCGCAAACCCGGACCGGCAAATTGGCCCAGTCGCTTTTTCGACCTGTTTGCGGCCGCTCTCCGCGTGCCGCATGCGGTTCAGAGATCGACAGAAGGCTGGGCGACGCTTGCGGCGATCGCGATCGGCTGCACCCAGATCGGTTCGGCGCTGAGCATGAAGCTTTCGCCGCTCCAGGCCGCGAGCAGCGTGCGTCCCATCGTTTCGGCAATCGCCCGGGCAGCGTTCGGTGGAACGGCATTGCCGATCCTCTCGCGCCAGGCGGCGTCGTTCAGACCGTCGAGCTCGGCCTGCTCTTCCGGGTCGAACAGGGACTGCAAGGCCGCCAGCTCGGCGGTGGTGAAGGGACGATGCCACGTTCCGTCGAGGGAACGAATGACCGCGACCAGTTTGTCGGCTGACGCCGGAAGCCGGGTTCGCGGATCGGCAACAGCCCAGCGGCCGTTGTCGTGGCCGGCCGCCGCACTCACCGCGCCCGTGCTGTCGGTCCACGACACCACGCCGTAGTGTCCGGCGGTCAGGTAAGCGTCACCCTTGCCGCGTGACAGATTGGGTCGCGGATCGGCAACGCACTGTCCAGTGCCATGTGCGCCGGTGATGCAGCGCGCGACATCGCTCCAGGGCACGATACGATACTCGTTCGACTGTTTGGCTGGAACGGGATGACGGGGATCGGCAACCGCGTGCGGACCGCCTCCGACCAGCATCTTGCCGGTCACGACAGGTGCCGGATCGTGCCACCGCCGGACGCCATGCTGCACAGATCGGTCGTGTCCGTCGATCCGGGGGTCAGCGACACTGAACGCCCCATTTGTCGGGCTCGACCGACCGGCCACGACACCGACGGCTTCATGCCACGGGACGACACCCAGCGGCCCGCTTCACCAGCCCTGGTCGGCCATAAGAGCGTAGTCGCGCAGCACGCCATTTTCTACGGCGAGACGCTGCAGCGAGCGCCAGTCTTTTCCGGCCTCGACAAACGCCAGCCTTACCCATGTCTGCCACTGGAGAAGCGGAACCCGATGCATCGGACCGGCGAGGGGATCGCCGGGCAGACGCATGCGGCCCAGGACGTCGTCGACGCCGCCCAGGGTGCGTTTCGGCGGCTCCCATACGCGTGGCAAGCCAGCCGCGCGTGGATGATCGATGAGTGATCAGCGGCATCATTCAGATCCTGTTGTCCGGCGCGCGATGCAAGGATGCGCCGGCCGCGTATGGCCCGCGCAAGACGCTCTACAATCGGTTTCAGCGCTAGCCTGCGAAAAGAGCGTCTGGGCGCGCCTGTTCGAGGCGCTGGCGCAGAACGGTGGAGCGTCTGCCCAACTTCTGATCGACAGCTACGCCGTAAAGGCCCATCGCCGCACTTCTGGCAGAACGAAACCAGCCCACCGATCGATCGCGCGGCGGGCGCACGACCAGGATTCACGCGCTGACGGATGCCGCCTGCCGAAGGCACCGGAAACATCTGGATGAGCTACCATCAACATGCATTTTCAAACAGGCTTTTCCAGCGCCCAGAGTGGATGAAAAGCCGCGCCGCCCGCCACCACGGCCCCAGTTCGACGGGGACGCTCTGCCATTTCTCGTCATTCTTATGACGCCAGAAAGTCGCTGCTACCTTACGCCGAAGATCATGCGGCGGTGTCTTGCCCCGTGAGCGAACAGCCTCAATCAGTGCCTCCGAGATCGCCATGTTTCATCGATGAAACTACCTATTCCGGCACTTTTTTCCATCTCTACGATACAGGAACAATTTCAAGCGCTAACAACGCCCAAAACCTCTAGATTTCTGCAGGCAACGTCTTGCCGGGGTTGAGAATGCCGTTCGGATCAAGCGCAGTCTTGATTTTCCGCATAACGTCCAGCGCAACCCTGTTCTTGTGCCGGGCCATGGAGGGCAACTTCGACAGACCTATTCCATGCTCGGCCGAGAACGTTCCGCCCATTTCGACCGCCAGTGCGTCGATCGCGGCCCGGAAAGCGGCCTCTATGGCGGGGTCGTCGCAAGACGGCCAAACCGTATAATGGATATTTCCGTCACCCAGGTGTGCCACCGCGATATCGTCGAAACCAGCATCAATTTCAGCCATGCGCTGCGGAATGGCCTCAAGATAATCCGCGACACGATCGACAGGAACAGCAATATCCGTATCGACAACTGGATGTCGGTGAAAGGCAACTTCCGCTGCCGCCTCTCGAAGTGCCCACATATCTCGCTGCTGCCCGTTGTTCTGCGCCACGACCGCGTCGCTCACATCGCCGGTTTCCATGGCTTCCTCCAGACCTGTTTCCAGCAGGCTTCCAAGATCCATTTCGCGCGTTGTGGACATTTCGACAAGGATAGTGGCCGGATAGATCGTCTCAAGAAAGCAGCGTGCTCCCTGAACGTGACCTTGAACCTTTTCCATATAGGATCGGGACATGAATTCGAATGCGGTGACAGCACCGCCCGAGGCGTCCTGCAACCTGTTCAGCAGCGCCGGCGCGCGCGACAGATCTTGCATGCCCAGAATCGCCGTCACCTGCTCACCGGCGCGCGGATGCAACCGCAGGACTGCTGCGGTAATGATCCCCAGCTGCCCCTCCGACCCGATCAGGAGATCACGAAGATCGAAACCAGAGTTGTCTTTTTTCAGCGTTGTCATTAGGTCCAGCACCTGCCCGTCTGGCAGAACGACCTCAAGACCGAGACACAGATCGCGCGCATTTCCGTAACGCAGGACGTTGGCGCCACCCGCATTTGTGGAGAGCACACCACCAATCAATGACGATCCGGCAGCCCCAAAGGACAGGGGAAAGGTCAGGCCATACTGCCCGACGGCATCGTCAAGCGCCGAGACGATCACGCCGGCTTCCACCACCGCAACGCGCGCCTGCGGCCTGATCTCGCGAATACGTCGCATACGATCGACCGATATGATGATGGCATCGCGACCGATGGCACCACCATTCAGACTTGTGTTCCCTGACACCGGCACGAGCGGAATCCGGAAAGTATTAGCTAACCGCACAATGGCGGAGACCTCATCCCGGCTGTCTGGCCGCACGACCGCAATGGGCATTGCACGATAGGCACCAGTCCAGTCGGTAGACCACCGCTCGGCAGCCTGCCCGACGAGAACATGCTCTACCCCGACAATCGCCTGCAAGGCCGAGAGAGCGTTGCAGGACTGGTCTTGCTCCGCCGTCATGACGCGACCGCTCCTCAGAAACCGGCGCTGATCGAAGCAACGGCCGCAAATCCGCCACCTACGTAATAGGTCGGTTCGCTACCGGACAGGCTGGTTCCATAGATGCCGCGCGTCGTCTTGGCGTTCGGCGTCACACCGTATGCGCCGGAGAGGTACTTCTCGTTACCGACATTGATCAGGTTGAGCTGCACCTGGGGATGCTTCGCCGGCCCCAGATTCCTGAACCGATACCCGAGCGTTATGTTTCCGGTTTCGTAGGACGGCATCTTCTGGTCGTTCATGAACGTGGTGTATTGCGACCCTACATAGGTGAGCGCGAAGTTGCCGAACATCGTGCCATCATCATAGGACAGACCGACCGATCCGGTAAATTTCGGACTCTGAGTTGCGGTTTTCCCCTTTGTCGGCAACAGGTCGCCGCTGATCTGAAAGTTGTTGTCGATTGTTGCGTGCAGATACTGTGCAGAGACATAGGGACTGAAATGATGCCATGGGCGCAGGCCGATTTCGCCCTGCACGCCGTGTGACGTCTGCCCACCCGCGTTGAGAGAAAACGTCTCGGGCGTTCCGTTTACGAGAGCACTGCTCGCGACCTGCCGGTTCGTGAAGTTATAATTGAAGAAAGCCGCCGAGAAATTGACGAATCCATCGTACCGATATCCCAGTTCCTCGGCAATCGAGTATTCCGGCTTCAGATTCGAAGCATGCGTGCTCGACATCTTGCCTGTCGCGACGCTGTAGATGTCGACATAGGAATTGATCGAAGCCGGCTCGCGAAACGCCGTAGTGCCGTTGATATAGATCTGGTCGTGCGGCGTCAGCCGGAAACTCGCCGAGACCTGTGGCAGGGGAATAGCGTCGTTTGCCGTCACGGCATAGGTTGTTCCCGGCACGCCGCTTGTCGCGCTACGCGAGACCATCACTTCCTTGAAGCCCGCGTTCAGCGTCAGGCGGTCTTTGAAAAGCTTTAGCGTGTCGCTGATGAACAACGCGTTGATCTGCTGGATGATATGCCCGTCGAACGACCGCAGGATAGCGCCGCTCGCGGTGCGGACCGGCGCGTGGCCATAGGCATTCTGCACGTTTCCGTTGGCGTCCGCGACCGCATAGGACGTGGCCTCGTTATGATCGAAATAATCGTACCAGTAGCCCGCCTGGAGCGTGTTGTGGCCCTTTTTCCAGGTGATGTACGCGTTCTGACCGGCAGAAAATTGCGTATATGGATCAACGTTCTCAACAGTCGTCTTCCCATCCTGGCTATAAGGAAGACCCAGTTGACCGGCTGACGAGTTTCCATAATGGGACGTGCTGTCATTCAACACCGAGGCACCATTGATGATGCCATGATTATACATGAAATAGGGTGTTATGGACAGCGTCAGATCGCGCGCGAGGGTGAACTCTGACGGTGCGGCGAGCATGACCGTCTGACGGCGATAGAAATGGAACTTCTGATAGAGGGTGTTACTGAAATGGTAGTTTCCGGAATAATTATAGGAGTCCTTCGACTGGTTCCACTGCGCCAGCGTCGGATTGGTAAACAGATCCGCCTTTACCAGATTCCATGCAACGAACGGAGCAATCCTGTTGCCGACACCCCACTCCTTAACGAACCGGCTGTCCACGTGATCGCGCGTCTGACCGCCGACACCACGCCAGTTATCGTTACCGCTATGCGAAAATGACGTATAACCCTTGATACCGGATTTTCCGATATATCCCGTATCGATCCGCATGAATTCGCGATTGACGGCTTTTGTTCCCCCGGCGAAATCGAGCAGCCCGCCAAAATGATCGGAAGGGCTGCGCAGACCCGCGTTGATCTGACCACCTACGGAATTGTAGACAGGAGCGCTGATATCGGGCGATCCTTGCGCAACATCCACAAATCCAAGATTTTCTGTGTCAGCCCACTCCGACGTAAACGGGCTGTAGTAAAGGCGATCGCCCACAGGCATGCCTTCGAAAGTCGTCCCGATCTCCGTCTGGTTCAGACCCCGGATCGAAACGTTCATACGGTCCGACGTGCCCAAAGGATCGGATCCGGCCACGATCACGCCCGGCATGGCCTTGAGCAGGGTCAGCGCATTCGTCGTCGGAGACTGCTTGGCGATAAAGTCCCGCGTGACACCACTGATGCTCTTTGCAGCAGTCTGATGCGGCATGAGGCCGCCGCCGGGTGTCGTGTTCGTAACGCCATTTGCGGAACTGATACCCTTGCGCACGGTGATTTTTTCTTCACGATTCTGCAACGGGCTCACCACGTCTTCGGCATGGGCCGCAACGCCAGCCTGAGCCAAAACGATGCAGGTCGTGCCAAGCAGTATGAAACGTTGGCGGCTGCGTTGCCTCATGAACAATATCCCTGCGATCAGATGGAGCTTCAATCTCGGATCGCAGCATAAGCGAAGCATTGCGCGTTCATCTCGTACTAACTTCGCAACGATCTATCGGTTTTCCGACAGCACCATCACCGGAATTTATAGTCTAGCTGAAAATGCAGAAAACCCGAGCCCCAGCCCTGTCACGGGGTTCGGAAGTTCCCCGCCGCTGCTGCAGACGACGGTTCAGACGTCTGCCTGGCCCGACGCGATGGAAGCCGACGGCACATTTGCGACCGCATCGCGCACACGCGCCAGAAAGAAGCGCGCAAGCCGTGAAAGCGAACGATTTTCCGACCATATCGCATAGGCGCCAACCGGAATAGCCGGGCGAAAGGGGCGAACGGCAACCTTAAACCGTCCGGAAAATGCCGTCAGGGAGTCCACGACCGCCAGGCCGGCGTGCGCTTCGGCAAGGGCGCATGCGGTGTTTCCATACCGGACTTCAGCCGAGAAATTGAATTCCTCGCGTTCAGCCTCGAACGCCGCCCGCGTCGCTTCGCCAAGTCGCGTTCCCCGCTCAAGCGCGATGAACCGGTAGTCACGCAAGTCCCGCGGCCCGAGCTGCGCACGTGCGCTAAGCGGATGCCCGGGCGGCATGACGCAGACCATGTCGCAGTGACACAGAAGCTCGGACTGGATGCCCGGCTTGCCACCGAATGCCAAGATGAATCCGAGTTCGGCGTTGTGACTTTCGATGCCGTTCATGACCCCTTCGTAACGACGGACGTCGAAATAGGTCCGGATTTTCGGCCGTGCCTGCTGGGTCTCCTGAATGGCGGAGGTGATGATGCCGTAACCGATCGGCGGCGTCGCAACGAGGCGCAGCTGTCCGGCCCTGCTGTCGCGCAGATCCCTGATCCGGCGCTCCAGCTTGTCGTGCAGATCGAAGATGGCTTCAGCATCCTCGGCGAGGATGGTCGCCTCCGGCGTCGGGTAGAGACGGTTATTGACGCGCTGGAACAGAGCGAACCCGGCCTGCTCCTCCATCGTTTTGATGGCATTGCTGATTGCCGGCTGGGACAGCCCCACAACCCGGGCAGCCGCCACCGTCGTATTGTGACGGATGATCGCGCGAAGGATCTCGATTTGGCGCAGATTCATCTATAACCGATTTGAATATAGGGGGCGTATATGTGATTGCAGTGATAATTGAAGAAAGCGGAACAGAATGGCAATGATTTTCTAGCCTTCCATCAGGGTCGCTGGCCCTCCCCGTCGAGATGATGAACAGATGAGTCGCATAATCCGCATCGCCGCGGCCCAGATGGGTCCCACACAGCGCGCCGATCACCGCGCCCACACGCTCGAACGCATGATCCGGCTGCTCGATGAGGCCGCAGCCCAAGGCGCGACCCTGGTGGTGTTTCCGGAGCTGGCGTTCACGACGTTCTTTCCACGCTGGCTTCTGGATGACAACGAACTGCAGCCCTATTACGAACCGTCCATGCCGAATCCGGACGTGCAGCCACTCTTTGATCGTGCACGGGAGCTCGGGGTGGGATTTAGCGTGGGGTATGCAGAACGGACGCCGGAAGGGCAGCGGTACAATTCCAGCATCGTCGTGACGCCAGATGGCACCATTCTCGGCAAATACCGCAAGGTGCATCTCCCCGGCTCGGTCGAGCCCCGTGCCGGCGCACAATATCAGCAACTGGAAAAACGCTATTTCGAATACGGCGAACTCGGCTTTCCCGTGTTTCGCGCCGGGCCGGTCTGGCAGGACGCGCTGCTCGGCATGCTGATCTGCAATGATCGCCGCTGGCCGGAAGCATGGCGCACGCTGGCGCTGCAGGGCATGGAACTGCTCTGCGTCGGCTATAATTCAGCGGCCTACGACCCTAACGGAGGTGAAAGCGAGAGCGCAGAGCTGCGCACTTTCCATGCCCAGCTCGTCGCGCAGGCGAATGCCTACATGAACGCCTGCTGGGCGGTCGCCGTCGCAAAGGCCGGTGACGAGGACGGCTCGGGCCTGATCGGCGGCACCTGTATCGTGGACCCCAACGGGCTTATCGTCGCCGGGACGCGCACCCTTGCAGATGAGGTCATCGTCGCGGACTGTGATCTGGATCTCTGTCAGCAGGGCAAGAGCAAGATGTTCAATTTCGCGGCTCACAGACGCCCGGAACACTACCGGCGCATCACGGGGCAGACTGGCGTCATCCTGCCGGAAGACGAATCACCCGCATGACAGGAGCGATACGCAGCCTTCTTTTCGGCATGGCGCTCTTCGCCGGTGCCGGATGGCCTGCCGCGATGGCGGCGCAGGCCCTGCGTATCGCAGTCAATCCGATCTACCCTCCCCTGGAATTCCGCGACCCCGTCACGGATACCTTGACGGGCTTCGATATTGATTTCGGTCGTGCTCTCGCCGCGCGCATGGGCATGACGGCGAAATGGGAGGAGACGTCGTTTCCGCAGATGATCCCCTCCGTGCAGAGCGGTCGGACGGACCTCATCATCAGTGGGTTTTCCGATCTTCCGAAACGCCGCGCGCTGCTGGACTTCGTTCCCTATCTGCAGTCCGGGGCGCAGGTACTCGTCCTGAAGGCCGATCCGGTCGTGCGGGCCGAAGACCTGTGCGGCCGCCCCATCGCCGCCAGCCGGGCCACCTCGTTTCCCGCCATCATCCGGGCATGGAGCCAGATGCACTGCGCGCGCGCAGGTCGCCCCGACATGATCTTCTACCCCTCCGAAAGCGGCGCGGATGCACGTATCCAGCTGCTGCAGGGACGCGTCGCGGCAATGGTGCAGGGCCGCGAAACGGTAGGCTATTTCATCGACATCACACATCATGCGTTCCGACGCCTCGGCCCGCCGCTATCCGACATGACGCTTGCCATCGCCCTGCCCAAGGGCGCCGCCGGGCTGCAGGCCTCGCTGCGCATGGCATTCGCAAGCCTAAGGGCCGATGGCACCTACGCTCGCCTGCTCAGGCGATGGGCTCTTGATCAGGACGCCATCACACCCTCAGACGGACACCAGCCATGACCCAGCCCGTCAGCCGCCTTACGACCGCCGATGCCGGGCACTGCCTCCAGCTGCCTAAGGGACGCCGCACAAGCTGGGGTCATATCGCAACCGGCGTCGCGCTCGTGCTGGTGCTCGCGTGGATCGTCCATGCCTTCGCAGTGGGACAGATCGCCTGGGCCTATGTCGCGCAGTTCCTGTTCGTGCCGTCCATCCTGCGCGGTGTCGGCGCGACCCTGCTGATGGCGATCTGCGCCATGGCCGTGGGAATGGCGGTCGGCCTGGTCCTGGCCTTGGGGCGCGTATCGCAGCCCAGGCTGCCGCGGATCGTCTCGGGCCTCTATGTCTGGCTGTTCCGGGGCGTGCCGGTGATCCTGCAACTGCTGATCTGGTTCAATCTGGCGCTGATCTTTCCTCGTATCGCGCTGCCGGGCATGGGCACGTACCGGACCGTGGATCTGATGACCCCGTTCCTGTCCGCCCTGCTCGGGCTCGGGCTCAATCAGGCGGCCTATATTGCGGAGATCTTCCGCGCAGGCTTCCTGAGCGTCGATTCCGGGCAGTATGAGGCGGCATCCGCCATTGGCATGACGCGTCTCATGGCGATGCGGCGCATCATCGTCCCGCAGGCATTCCGGACCGTAATCCCACCGCTCGGCAACGAGTTCATCAGCATGATCAAGCTCACGTCGCTCGCCAGCGTGATCCAGTATCCGGAAGTGCTGCACAATGCCGAAACCATCTACTACGCGAACACGCGCGTCATCGAACTCCTGATCGTCGCGGGGTTCTGGTACCTGCTGGCCGTGACCGTCCTAGCGCCACTCCAGCATCTCCTCGAACGTCGTTTTGCGACAGGAGCGCGCTGATGACCGAACCTGCGATCTGGCTGCGTGACGTACACAAGGCCTTTGGCGCCAGTCCGGTCCTCAAGGGGATCTCGCTCGATATCCCGCCCGGAGAGGTCGTCTGCGTCCTCGGAAGCTCGGGCTCCGGCAAGACGACCCTGCTGCGCTGCATCGCGCAGCTCGAAACGCCCGAGCGCGGCCTGATTGTCATGAACGGCGAACTGCTTGGCCAGCAGGAACATCGCGGTCGTCTCGTGCCGCGCAGCCCCCGGGACATCGCACGCCATCGGCTGCAGGCGGGCATGGTGTTCCAGCGCTTCAACCTGTTCGCGCACATGACGGCCCTGCAAAACGTGATCGAAGGGCCGACACGGGTCCAGAAACGCCCTGTCGCGGATGTGCGGGCAGAAGCGCTGGACCTGCTGCGACAGGTCGGCATGGAGCATCGCACGGGCCACTACCCGTCCCAACTCTCCGGCGGCCAGCAGCAGCGCGTCGCCATTGCCCGCGCGCTGGCGCTGCACCCCTCCGTCATGCTGTTCGACGAACCGACCAGCGCACTCGATCCGGAATCGGTCAGCGACGTACTCGCCGTCATGAAGACCGTCGCCGCCAGCGGGGTGACGATGCTGGTGGTCACGCATGAACTCGCGTTCGCACGTGAGGTCGCCGACCGCATCCTGTTCATGGACGGGGGCACCATCGTCGAAGACGCACCCGCCGAGACCTTTTTCGATCATCCGCGACACGAGCGGACAAAAGCTTTTCTCTCGGCCGTACCCGGCCATCGGCCGCGCACCGACGCATTCCAGGAGACCACACAATGATCCGCAGCTACGACGATGTTCCGGTCCGTCCGTCGAACATGGCTGGCCCCGCCCCGGAATTTCCATGGCCGCAGGGGCTGCGGGCCGCGATGATGCTGTCATTCGACATCGACGCCGAGAGCGCGATCACCTCGAAGGATCCCGCCCACGCGGACAAGCTCGTCTCCATGTCCTATGGCGGATACGAGGCGCGCGTCGGCCTGCCAAAGGTGCTCGAGCTGCTGCGGGAACTGGAACTGAAAGCGACGTTCTTCACCACCGGCTGGGCTGCGGACGCCTATCCGGGCATGGTCGAATCCGTCCTGAGGGACGGGCATGAAATCGGCCATCACGGTTATCATCATCTGCTTCCTGATCCGGGCGCCCCGCATATCGAAAGCGAACTCGCCCGCGGGTTCGAGGCGCTCGCCCGCTTCGGCGTACGCCCGGTCGGCTATCGCGCCCCTTACGGGGAAAGCTGCGACGAACTGCGCACCGCCCTTAAGCGCGAAGGCATGCTCTATTCCAGCAGCTGGCGCGACGACGTACG
The DNA here is from genome assembly GCF_002005465.1 of Neoasaia chiangmaiensis. Taxonomy (NCBI): domain Bacteria; kingdom Pseudomonadati; phylum Pseudomonadota; class Alphaproteobacteria; order Acetobacterales; family Acetobacteraceae; genus Neoasaia; species Neoasaia chiangmaiensis. The sequence continues at coordinate 2,401,869 of NZ_CP014691.1, read as the reverse complement.
CCCCTACCGTCAGGTCCTGCCGAACGGTGCGGCCGGCGTGATCGAGATACCGCCCACCTCCAGCTATGACGACTGGATGCACGGCATGAGCACGCGTTTTGGCGCGCGGCCGATCTTTCCGAAAGAGCACGTTCTGTCGATGTGGCGCGACGAACTCGACGAAACGCGGGCCTGGGGCGCCATGGTGACGACCGTGCTGCACCCGCTTGTCAGCGGGCGTCCGATGCGCCTGCGCCTGCTGCGCCATTTTCTGCAGTATGCAATCGAATGTCGCGATGTCTGGATCACAACCGGCGAGCAGATCGCCCGGCACTTCGAGACCTGCGAGCAGGAGCACGCCGCAGGAGCCCGCACATGAACGGCCGCCCTGTACGCATCAGCAGCCTGAAGACGGCCGTGCTGTGGGATACGGTAGCCGGCGGTCACTGCTATGCGCACGATATCGACCTGATCCTGCAGGGCGGTCGTCTCGTCTTCGCGGGACCGGCCGGGCGGATGCCCGACGAATTTGCAGCACTGCCGGTGGACGTCGACGGCCGCACCCTGCTTGCCATGCCCGGACTGGTCAACATCCACTCCCATCCGGCGACCGAGCCGATGAGCCGCGGCATGTTCGACGAGCTGGGATCGCCCGGCCTGTTCTACTCGTCTCTCTACGAATACATGCCGGTTTTCCGGGCCGATGCGGCCAGCAAGCCCGATTGCGCGCGGGTAGCCTACAGCGAGATGCTCCTGTCGGGCGTGACGACGGTCGTGGATCTTTCGACGCCGTGGGACGGCTGGCTGGATATCGCGGCCGAAAGCGGACTGCGCGTCTGTCTCGGGCCGATGTTCCGCTCCGCCGCATGGAAAACCACGAACGGCTTCACCGTCGATTATACGTGGGCCGAGGACGGCGGACGCCGTGCGATGGACGAGGCGCTGGACATCGTCGATACCGCGGCGCGCCATGGCTCGGATCGCCTGTCGGGCATGGTCGTGCCCGCGCAGGTCGATACCTGTTCACCGGAAATCCTGAAGGCTTCGTTCGACGCCGCCACCCGCCGTGACGTGCCGTGGCAGACCCATGCCGCGCAGTCGATCGTGGAGTTTCAGGAAATCACCCGCCGGCACGGCACGACACCGATCCAGTGGCTCGACGGGCTGGGCGTGCTCGACCGTCGCAGCATCATCGGGCATGGCATCTTCCTCGACGATCACCCGTCCACGCCATGGCATACCAAACGGGATCTCGCCATTCTCGCCGAACGCAATGCCGCCATCGCGCACTGCCCGACGGTGTTCGCGCGCCGCGGTTATGTCCTGCGTGATTTCGGGCGCTACGCCCGCGCGGGCGTACGACTCGGCATCGGCACCGACACCTACCCGCACACCATTCTCGATGATCTGCGGCTTGCGGCCTATCTCGGACGGGTGCAGGAACAGACACCGCAGGCCGTCTCGGCCCGCGATGTATTCGATGCCGCAACCCATGTCGGCGCCTCGCTGCTCGGCCGGAACGATATCGGGCGCCTGACCGTAGGCGGCCGCGCGGATCTGGTGCTCGTCGATCTCGACCATCCAATGATGCGCCCATCCATTGATCCCGTCCGGTCGCTGATCTTCTCCTGCGACGACCGGGCCATCGCCTCCGTCTATGTCGGCGGGCGCAAGATCGTGGAAAACGGCCGCGTGCTGACGATGGATTATGAAGGCGCGACGGCCCGTCTGGTGCGGGAGCAGGCACGAATTATAGGTTCGGTCTCGCAGCGAGACCGACTGGGACGTTCCGTAGGCGAACTTGTCCCTGCTACTTATCCCACATCCCCATGACGGGACGGCGGATCCGGTCATGGCGGGTGATGACGCTTCTGGCGTTGGTGCTGGCCCGGGTGCCGGCCTGTGCATCGGACGCAACACCCGTTACGGTCGGGCTGTATCCGAGCTATCCGCCACTGGACATGCGCGATCCCCGGACCGACGAGTTGCAAGGCTTCGACGTCGATCTCGGCCAAATGCTTGCCCGTCGCATGGGACGTACGCCGCGGATTGTCGAAACATCGTTCGCCCAGCTCATTCCGTCTCTACTGACCGGACGCATCGCGATGTTTTTCAACGGCATGATGGACACGCCCGCGCGACGCAACAGCATCGCGTTCGTGGATTACCTCCAGTCCGGCCTGCAGTTCATAATACTCGCCAGCGACGATCACGCGCCCCGTACACCGGCGGACCTGTGCGGGCGGATGGTCGGAGCCAGCCGCATCACGTCCGAGCCGGCCAGCCTGATCGCATGGAGCGATCAGAACTGCGTCCGTGAGCACAGGCCCCCCGTGCGGCTTTTCGCCACCGAGAACTCGGCCGATGCCCGACTGCAACTGCGCGAGGGACGTGTCGTCGCCGTGCTGCAGGACAGTCTGACCGCGCCATGGACGGCTCACGCGACCGGCGGCCTGTTCCTTCTGCTGGGGGACCCGTTTGACATGACACCGCTCGGGATCGGCCTGCCGAAAGATGACGTTGCGCTGGCCTGCCGGACCGCGACCGCACTCGCGGCGCTCCAGACGGATGGCACCTATGCAGCCCTGATCCGCAAGTGGCAGCTGCCGCCCAGCAGCGCCATTACCACCGCCCGACCCAAAGACTGCCCCCTCCCGACGGACTGTGACCGCCCATGAACAATGAACGCATCCTCGTCATCAATCCGAACTCATCCGCACGGGTCACCGCGGCCATCGATACGGCGCTCGATCCCGTGCGGGCACGCAGCCCGTTCACGATCGATGTCATGGACATTCCCGAGGCTCCGCCGGGCGTTACGTTGCAGACCGACGCGGACACGGTCGCACCGCTGGTACAGGCGGCCATCGCCGATCACCGGGCCTCGGCATATGCCATCGCATGCTTCAGCGACCCCGGCGTGCACGGCGCGCGCGAGCGCACGCCCACCATCCCTCTGCGCGGCATCGGCGAAAGCGCGATCCTGCACGCGCTGACCCGGGGTGATCGCTTCGGCATCGTGGCGCTGTCCCACGCATCCGTGCTGAGGCAGCGCCGCCTCGTGCGCATGATGGGAACATGCGAGCGCTATTCCGGCAGTTTTCCGGTCGAAACCACAGCCGAAGGTGCGACGGACGGCACGCTGCTGGCCCGCATGAGCGATGCCGCCCGGCGTCTGGTCGCGAACGGCGCGGATGTCGTCATTCTCGGCTGCGCGGGCATGGCCCATTTTCAGAATGAGATCGAACGGAGTTGCGGCCGACCGGTCATCGAGCCGACAAAGGCCGCCGTCGCGCTCCTGATCGGCGACCTGATGCTTGGCCCCGTGCGGCCCTGAGAGACTGCCTGAAAATATATGCTGACGATTTGTTTTCCGGGTGCCTCCGATACTTTGCAGCAGGTTTTCTCAGGTTCGCGGCGTTCCGCCACCCGAAAATCTGACCCGCAAGCACTCCCTGATGCCGCTTTCAGGCACCTGCGGACATTTCGAGACGGGCTCTGACACCAGCTCAGGCAGTCGGTTCAGGCGAACGATACGAGCCGACCCGCTGGCGCATCGAGCACTTCATCCTCTCGCATGACCGTATGGCCCCGCACGATGGTCATGATCGGCCAGCCGGTACATGCCTGCCCCGCAAAGGGTGTCCACCCGCATGGCGATGCAATCCAGCTTTCCTCGATCACGCGGGTTTTCCGAAGATCAACGACGGTGAAATCCGCATCATACCCCACGGCGATCCGTCCCTTGCCGACCGCGCCATAGACACGGGCCGGCCCGGACGACATCAATTGCGCCATACGGTGCAGCGACAGCCGCTCGGCCGCCACGTGATCGAGCATGATCGGCACCAGCGTCTGCACGCCCGTCAGCCCGGCCGCCGTGAGCGGCCACGGGCGCTCCTTGGCCTCCCGGCTATGCGGGGCATGATCGGAGCCGATACAGTCGACATCGCCGGCATTTACAGCCGCCCAGGCCGCCTCGTAATGACGCCGGTCGCGGATCGGAGGATTCATGATCGCGTAACCACCCAGGCGGTCATACACCTCCGGCCCAACCTGCGTGAGATGATTGACCAGAACCTCGACCGTCCCCAGCCCTTTGAAATCGCGCATGTAGGCGAGTTCCTCGGCCGTCGAGACATGCAGGATATGCGCGCGGCGACCGGTCTTCCGGGCGAGCGCCATGAGACGCCGCGTGCCCAGAAACGCGCATTCCTCGTCGCGCCACTGCATGTGCATACGATAGGGTTCGCCTGTTCCGAACAGTGCCCTGCGCGCCTGCAGACGCGCCTCGTCCTCGGAATGATAGCAGACCGTGCGGGCACCACTGCGCATCAGCGCCTCAAGGTTGACATCGTCCTCGACAAGGTTCGCAGGCGGTGCCGATCCCGCAAAGACCTTGATCGCGCAGACATTCGGCTCGGCCTCCAGCATGCCCAGGTCGGCGATGTTGCCCTTGGTCCCCCCGACATATAGACCGACGTCGCACCATGCCTCGGCCGCGATTATCGTCCGTTTGCGATCGAGTGCTGCCGCGGAAATGACCGGATCCTGCGTGTTCGGCATGTCGAAAACCGCGGTCACTCCGCCAAGGACGGCGGCCCGGGTTCCGTCGGGGATCGTCTCGACAGCCGGATCGCCCGGATCACGCAGATGGACGTGCGGGTCAATGATCCCTGGCAGGACGTGCAGGCCGCGACAGTCGATGATGTCGGTGGCGTGGGCCGCGCGCAAATCGCCCAGTGCGACAATCCTGCCGTCGCGGCATCCGATATCGGCAACTGTTCCGGCCCCGTCGGCAACGATGGTCCCGGATCGCAAAATGATATCGAAATGCTGCATGTCCGCCTGTGCTCCCGCCAATGCCATATCCGGCTTTCAAACGCGTGCCATGCTACCAGTGCCCCCGCGCTGCTGTCGTATCGCGAAACGAACGGCACTATCAGGACGGCAAATAGGCTCGGGCGATATCCGATACGCGCGCTGCACCCGAAGTTCCTATGATGGCATTTCAGAACAACCGCCCGGGGCCGGATCAGGGGAATTACACGTGACGACAGACAACCGTATCGGCTATATTCGTGGACAATTCATGCCGCTGGCGGACGCCACGATCCCCGTCATGGACAGAGGATTTCTGTTCGGCGACGGCGTCTATGAAGTGACCGCCGTGATCGAGGGGCGTCTGGTGGACGATGCGGCGCATCTGGCCCGACTGGATCGGTCGTTACGGGAGATCGGCATCTCGAACCCTTTTCCCGCCGATGACTGGCGTCGCATCGAGGAAGGCATTGTCCGGCGCAACGCCTTGCGCAACGGCCTCATTTATATCCAGGTCAGCAGAGGCGTCGCCGAGCGTGCATTCAAATACCCCGACGATCTTCAGCCGACGGTCGTCATGTTCCCCCAGTTCTCGCCCGTTCAGGACAATCCTCTGACCAGAACAGGAGCGCGGATCATGACGCTTCCCGATCTCCGCTGGGCCCGGTGCGACATCAAGTCCACATCGCTGCTCGCACAGGTTCTCGCAAAACGCGCGGCAGCTGAGGCGGGCATGGCGGAAGCCTGGATGACGCGGGGCGACACCATCACCGAAGGCGCATCCTCGACCGCCTACATCGTCACGCAGGACGGCGCCATCATCACGCGCAGCCTGTCGCACGAGATCCTGCCGGGCATCACGCGGCGGACGATCCTGCGCATCGCGGGCGAGCGCGGACTGCGCATCGTGGAGCGTCCCTTCACGCGCGACGAGGCGCTCACGGCGGCCGAGGCCTTCTATACGAGCGCATCCACGATCGCCATTCCCGTGGTCGACATCGACGGGCATGCCATCGGCCCCGGTCGGCCGGGGCCGGTCTTCACCCAGCTCTATACCGCCTACATGGACGCTGTCATGGCGCTCACGGACGTGGTGATCTGAACGATCCGGACTTCAAGGGAGACTTAATCATGAGCATCACACGGCTCGATCCCCACGAGCGCCTGTCCGGCGCCGTCATCCATGGCGGCCTCGTCTGGCTCGCGGGACAGGTGACACAGGATCCGGCGCTGGACACGGAACGGCAGACCGCCGACGTGCTGAAACAGATCGACGCGCTGCTCGCGCAGGCCGGCAGCAGCAAGGCCGACATTCTTTCGGTACAGATTTTCCTGCCCGACATCACCACGATCGACGCCATGAACCGGGCATGGGATGCCTGGCTCGATGCCGCCTGCAAGCCGGCCCGCGCCACGGTCGAAGCCCGCCTGGCGGACCCAGGGTGGAAGGTCGAGATGACGCTGGTCGCCCGCATCCCCTGATCGTCACCCCTGCCGGTCACCCCTGCTCCGGGCGCCCGTCGCCCGATCTGCCGCCGAGAACACCGATGCATACACTCAATGCCCAAGAAACCGGGCAGGCGCTTCCGTTCCAGCCACTCATCGACACGCTGCGCGCGGCAATCGCCGAATATGCCCGGGGCGACATCGTCTGCCCCGAGCGTCTGGTCGTTCCCACGCGCGACCGGGCGGGAACCGTGCTTTCGATGGTCGCGTGCGGTGATGACCTGCTCGCACACAAGCTGCTGACCATCTTCCCCGGCAACCAGACCATGCCCACCCTGCAGGGGCAGGTGACCGCCCTCGACGCCGCCTGCGGCCGTTTCCTGTTCGCACTGGATGGCATCACCGTCACCGAACGCCGCACGGCGGCGATCTCGATGTTGGGCCTCTCCTGCTTCAGGCCGCCCGCACTCGAACATGTACTGCTGATTGGCACTGGCGCTCAGGCGCGGGTGCATCTCGAGGCGCTGAATGCGCTTTACCCGGGACTGACCGTTTCGATCCGCGGGCGGCGCCCGGAGGCCGTGGCACGTCTCATGGCCAGCTCCTTTCCCCATCTGCGTCTGCAATCCGAGGACACGCAGACGCCCGATGCGCATTACGATGTCGTCCTGACCGTCACGAGCAGCCGGGACGTTCTGTACGACCGCAAGCCTGCACCCGACACGCTCGTCATCGGCGTCGGCGCGTTCCGCCCCGAGATGATCGAGATCGGTCCCGGAATCGTGCATGGCAGTCTTTGCGTGGTGGACGATCCGATCGGCGCGCCGACAGAGGCGGGCGACATCATCCAGGCCGGGAAGGAGTGGTCCGGGGTGCGCTCACTCGCGAGTTGCCTGAACACGCCGCCGGCAGATGGCCGCCCCATCTTTTTTAAGAGCGTCGGGTGTGCGGCGTGGGATCTGGCAGCCTGTCGGCTCGCCGCCCGCGCTCGGCCATCATAGCGGCAGTTCCGGATCGGCCTTGATTTCCTCCATGACCGTGTAGGTGTGAGTCTGGCGCACGCCGGGAAGGCGCGCCAGCGTCCTGCCAAGAAACGTCCGGTAGGCGTTCATGTCACGCACGCGCGCCTTGACCAGATAATCGAAACCGCCGGCCACCATATAGCATTCGCAGACCTGCGGGATGGACCGGACCGCCTGCGAGAATGCATCGAAAATATCAGGGCTCGTCCGGTCCAGCGTCACCTGGACGAACACGACAAGCCCGAGCTGGAGCGTCTCCGGATCGAGCCGGGCCATGTAGCCGCGAATGACGCCGCCCTGCTCCAGCCTCCGGACACGCTCGAGAGTGGCCGTGGCACTCAGATGGATGGCGCGCGACAGTTCGATATTCGTCATGCGGCCGCTTCTCTGGAGATGCCTGAGAATCCTGCGGTCGATCTCGTCCAACACATTCCTCTCCGCCAAATTTCATACGGCAGGAATGCCCTGCAACAGGGTTTTATACGACGGCAGGCGGCAAGATCCGCACCAAATTCGGACACGGGCCGCGTAAGGAACGCCGTTATCAGACTGAAACGATGAGGGTGCTCCGCATGAACAGCTTTTTCTTCGCCCTCGGCGCCGCCGTGCCGGATCGTTGCGCCCTGCGTCGCGCCATCACCGATCATACGCTGGCACCCGAGGCGGACCGGGTCGCGCACCTGTCCGCGGGCGCGCGGCTTACGGCCGAACAGGCGGCCCTCGCCGATACGTCGGCACGGACACTGGTCGAGGCGCTTCGGAGCGGTGGTGCTTCCGGCATCGTGCAGGGCTTGGTCCGGGAATATGACCTTTCGTCGCGGGAAGGCGTTGCCCTGATGTGTCTCGCAGAGGCCCTCCTGCGCATTCCTGACGCCGCGACCCGGGACGCGCTGATCCGCGACAAGATCGCCTATGGCGACTGGCGCGGCCATCTCGATCGCAAGACGCCTCTTTTCGTCAACGCGGCCACATGGGGACTAGTGATCTCGAGCCGGTTCCTGGCCGAACGCGACGGTTCGCGTCTGCCCCGGACGCTCGATGCCCTGCTCCACCGCTGCGGCGAACCCGTGATCCGGCGCGGCGTGGACATGGCGATGCGTCTCATGGGCGAGCAGTTCGTGACCGGGCAGACGATCGAGGACGCCCTGAAGAACAGCCGGCCGTTCGTCACGCGCGGTTTTCGCTACTCGTATGACATGCTGGGGGAAGCCGCGATGACCGCGGCCGACGCCGCGCGCTATTATCGGGATTACGAGAGAGCCATTCACGCCATCGGGCGGGCAGCGCAGGGCGCGGGCGTTTATGAAGGTCCGGGAATTTCCATAAAGCTTTCAGCACTGCATCCGCGCTACAACCGCCTCCAGCGCGATCGCGTGATGGCCGAACTTCTCCCGCATCTCGCAGCACTCGCCCGTCTGGCGCGCCATTACGACATCGGCTTCAACATCGACGCCGAGGAAGCGGACCGGCTGGAGCTTTCGCTCGACCTGCTGGAGGCCCTCTGTCTCGACGAGGCCCTTGCCGGCTGGCAGGGGATCGGTTTCGTCGTGCAGTCCTATCAGAAACGCGCGCCCTTCGTGCTGGACTGGGTGATCGACCTTGCCCGGCGGACCCGCCACCGGATCATGGTCCGCCTTGTGAAAGGTGCCTACTGGGACAGCGAGATCAAGCGCGCGCAGGTCGATGGCCTTGCGGATTTTCCGGTATTCACCCGCAAGGTCCATACCGATATCTCCTATCTCGCATGCGCACGGAAGCTGCTCGATGCGCCGGATGCGGTTTTCCCCCAGTTCGCCACGCACAACGCCCAGACGCTGGCCAGCATCTATACTCTGGCCGGGCCGGATTTCTCTCCAGGCCGTTTCGAATTCCAGTGCCTCCACGGAATGGGCGAAAGCCTCTACAATGAAGTCGTCGGGTCGAAAAAACTTGACCGCCCCGTACGGGTTTACGCACCGGTCGGGACGCATGAGACGCTGCTGGCCTACCTCGTCCGCCGCCTGCTCGAAAACGGCGCGAACTCTTCATTCGTCAATCGCATTCAGGATCCTTCCGTCAGCGTGGAGGATCTGATCTGTGATCCCGTGACGCTGCTCGCCAGGCTGAAGCCGGATCAGGCCATCGTGCCGCCGCTGGACCTCTTCCGGCCCGAGCGCCGCAATTCGGTCGGTCTGGACCTCACGAACGAGAATACCCTGCGCGCACTCGGCGCGTGTCTGACGAAGCCAGCAACGCCTTTCGGCGAGATCCACGGCGTTGCCGTTCTCAACCCGGCCGACAGGTCGGATGTCGTCGGCCATATCGCGTTCGCCACGCTGCAAGCACGTGAGGATGCTCTGGCCCGGGCCACGCGTGCAGCTCTGGCGTGGGCTGCGGTTCCGGCTACGGATCGTGCGCGGATGCTGGAAATGGCAGCCGACATGGTGGAGCGCGACATGGCGCCGCTGATGGGCCTGATCATGCGCGAGGCCGGCAAGACACTGGCCAATGCGGTGTCCGAAATTCGCGAGGCGGTGGATTTCCTGCGCTATTACGCCGCAGGCATCCGCGCGCACGCTGCGGATGCCACAGTGCGTCCGCTGGGCGTTGTGACCTGCATCAGCCCGTGGAACTTCCCGCTGGCCATTTTCCTCGGTCAGGTGTCCGCAGCCCTTGCGGCCGGAAATGCAGTGCTCGCAAAACCCGCCGAAGAGACACCGCTCATCGCGCGCGCCGCCGTCCGCATTCTCCACGACGCCGGCATCCCGCACGATGCGCTGCACTTCGTTCCGGGCGATGGAGAAGCCGGGGCACATCTGGTCGGCGATCCGCGCGTGAACGCCGTGCTGTTCACGGGCTCGACCGCTGTTGCGCGCCTGATCCAGAAACAGCTCGCCACCCGCCTCAATCCGGACGGGCGCCCGGTGCCGCTCATTGCGGAGACAGGCGGCCAGAACGCCCTGATCGTCGACAGTTCGGCGTTGACCGAGCAGGTCGTGGCCGACGTCATGTCCTCGGCGTTCGACAGCGCAGGCCAGCGATGCAGTGCCCTGCGGGTCCTCTGCCTGCAGGACGACTGCGCCGATCGCGTACTTGCAATGCTCAAGGGCGCGATGCGCGAATGGCGGGTCGGCAATCCCGCGCATCCGCAGACCGACATCGGACCTGTTATTTCCGCCGAGGCCCGCGCCGGCATTCTCGATCACGTCGAAGCCATGCGCACGCGCGGATACCCGGTGTTCCAGACGGACCCCACACTCGAATGCGCGCAGGGCACATTCGTAGCGCCAACACTGATCGAGATAGACGATCTGAATACCCTTGGGCAAGAGGTCTTCGGCCCGGTCCTGCACGTGGTGCGTTATGCGAGAGATGCCCTGCCGGCCCTCATGAAGGCAATCAATGCCACCGGCTACGCGCTGACCTTTGGCGTGCATTCACGGGTCGACCATACGATCGAGACCCTAACCGCAAAAGCGGCAGCCGGGAATGTCTATGTCAACCGCAACCTTGTCGGCGCCGTGGTCGGCGTGCAGCCGTTCGGCGGTCACGGACTATCGGGCACCGGGCCCAAGGCAGGTGGGCCGCTTTATCTGAGGCGTCTTGTAGCGGCATCTAGTGCGATCCCTGCCGAACTGGAACGCGCGTTGCCCGCTCCGTGCGGCGCCTTTGCGCGCTGGGTGGGCACGAACCTTCCGGCCTGTCCCGTTGTCATACCAGCCTCCACGCCACTTGGCGCCATTCTCACGCTGCCTGGCCCGGTCGGCGAGACGAATACCTATGGCCTGGCCCCACGCGGGGCTGTCCTGTGTGCCGGACCGACACTGGCGGATGTCTGCCAGCAGATCGTCGCAGCACTGGCCACAGGCAATGACTGCCTCGTGCCGATGCCGATCTATCAGTCCTTCCCGCCGCTGCCGGACGATCTGCACGGCAGGATACGATCCGACCGGTCCGCGTCAGCGATCGACGCGGCGCTCTGCGGCGGACAGGGCGATGTCGTGCGGGACGTGGCGCGCAGGCTCGCGGACCGCGACGGGCCGATCGTCACCCTGCATACGGGCGATGCACAGGGCGCCTATTCATTGGAATGGCTGGTCGCAGAACGCGTCTGCACTACCAATACGACAGCCGCCGGCGGCAACGTGGCGCTGATGGCCATGGTCTGACCCCAAGGCGAGACAACATCGCTCGGCCCGGCCGGAAGATCGTGCATGGCGCACGGCTTCTACGGGGCCTGCCGGTACGTTCGACATGCCACGCGGCCGCTGCACACGTCGTCCCCACCGCGCAGCGCGCCATGATGACCATGTGTCGCATCGCCCGGGCGCAACAGTCCGGTTTAGCGCAGGGGCAGACCGAGCCTGCCACCCCAGTGTGTCGTTTTGGGAGAGCCCGTGATCGAGGCAGGGGCCTGCAACGATGTCTGGACGATGCGCGCTGAGGGCGCATCCTCCAGCTGCGCGCGGCAGCTTGCGAAGGGCGGCTATCATCGTCACTGCGCCCCGATGCCGGAGAACCGCACGCGCGTGTATTCCTTGCGTGCAGCGCTCGGAGCCTGTCTGGAAATGTCGCAGTATGCATGAAAGCAGCCTGAAGGGTCACGCCCAAGGTCAGGTTTCCCGACGTCAGAACGCCGCGATCCGAAGGCTTTCTGCCGTGTTTAGTCCCATGGTTTGATGGTGCGGGTTTTGCGTGAACCTTGATGGCTCGTGCTGCCATTGCTGGCAAATGAATTCATAGGGCGTGAGGCCCCGAAGGGTCTTCAAACGGCGCGCGAAATTGTAGGCCGCAACGAAGTCGCTGAGATGCTGGCGAAGCTGGTCGTGCGTCTCGTAGTAAAAGCGCTTGACGGTCGCGTCCTTGATTGTCCGGTTCATCCGCTCGACCTGGCCGTTTGTCCATGGATGACGCGGCTTGGTCAGGCGGTGCTCGATGTCCAGATCGGCACAGGCCAGTTCAAAGGAATGGCAACGGAACAGGATTTTTTCGGCACGCATTGCCTTGATGTCTTCGGGCGTCCAACTGTTGCCGGACGGATCGGTGAAATGCGTGCCGTTATCTGTCAGGACCGTGTGAATGCGATACGGCACGGAAGCGGCCAGGGTCCGAAGGAAATCGCCGGCTACGCGCCGTGTTGCCTTTTCATGTAGTTCGACAAAGGCAAATTTTGATGTCCTGTCGATGGCGACGAACAGGTAAAGGCGCCCCGCTTCCGTCCGAACCTCGGCCAGATCGATATGGAAGTAGCCGATCGGATAGCGCTTGAACTTCGAGCGTTTGGGCTTGTCGCCCGTGGTGTCGGGCAGCCGGGATATACCATGCCGCTGGAGGCACCGGTGCAGTGACGACCGGGTCAGATGCGGGATCGTCGCCCGCAACGCGTAAAGGCAGTCGTCCAGCGGCAGCAGCGTATGGCGACGAAACGCCACGATGATCGCCTCATCTTCGACCGAAAGGACTGGTGAAGATACTGGCCGTGGTCCCGTTGGGCGATCCAGAACGTCGGACCGCTTCTTCCACTTCGCGACCGTCTTCTGGTTGATCCCGTAGCGTTTCGCCAGTGCCCTCAAGCTCGCTTGACTATGTTGTATCGCTCGACGGACTGCCGCTGTCGTTGTGGCGCTCCCGTGGTGAACCTGGCCCATAGTGCTTCCTTCCATTCCGGCGAAAAGACTGCACCATCAAACCCCGGGACCAAACATCTAGCATGCATCTTCAAACTGGCGCTCGCGCTCCGCCCTCATTTCGGAACAGGCTCCATACCTACGCGAAATCCGCGCGGAAGCACATCAGGCCGGCACCCCGCAGGATCCCGGTGCCATGTTGGCACCGGATCCTCGTCGCGTCCCTGATGCGCGTTCAGAACGTCACGTTCGCCCGCAGATAGTAGAAACCGCCATTGAAGCCCATCTGACCGTTGCGGATCGAATACCAGTATGACCCCAGATAGCTGTTCGCCTCCGGCAGTTTTCTCGGCTTGATGTTGGTCACGTTACGCGCACCCATGGCCACGCGGAGGTAATTCACAGGCTTGTAGCCAACCTCGATATCGGTGTTCCAACGCGGTTCGTTGATGAAATGCTGGAACACGGACGTCGAATACTGGTTCGGTCCGGCCGCGAAAAACGTCAGGTTTTCGGCGAGGCTTCCGAACCGGGTCTCACGTAGCATGACGTCGAAATTGCGGTAGTTCCAGTTGACTCCCATGATGATCTTGCTGCGCGGGGTCGCATTCGTCAGATAGGTCGCAAGCTGGCTGTTCAGTTCAGGCTCGCCCGAGGCATTGAGGGCCATGTGATAGATCGTCGTGCGGTTCAGATTCAGTGCAAGGCTGAACAGGAACCGTCCATAACGTCCTGAGCGCCACAGATAGTCGGATGTGATATCTAGACCCTGCGTCCGTGTGCTCGCACCATTAGTCAGGTAGTTCGCCGAGACGTCGCTCGGCGTCGCGGTCTGCAGCGGAATGCCGTTGGCCTCGATCGCATCGATCGCCTCCTGCCCGTTTACGCGGCCGCCGCCGACGATCCTGTCGCGGATATTGATCTGATAGACATCCGCCGCGACGTGCCAGCGATCCACCGGCTCGAGCACGATCCCGCCGCTGGCGTTCGTCGAACGCTCCGGCTTCAGCCTGCTCGCGCCGATCTGCCGCGCGCCAGGAGATCCTGTCGCCAGCAGGCCGCTGGCGCCGCCGGTCGCATCGGTCACGATGTTGCTGAAATATTCCTCCGCAAGCGTCGGCGCCCGGAAACCGCTACTGATGGCAGCACGGAAGGCAACCCGGCGCGAGAGATCATACCGTGCGGCGATCTTGCCGATCTGCGTGTCACCAACATCCGTATAATGCTCGGTGCGGCCGGCCAGATCGACGTCGAACTGTCGGACAGGGTGGATGTCCACGTCGATATAACCGGCCGTGACATCCCGGCTGTGTCCACCCGCGACACCCGGAATGATGCCGCCCAAGCCCTGCGAGCCGCTGCCGTAATAGGAGGCCGGACTACCCGCGGAGATGTCGTAGTGCTCGTAGCGGTATTCGGCACCGCCTGCGAACGTCACGGGGCGCGCGAGCCCGACATCAACCGACCGGCGCAGATCGAAATTGTTGGTCCACTGCGTATTGCGATACCGGCCGATCAGGAAATTCGTCGGCGTGGAACCGTAGGTATCGTAATAGGACAGGTTGGCCGAGTTCTTGTTGCCGATATCGGCAATGTCCTCACCCCACGTGGAAGACAGTTTCCAGTCAAATCCGAGGAACTGCTCACCCTTGAAGCCGAGCGTCACCGAATAGTCGTTTTCGTTGTCCGTCTGGATCGGGGTGTATCCGTTCGGGTAGATCTCGGGCAAGGACGACGGCAGGCGATAATTCTGGTAGCTCTCGCCATGCTTGTGCGCGTAGGTCGCATTTCCGAAAAACGACAGACTCTGGGCAAGAATGTCCCTCCCGAAGGTCATGCCGAACGCGTGACGCGTCATTTCCGGCTGCCCGAGCGTCTTGTTGTCGAACTGGCCGGTCCGGTTGTCGGGCCCGCTGCGAATCGTGTGATCCTGATGCTTGTAATCGTAGCTCAGATGGACATATCCGTCTGGACCCCAGGAAAATCCCTTGTCGAATCCCGCAATGACCGAAAATCCGTCTCCCTGTTCGGTCTGCCCGATCTGGCTGTAGGCACCGCCGCGGGTCGCGTTCTTCTTGAGAATGACATTGACGACGCCCGCGATCGCATCCGAGCCATACTGTGCTGCGGCGCCGTCGCGCAGCACCTCGATATGGTCGATCATGCTCGCCGGGATCGTGTCGAGGTCGGTCGGCGTGGCACCCTGCTCGGGCCCCGTATCATAGCTCATGATGCTGGTCTGATGACGCCTCTGGCCATCGACCAGGATCAGCACTTCATTCGGGTTGAGCCCCCGCATGCGGATCGTGGAATTGAACGCCGCGGTATCGTTGCCATAGGCACTCATCGAAATCGAAGGCGTCAGGCGCGTAAGCGCGCGAGACGGGTCCGTTTCGCCCGTCTGCTGCAACTGCCGCGCCGTGACAATGTCGACCGGGGCCAGGCTGTTGCGGGCCTTGCGGTGGCTGTCGCGGGTGCCGGTGACGATCACGGCCTCGCCCTCGGGAGTGTCGCCCGTAGGCTTCGGGGGTGTTGCAGCACGGGTAGGCGCCGTATGCGATGCTGACGGGTGACGCGCAGTCGCATCCTGCGCAACAGACTGCGCCCATGCGTCGGAAGCCCAAGCGGCTGCGCACAGCGAAAGGATGGTGGACACCAGAAAAACGTCACTTGTCCTGCGGGCCACAGTATTCTCCATCCATTGATCGCGCGGTGCTGAATTTCGTCGAAGGAAAGTATGCCGCTCACGTTGCGCATCAAGAACTTTTCGATCAGGAAAGTATTTCGAAATCGCGTACGTTATCATTGGCAATTATAGATCCCGTTGTCCGCGATACGCTTGGTGGGTCGGGCGGGACGACTTCCACGCCTGTTCTGCCGGGTAACCACGGCTTGCAAGGGATCTCTGACCGCCGGTGCTTTTTTGCATCCCGGCGAGCATTGTTATGGCCCGCCCCCAATGGAAACGCGCCTCTCGACACCGCTTTGAACGGCATCAATACGGATCCACCATGTGTCTGGAAATACCAAAGGACGCATTAAAGGATGCCTGATGAACTGCTCCCGGATCAGGTCTCCATACATCGAAACGCAGCGATCATCTGAAGACACCTGCCAAGGTGCTGGGAGACACACCATCGGCGTGCTTTTTCAAACAGACTCTGAGCTGGACTTTGGCGGTTTACGCCGCGTAGCAGGCATTGGTGAGCAAGGCATTGAAAAGTAACGAAGGTATTTTTTGAGTATCGGTCGTTGACGGCGACCTGTGAAGCCCATAATTCTCTTCGAACGGCAGCGACGACATCGCTGAATGTCAGCGTCTGCTTGTGATACCACGTCGCGGCGAGCGGCCTGATGGTTTTGGTCCGGTGGAGATCGTTGGCAGCCAGTGTCACGACCGAGAACAGACCCATCAGCACCGGCGTCGTGCGGGCTATGGCAGGATCGGACCACTGGCGCTGTGTCTCAATACCGAGATGTCGCCGTGTTTCGGCGAACGTCACCTCCATCGACCACCGCCGGACGAACCAGCGGACGATATCCTCAGGTGCCGCGTCGAGATCGGTGCACAGGAAAGCTTGCGGACGAAAACGGTTGCCCGGATCGCGAACCAGAACATAGCGGATGGGTACGGCGCGACCGAGGTGATGCCACAGCGCGGTGCCAGAAATGAATTCAACGCATTGATCCTGGCCGCCATAGCAGTTGGCGATTGTCGTCAGGCGCCATTGTGTATCGGGATGATCCAATCGACTTGCAAGCGTGGGCTGCCGGTTTCCCGTCCGCCGCGGACGCCCCACTGTTCCGGGTCGGCGGATGGGCGGCGGATCGAATAGACGGGCGTCGAGACGCAGGCGGCTGACCATACAGGCGCATGCCACCACCCTCGCAGGATGCTGCGAAGGTCACGACCTCGCACATGACCTCCCAGTCGCTTCCAAGCGCCAGCACGTCCCACGAGCGCGCATGTTGCTGCCCATTCCTCCAGACTCCGCACCGCCTCGTCCCGCGTGCTTTCGAAGCGCAGCAGCATGTGCTCGATCTTCGAGACCACCCCCGTCACTCCGTCATGCGACGCTACCCGCCAGCCACTCCCTTAGCTTCGACCACCGCCGCCTCCCGCCCTTATTCCGCACGGCGATGGCCAGCGCCTTCTTCTGCCCGACCAGCACAACGAGCTTCCGCCCCCGTGTCACACCCGTATAGAGCAGGTTCCGCGCCAGCATGGCGTAATGTGGGTCACCAGCGGGATGACGACGGCCGGGTATTCCGATCCCTGGCTCTTGTGGATGGTCGTGGCGTAGGCGAGCACCAGCTCGTCCAGTTCCCCAAAACCATAAACGACCTCCCGACCATCGAATAAGACCGTCAGTTCGCCCTCTTCCACATCAATCCTGTCGATAACGCCGAGGTCCCCGTTGAAGACATCCCGGTCATAATCGTTGGCGATCTGCATCACCTTGTCGCCCGGCCCATAGGTCCAGCCGACCCTGATCGTCCATGGCGATGACGACCAGATCGTGCCGATCGGCACCTCAGCCCTGCTGTCGGCCAAGCTGGTGCCGAACGCCACGCTGAAGATCTATCCAGGCGCAAGTCGCGGCCTGGCCCAGATCCAGCAAGACCAGTCAACGCCGACCTCCTTGCCTTTATCCAGGGCTGAACTTTCAGCCCGAGACCGCTCGCCCCTTTCGCCGGGGACGGCCGGCCTCGACCAGTTTCACGTCTGCTTCGACAGGACCCGTTCATAGCCTGGGCAGACGTGAAGCCATCCCCCCAAGCTATCACGCGTCCGTGATTCCGGCGGAAACTACGCTGGTCTTTGACTCCGTTTGTTTCCTATGTGTTTCCTGCGGGGTGATTTGGGCAACAAAAAACCCGCCGGTGAGGGCGGGTTTTAGTGTGCGATATCAGTCGCTTAATTCATGGTTGCGGGGGCAGGATTTGAACCTGCGGCCTTCAGGTTATGAGCCTGACGAGCTACCGGGCTGCTCCACCCCGCGTTGGTGATTGTGTGGGTAGTTCAGGGGACCTGGCGGCGACCGACTTTTCCGCATCTTGAGATGCAGTATCATAGGCGCTGGGGCGTTTCACGGCCGAGTTCGGGAAGGGATCGGGTGGAAGTCTCCCGCCATGGCCACCAGGTCTTCTGAACCACCCTTTTTGGGGGTGGGATAGGTTGGTGATGGGTTGTGTGTGTGTGTTGCGTGGATGACTGCTGTGCATGTGTGTGCCTACCGTCACGCTGTGGTGAGGAGGCGTTGTGTGAGCGATAGGGGCGATTAGGACCGGTTAGCTGCGCGCATTACTGCGCTTCCACACCCGGCCTATTGACGTGCTGGTCTTGCACGGCCCTGTGAGACCTCGTTTTGAGGTGGGTTTCCCGCTTAGATGCTTTCAGCGGTTATCCCGTCCATACTTAGCTACCCGGCTGTGCCGCTGGCGCGACAACCGGTGCACCAGAGGTATGTTCATCCCGGTCCTCTCGTACTAGGGACAAATCCTCTCAAGTCTCATACACCCACGGCAGATAGGGACCGAACTGTCTCACGACGTTCTAAACCCAGCTCACGTACCACTTTAATCGGCGAACAGCCGAACCCTTGGGACCTGCTCCAGCCCCAGGATGTGATGAGCCGACATCGAGGTGCCAAACCTCCCCGTCGATGTGGACTCTTGGGGGAGATCAGCCTGTTATCCCTAGAGTACCTTTTATCCGTTGAGCGATGGCCCGTCCACGTGGGACCACCGGATCACTATGGCCGACTTTCGTCTCTGCTCGAGCTGTCACTCTCGCAGTCAGGCGGGCTTATGCCATTGCACTCAACAGTCGATGTCCGACCGACCTGAGCCCACCATCGCGCGCCTCCGTTACACTTTGGGAGGCGACCGCCCCAGTCAAACTGCCCACCATGCAGGGTCCCGGACCAGGCTAGACTGGTCTCGGTTAGACATCAGAAAAATTCAGGGTGGTATTTCAAGGATGGCTCCACCGGAACTGGCGCCCCGGTTTCAAAGCCTCCCACCTATCCTACACAGAATGTCTCTGATGCCACTGCAAAGCTGCAGTAAAGGTTCATAGGGTCTTTCCGTCTGACCGCGGGTACCCCGCATCTTCACGGGGAATTCAATTTCGCTGAGCCGATGCTGGAGACAGCGGGGAAGTCGTTACGCCATTCGTGCAGGTCGGAACTTACCCGACAAGGAATTTCGCTACCTTAGGACCGTTATAGTTACGGCCGCCGTTTACCGGGGCTTCAATTCAATGCTTGCACATCTCCTCTTAACCTTCCGGCACCGGGCAGGCGTCAGGCCGTATACGTCGTCTCTCGACTTCGCACAGCCCTGTGTTTTTACTAAACAGTCGCTACCCCCTGGTCTGTGCCACCCGGTCATGGTTGCCCACGATCGGGTCTCGTTTATCCCGAAGTTACACGAGCAATTTGCCTAGTTCCTTCAGCATCGTTCTCTCAAGCGCCTTGGTATACTCTACCA